>CALJUC010000288.1 GCA_937975585.1 uncultured Moraxella sp. | reverse complement strand
TCTGTGAACTTTGTTCACAAAAAACACCTCGCGGAACGTTACCAGTGAACAGTAACAGAACGGGTTACTGTGAGCGGTCACTTCTTATTTCGCGAAATATCTTCAATGATCGTGGTATTTATGTCATCTTCATACAGACGCATCTGCACTTGCATAGGTGTGGGATCGTTGGTGAGTTTCATTCTTCCGAAGTGGTTAAAGAAGAACAGGATGCCGAGACCGATACCGATAGAATAGGAAATTTCCAGGACAGTATTGCCGGTTGTGGGCTGTCCGGTGACCTGGGTGTAGATCTGCTCAAATAGAGCGGGGATGTCTACGTCATTGTTAAAGGTCATAATGGAAAAGCCTGCACCGAAAAAGGTGGCGAGGCAGACAAATATGACTTTGCACCATCTTATAACAATATTGACAGTTCCTTCCTTCTGATAGGTGATGATGAAGTTTGGTTCGCCAATATGCGTAATAGCAAGATCAGGCTCTTTGAGCTGGATATCATTTATAAGATCCATAACAGAAATCACATACCGGCCTGTCTTGTCCGGATCCAGGTTTGCTACCGGGAGAACCCTTAGGTGATTTAAAATTTTGGAATTGGTGCAGGATAGCTTGGCAATGTCCTGAAGATAGACATGGGGGTGATGAACCTCCACGTTTTGTTCTGTCTGAATGTAAAGGCTATCGCTCATGGAAAAGTACCTCCAGTTGTATTATTCTTTCATCTTAGGCTTAAATACCCAGCTGAACTTGAACCACTCACCCCACCTGAGCGCGCTGCACTACTACCACGACTCGATGCACCACCCATAGATTGTCCATCATCGGCAAGGCTTAAAGAACGCGATGACGAAGTGGCCTTTGCGTCTTCATTGCGGTTCGGTAGTGCTGTTTTGTTATAGGCCTCATGCGCATCGATAAGTTCTTTACGCATGGCATCTCGATTGCTTTCGGCTTGACGGCTTTGCTTTAGCGCATCTTGCTCGACCGTTTGCGCGGTATTTAACTCTTCAATCAGTTGTTGCTGCTCTTGCGCCGTTTGTTGGTCAATCTGCTCAGCAAATTTTGCTTGCTCTTGCCGCCAAGCCGCCTCTTTGGCAGCCAAGTCTTGTTTGACTTCAGTCACTTGGTTATCATAATTTTCACTTTGATTGCTACTCGGCTTGGCAACGTCACTTAGCCAATTTGATACATCTTGTATTGGACTATCGGTGCCACCCACATCACCGGCATTATTTTGCTGATTGGCGCGAATTTGACCCTCAAGCTCTGCTAACTGCTCGGGGGTGATTAAGGTGGTTTCCATGGGCTGTGGTGGGCTATGGTAAAAAAACGCCAATGCTAGCAACAAAATCACATGGCCTAGCACACTAAGCAATATCGCCCAACCTTTATAATCTGGGGTCTTTACCGGTACATATACTGAGGTGACTTCAGAATACATCATGTTAATCTCATTGCTATCCTAATGTTGCTAGGCTCACTTAGGCTATCTTAATCAGCGCCCGTTTATAGCGTGTTATAGATATAGCATGCTATGCGTAACTTGATTATAGGCGCTTCATTGCTGTGTTGGGTTGGCTGGCTTGGTTGGTGCAGTGAGCAATCCCACTTTTTGAATACCCGCCTGCTGTAAGCTTGCCATGAGTTGCATGATATCACCGTATTGATTTTGTTGGTCAGCGTTAATCATGACATTGACATTGGGTTTACCATCGAGTTGATATTCTGGTAAACGCTGAAGCTGCTGTAAGGTATCAATCAATTGACCTTTACTCATAGGCTCATCAGTTTTGTCCTGATAGCTTAAATAAATCTCGCCATTCGATTTTAGCGAAACAATCACCGGTAATTGGGTACCTTGTGACAGTGCTTTGGTTTGCGCTTTGGGCAAGTCAATATCCACACCGGTGGTTAACATGGGTGCGGTTACCATAAAAATCACCAATAGCACCAACATCACATCAATATAAGGTACCACATTCATCGTGGCATTGACTTTACGCGCATTGGGGCGGCTATAAGGGTTGGTTTTCATCAAAATTCCTGGCTCGCACGATGGTTATAGTAACGGGTTTGATGATATTGGCATGATTGGTTGCGGTTGCATCGGTTTTACAACCGTCGTCTGCTCTGTGACATCGCGCACTAAGATACCTGTCATCTCGTCACAAAACAGAGCGCGGCTTTGATACACTTTCTCGCTTTTTGCGGTAAAGTGGTTAAAGGCCAAGGCTGCTGGAATAGCCGCAAATAAGCCTAATGCGGTGGCAATCAATGCCTCAGCAATACCCGGTGCAACAGCGGCTAAGGTCGCTTGGCTTGATGTGGATAACCCCATAAATGCGGTCATAATCCCCCAAACCGTACCTAGCAAGCCCACATACGGTGATACGGAGGCAATACTCGCCAACATTGACAACCCTTGCTCAAGCTCTAGCTGTTGACGGCCCAGTCCAACCCGCAACTTACGCTCAACGCCTTCTAATATATCGGCTTTAGACTGGCCATTACGCAGTAGCTTTAAAAATTCGGTATAACCAATAAAAAAAATCTGCTCAAGACCACTACGCTCCGGATTGCCTTGTACACCTTTATATAAGGTTGGCAATTCCACGCCCGACCAAACCGTCTGCTCAAAATGCTCATCCGTTTGGCTTGCGGTGCTCAAACGACTACTTAGTCGAAAAATCGCGACCCAACACGCCAATGACGCCACCAATAATGCGGCCATTACCAATTTCACAAAGATACTGGCTTGTGTCACCAAGCTAATAATATCAATCGACCCTTCCACAGTTATCCCCCATTGCCTCAATAATTGCCCAACTACCTATCTAACTATCTAAGCCCACTAATCCGATACCAAGCTAACCCATAATGTTAGCCCAGTTAATGTTCGGTCAATATTTTAAACCATGTTTTGTATACATCTTTTGCCAATCGCTAGGCGTCGTTTGCAACCTAATCAGCAGTTAACTTACTTAGGATTTATCAGCTTGCCAAAGTTCTGCATAAGTTTGCGCCGCCGTCTTTATCTCAGTAAGCCAATTGTCTTGAACCAAGTCTTGCTCCTGAAAAAACGCTTGTAGCGACAACGCCAATGGTGCTGGCAATACGGTAAAAGTCTGACCACTGGCCAACTGCCAAGGCGTTGCCAAATCTGGGTGCTCAGCTGTCAATACCACTTGCGGGTTTTTGCTAATTATCTCGATACTTGGGATAAACTGCCAGTGTTTAAACCCAGCCTCAATAGCACTACTTAAATCTGGGGTATAAACAGGCTCAAATGGCTTTAAGGTATTACACCAGTGTAATCGAAGCGCGATTTCTGGCTGCGCCAAAAACACCACCAACTTACCAACAAACTTTAGCTGCCAAGGTTTGGCGACTTGATTCAACGGTAATCCCAACAACTGAGCAAATGTTTCTCGGCTCATCAGCTCATCAAAACGCAACAATAAACTGCCGCGTAACGGATAATCTGCTTTTATTGCCTCATCCAACTGCTCATAATGATAAATCAACTTCATTGGCGCATCTTGGCGGATAAACGCCTCTGTCACTTGGCAGCGATGTAACTGCCAACGTGTCAAACTTTCACCCAATAATGACAACAATGGCACAGATTGCGCCGTAAAAGTCGATGGCACAGCGCGATTTGGTAATAGAACCTCATCAGTCGCCGTAGTGGTTGAATTTGTCAAATTTGGCAAAAGTATTCCCTAATTTATTGAACTAAGATTTTATCCTATTAGCAAACCTTTCATTATACAAAACAAAAGCGTTATATTTTACTGTACTTATACCCGCCGAGGCTATAGGCTCATCTCGCATTGGTTATCTTTTTTCATCATTTATTGGCTAGATTAGGCGTATGGTACTCGCTTTTAGGCAAAAAAAATAGCCTAACAGGGCTATAATCTGATACTGCGTCAAGTCTAGTAACTTACTGGTCAAGCATCTGGTAAATCATTCTCTAATAGCGATAACATTACTACAAATACCTATTACATTACTTAGTATCGTTTCGCACAATATCTTGAAACCCATATAAACCAAAATTTTGTTATTAGCACAATGACAGTTAACATAAACCAACTTAATTAAGCTAATAACGAAATCTTTTGGATAGCAGTCAATAATCAATATCGTTGAAATTAAACAATATAAATAGCATTCAACAACAAGCCTAATGCCACTAGGAACCAAGTCATAAATATAACCCCTAACCATTTACGATTTTGTCTCCAGCGCTCTTCCACCTCTTGGCAAAATGTATCAGTTTCGTCATCAACACTATGACGATTATTTTGTTGAATACCCTCTTCAGTTTTTCGTAATACCGCTGAACCTATTTCACTTTGGGTGAAGTAATCGTTAGCACGACGACTCAACGTCTTATAAGTCGGTAATGATTCATTCAAACTAAAATCGCGATTAGAATCTGCAACATTAGGTTGCATCATTTGGGCAGACAAAGATGCAAAAGCAAAGGATGCTTCTGGCATGTTGGCATTTAGCTGATGAGTACGATGAAACATAAAATTCCCCTGAATATCAATATAATGGCAAATCACATCAAGCAAAGATAGGTTTTTTACAAGCGCTTTTTTACAATCATGTCGTTAGGTACACGTTATTTAAAGCGTTGAAATATTTCTCTAGAAGATCAGTCGTTATCCCATCGATCATTGAATAATTCAATTAAACAAAATACAATCTACAGACAAAAATCTTAAGAAGAAACCCAATCAGATTTACCAGCTGAGTAAGATAATTATGAATGCAGTATAACGAGACAGATTGCTATTTTCAGCGAGGGTTTGACAGCAGTTTTGTTATTAAAGCGAGGGAAATTTTAGTTTTTGTATTAATTTGCAATGTTATGTTAGTAAGTAATGATTTTTTTGCAGGGGTAATTTTTTTAGGTAAACTAGTCTAGAGACCTTTGCACAAACCAGCGA
>CALJUC010000287.1 GCA_937975585.1 uncultured Moraxella sp. | reverse complement strand
AGTAGTGGTTAATGAAAACCGCACGGACTGGATTGTCACCAATGACACCACTCAGGATTCATCAGATGGCACACGATTGGTGTGTGCCATCCGCTGGAAGATTGAGCAGTTTCACCGAGAACTTAAACAACTCACTGGTATTGAAGCTAATCAGTGTCGTAAGGCTCGTATTCAGCGGAATCATATTTGTTGTTGTATGCTGGTTTGGCTGCAGTTAGCCAGACAGGCTAAACGGTTAAAACAATCTTTATATCAGGTTAAAAGGGGTTTACTCAGTGATTATTTGCGTGAGCAGTTACGCTCGCCTTCGGTCGTCTTTGCGTAAGTCCTATACTTATTATTGTTGAAAGCCAAATACGATAAAGACGCTGACCTTATCTGCGGCTATTATTTTCAACAATAACAAGTATTTTTAATGAAACAGGAATCTGATTTCACTCTAAAAAAACTCTACTAGCATAGCCAATAAAATCTTGAGCATAATGTTTCAGTTTATTGCTAAATGTTTATTAGTGTTAATTTGTTAACTATTTCTTGATCAGTTATTTACAATTCAACAAGACAAGCGTAAATTTGCGACTAAACACCTGTTTGTAGAATGGATTTGCCTTAAGATGTCGTTAATTTATACAGTTAGTTTCCCCAAGCATGCTGTTCAATCATTGCCTCGTTTACCCAAAACAATAAAGATGTATCCTATCAGCCTATGGCTAATCCTACCTATCTTGGCCCAATCCCAAGCGATGGCACTCACCCCCCAACAAATTGCTGATAACCAAATACAGCTACAACAACAGCGCGACGCCGCGCGCAATCAGGCATTGATTCCAAACCCCACAGTAACCATTGACACCAAAGCCGTGGCGCCAACTAACGTCTCTGCCACGGTTGACCCCAATGCCCCTTGCTTTACCATTAACCAAATCGCCCTAACTGCCCTTGATCATAAAGCCTATCAAGACCTACACACCTTCGACTTTGCGCTATTGCCAGTGACCCAAGGCAATACCAGCGTACTGGGCAAATGCTTAGGGATTAACGATATTACCAGCGTGGTTACTCAAGTACAAAATCGCATCATTGAACGCGGCTATGCCACCACCCGCGTGGTCATTGGTAACCAGAACTTGCAAAGTGGCACCTTACTGTTAACCATTATTCCAGGTTATATCGACCAAATTAAAGCCGATACCCGTCAAAGCAACGTACCTGTGTATGTTGACGCCACAGGGTTACCCGCCAATTTCACCCCTGCGCTGCCGTTAAAGTCTGGTGATATCCTAAACATCCGTGACCTTGAGACCGGCCTTGAAAACCTAAAGCGGGTGCCAACTGCTGACGCTGATTTTTCTATCAGTCCTAGCAGTACTTCGCAAGCGCCGGGTCACAGTGATGTGTTAATCAAATACGCGCAGCGCCGTAAAGCGCGGCTAGGTATTGGCATTGACGATTCAGGCTCTAAAGCCACCGGTAAATACCAAGGCAATGTCACGCTAAGTCTCGATAATGTCGCCAATTTAAATGATCTACTGTATGTCAGCTATGGCCGCGACCTGGGCAACCAAATCAATGATCAAGTATCTGGCGATAAAGGTAGCGAAAACTATGCTTTGGGCTATGTGCTACCGATTGATCGCTGGTTATTGGATGCCAATGCCAGTCATTATACTTATAATCAAACGGTGGCTGGTGCTAACCAAGACTACCAGTACCGTGGTGAAAGCGACAACCTGACAGTGGGCAGTCACTATTTAGCCCACCGTGATGCTAACAGTAAAACCTGGCTTAATGCCGGCGGCTTTGTGAAATCACAAAACAATTATATTGACGACACTGAAGTGGACGTACAGCGCCGAAAAATTGCTGGTTGGACCGCGGGGCTGACTGATGAACGCAAATTAGGCGATGCTTCGCTGAGAACTGAGCTAACCTATCAACGTGGTACCGGTGCTTTAGATGCCATTGACCCGCCTGAGCGTTTATTTAACGAAGGCACCGCCCGTACCGGTATTTACAAACTTAGCAGCAGTTTAACCCGGCCGTTTCGCTTAACCGTGGCTAACAAACCACAGCAGTGGGTGTACAGCGGCAGCTTAAAAGGCCAATATGCGATGGATGCATTAGTGCCCAGTGAGCGTATGGCGATTGGCGGTCGTTACAGCGTGCGCGGCTTTGATGGCGAACGCACCTTGGCCGGTGATCACGGCGTTTTAGCCCGTCAAGATGTGAGCTTGTATTTAGGCAACCAACCGCATGCCATCTACGCCGGTGTTGATGCTGGGTATGTGTCCATGAAAAACGAAGACCAAAACGATTTACTGCTCGGCCACAGTCTGGTCGGCGCTGCGGTGGGTATCAAAGGTCAAATCGCCCCACTGCACGCAAGCTATGATGTGTTCACCGGTTACCCACTCAAACAGCCCGATGGCTTTGGTGACAAACATTGGGTCTCAGGCTTTAGCTTAAACTTTGAATTTTAATCTCTTTAACCCTGTCTTGACTGTATTAGAGACGGCAGGGCTTGATGTTTTTTACCAACATATTACCTTACCCCTACTCGCTGCACGCATTGACCTCCCATCTTCCTAAAAAAACAGCGTAGGGGTAACCCAATAAGGAAAACGCTATGAATAGCCGCCTGTATCGTGTGATCTTTAATAAAAACCTAGGTCGCCTAGTCGTGGTTTCAGAAAAAACTGTGGCCCAAGGCAAAACTGGCAGCCAAGGTGGTCATGACAACAGCCACAGCACGGCTGACAGTCAAGCATGGGGTATGGTTGGCTACTGTTATGGTAAATGGTTGACGCTTACCGCAGCTGTTTTAGTCAGTTTAGGCACGGCACAATGGGCCCATGCCGACGTACAAACCCAAGTGATTGCCGATAGCAGTGCCGCTAAAAACGAACAAGCCACCATTTTAACAACCGCCAGTGGCATAACCCAAGTTAACATCCAAACCTCCTCAGCAGCGGGCGTCTCTAAAAACAGCTTTAGTCAATTTGATGTGGGTAGTGACGGCGTTATCTTAAACAACAGCCGAAAAAACACCCAGACCCAAACGGCTGGGTGGGTGGAAGGTAACCCGTGGCTTGGTAAAGGGGAAGCCAAAGTTATTTTGGGTCAGGTCAATTCAACCAGCCCCAGTCAATTGGCCGGTTATACCGAAATTGCCGGGGGCAAAGCCGAGCTGGTGATTGCTAACCCCGCGGGTATTACCTGTTCGGGCTGCGGCTTTATCAATGCCTCTCGCACCACCCTAACCACCGGTCAAGCACAAATGGCGGATGGCAGACTCACCGGCTTTGATGTGGGTGGCGGCAAAATTCGTATTGATGGTAAAGGCATGGACACCAGCACCAGTGACTATACGCAATTGATTGCTCAAACCAATGAGATTAACGCAAAGGTGTATGCTAAAAACTTGGATGTGATTTCAGGCAGCAATCAAGTTAGCTATGACAGCGATGCCAGTAACACCCAAATCACCCATAAAGACCCAGCCGCAACTAACCAAGCTACCGGCGTTGCGTTAGATGTTTCAAGCCTTGGTGGTATGTATGCCGGTAAAATCCGTCTGATTGGTACCGATAAAGGCTTAGGGGTAACCAATGCCGGGGATATTAGTGCCAGCAATAGCTTAAGTTTGGATGCCCAAGGTAACCTCACCAACACCGGCTTTATGGGTGCCAAAGACGGTGCAACAGTAAACGTTAATGGCAATGCCATCACTAACAGTGGCACCATTGCCAGTAGCCAACAAGGCGTGCAGCTTGATAGTAGCAGCTTAACCAACAGTGGACTGATTAGCGCACGCTCACAAGGTTCTATCAGCAATACCACTACCACGAACACCGGTACCATCAGTGCCGGACAAGTGAATCTAACCACTGACAGCCTTAGCAACCAAGGGCGGATTGAACAAACCGGCAGCGGCAACCTTGCTGTTACCACGAATAGCCTGACCAACCAACACCAAGCGGTGATGGGTCAAGCCTTGTATGCTGATCAGCCGACTGCCACTACCCCAAGCTTAGCCAACGCCCCTAGCACCGCGGCGACGGGTAGTCAGCAAGTTGCTAATAATACTAGCAACAGCACCAATCCTAACCCAGATACGTCTGTACCGGTGCTTGAACCGGTGACGGCTAACGGACAAATCACGGCTAAACAGATTGATAACCAAGGCAGCAATGCCATTATTACTGCCAATGGCGGTATGGATGTCACCACCCAAACCTTAACCAATACGGATAAATCCAGTATCGCGGTCAATGGTTTACAAGCGGCTAACAGCGTTGATAACCAAAACAGCCGCATACAGCTTGATACCTTAAACTGGCAACTTAGCCAGTTTAACAACGCGCAAGGGCAAATTGTTAGTAAGCAGGGTATTCACCTGACCAGCCAATCGCCGATTAATAATGCCCAAGGCGTGTTAGCGACTTTAGGCGATGCCCGTATTGACAGTACTGGGACAATAAATAATAGCGACGGTGTGATTCAAGGCAAAGTCACCGATATCCGTGCTGCAAGTCTAGATAATAGCCGCGGGACAGTCGATGCCAAAGGCAATTTAACGCTAACCAGCCAAGGCGACCTCATCAACACGCAAGGCAATATCAGTACCCAAGGCGCTGCCAATATCACCGCCGCAGGATTAAACAATGATCGCGGCGCCATTACCGCGACCGGTGGGCTTACCACGCAAAGCCAAAATCTTACCAACAGCGGTCAGCTGTATGGCGGCACGGGTAATCGCTTGACCAGCGGCGCCATTGATAATAGCGGCATTATTGGTAGTGGTGGTGCGACGACTATAACTGCTAGCAGCCTGAACAACACTAGCACCGGTGTGCTAGCCGCTGGGTTAAATGCCGATGGCACCTTATCGACCCACAAAGCAGATCTGATCGTCAATACAACCGGCGCCCTAACCAGCCGTGGCACGCACCTTGCTACCGGCAAATTCAGCCTAACCGGCAACCCCACCGATTTAGCCGGTAGCACCACCCAAGCGGGGGAAATTAGCTTAAGCTCGGACGGTGATTTATCCACCCAAGGCGCCAAGCTTACCGCCACCGAGACCATGAGCCTAAATGCCAAAGGCAGGTTAAATAACCAAAACGGTAAATTGGCGGCTACCACGCTTAAACTCACCGCCAACGCGTTAGATAACCGACATGGCAATATTACCCAAGCAGGCACCCATGATTTAAGCCTAAACTTACCTGGCGGACTCAATAACCAAGACGGGGTCATTGCCACCAATAGCCAAAACTTGACCATTAACACAAGCGAGTTAAACAACCAAACCGGTCGTATTGAGCATGCAGGCAGTGGCAATCTTCTATTGACCGCAAGCCGCGTGAATAATAGCCGGCAAGGCAGTGTGTTAAGCCTCGGTGAGCAAACCTGGCAGATTGCCGGGGATATTAATAATAGTGACAACCAACAACGCGGCGGTATTCAAGGCAAACGCTTTGATATTACCGCGAACAACTTAAACAATGATAATGGGGTGGTCGCTGCCTTAAGTGCCGCATCAACAGCTGACAGCCGTCTAGATTTAACAGGGACGTTGGCGAACACCAATAAAGCGGCTGTTTATGCCAGTAATGGCAGCTTAGCGATAACGGCAGCTGACATCAGTAACGCCGGGCAAATCAGCAGTCGTGATCAGTTAACCACCACCAGTCAACGCTTTAGTAATACCGGTAGTGTCTACGCGGGCGGCAATGCCGCTATCACCAACCAAGGCCAACTCACCAATACCGCCATGATGGCAGCTGGTAACCAGCTAACCTTGGATACGGGTAGCCTTACTCAAACGGCTACCGGTCAATTGATCGCCGGTCTGACCCCCGATGGCAAATTAAGCACCCTACCTGCCCATTTAACCATCAATAGCCGTGATGCGCAAAGTAATGCCGGGTTAAACTTGGCCACCGGTGATTTAACGGTTAGCGGTGCTGCGCTTAACTACACTGGCAGTCAAAACCAAGCGCAAACTATCGCACTCACTGCTAAAACGGGTGATATCAATCTAAGCGGTGCGCAAACCCAAGCAGCCGGACAAATCGCTCTCACCACCCCTGCAAGCTTGATACATGACTCGTTAGATGCGACGCACAAGCCAGTGATGCAAGCGGATCGCTTTGCCATTAACGCCGGCAATGTGTCGAACCAAGGCGGCACTATCAATCAAACCGGCAGCGCCGATTTCACCATTCACACGGGTAATTTTAATAACCAAGGCGGTCAATTGGGTGGCAATGCCAGCAACCTTAATGTAACCGCCACAGGTATTGTCAATAACCAAGACGGCGCACTGATTCACACTGGCAGCGGTGACATGCGTATCAGTGGTGCCAGTGTCAATAACACCCGCGGTCAATTGATCACCAATAGGGGGTTAACTTTAACCAGCGCAGGCACCGTCACCAATGATGCCGGTGTCATACAAGCAGCGCAGGCAACGATTACTGCCGGGCAGTTAACTAACCAAGCGATCAATAACCAAGGCGGTAAAATTTTAACCAGTCAAGGCGATTTAACGGTAACGGGCAGTGTCAACTCGCAAGGCAGCGACTCGGTGATTCAAAGCGCCAACGATCTGACGGTAAACGGCGGGACGATTAGTAATGGCAATGGTGCCATGCTATCAGCTGCCAAGGCGTTAACGGTGAATGCTGACGCGCTTAACAATGACAAGGCCTTGATTGTCGCCAATCAAGCGATGGCGATTAACGCAGGTAGCACCACCAACGCTGGCAGCATTGCCAGTGTCAATGATGCGGTCACTATAGCAGGTGGCAGTCTAACCAATACCGAGTCAGGTAGCATTCAAGCGGCAAAAGCGATTACCATTGCTCAGGGCAATGTCGCCAACCAAGGTCAAATTGCCACCAACGATGCGTTAACCGTGGCTGCAACCGGTGCGCTTAATAACCAAAGCGGGATTTTAGCGGGTAGTAACGTAGCACTAACAGCGCAAACGCTCAACAATAACGCCGGCTTCATTAGCCAAAGTGCAACCGATGGCAGTTTAACCATCACCACCCAAGGGTTACTGGATAATCAATACACCAAATCGAGCGATGCTACTAAACCCCTGGGTATATTAGCCAACGGCACTGCCAGCATTCACGCTGGGGATGTCAATAACTATAACGGTCGTATCAATGCCGACACAATGACGCTTACTAGCACCGGTAGCAGCGTCAATAATAAGGCAGGGGAAATCGCGGCCAAACAAGCGTTAACAGTCAATGCCGGCAATGCCAATTTAACCAATCAAACCGGTCAGTTATTGGGCCATACCACCAGTGTGACCGCAGCCGTAGTTGATAACAGCAATCATGGCTTGGTGCTGGCCAATCAAGATTTAACGGTGAATGCCGGCACTATTAGCAACAGCGATACCAAACAAGCTCCCGATGCTATCTTATCGCAAGGGTTGGTTGCCGGTGGTGATGCCACGTTAACTGCGGCAGTGATCGACAATAGCAACGGTCAAGTGGTCGCGGGTAATGCCGCCACATTAAATGTTAGCCAAACGCTTAATAATGCTAACGGTCGTATTGAATCAAATCGTGTCCAGGTCAATGGTAGTGCCAATGTGTATAACCGTGCAGGTAGCATTAACGGTTATACACAGGCGGATGTCACGGCTAAAAGTCTGGTGAACACTGAGGGTCAGCTGCGTGCACCCACGCTCAATGTGGCACTCACCGATAGCTTCACCCATGGGGTTAGCGATAAGGTGGAAGCCGATAATTTAAGCTTAACCACTCAAGGGGAGTTTACCAACCAAGGTAAGCTTGCAGCAGCTAAGCGCTTAGCGGTTACTGCACAAAACATTGATAACCAAAAAGATGCCAGTTTAGAAAGCGGCGATTTGACCGAGCTTAACGCAACCAATAATATCCAAAACCGCGGGTTGATTAATGGCACCAAAACTTACTTGGCTGCCGGTAATACACTCAATAACTTAAGTTATGGTCGTATTTATGGCGATCATGTGGCGATTAAAGCCGATACGCTCAATAATACTCCCGAGGGTAATGGCACCCCTGCCCCTGTGATTGCGGCACGTCAGCAGCTTGATATCGGGGTTAAACAGTTAAACAATAATCCCAACCCAGACCGAGCAGGTAAGTTTAATAGCGATTTTAATGGTCAGGCACAAATTATCAGTAACGGTGATTTAAACATTGGCGGTGATTTAGATGCTAATCATATGGCGACGGGTAAAGCTGATAGCGTGAACAATCGGGGTGCGATCATTGAATCGGGTGGTCATATGACTATCACTGCCAGTGTGTTACGCAATGAAAATGCTGATTGGCAGGTTAGTCGCGCGGAAACAGCCAGAGAAAACAAAATTGTTGAATACGCTGCTAACACTAGCTCGCAAAAATACACCAAAGATGAAGTCGACTGGGATGATGATGGCGAAGACATGTATGTTAAAGCCACGGGGCAGAAAATTGGTGAAGATTACAATGAGTTTCACTTTGATAAAGTGATGCTAAAAGACATGGTTGTGGCTTCAGACCCCGCTCGCTTAGTGGCTGGGAAGAACTTAATCATTCATGGTGACGATTTAACCAATCAAAAAAGCCAAATTAATGCTGGCGCAGGGTACCAACAACTTGGTGACATGGTTCAAAATGACATGACCTCGAATTTGGGTTATGAAGTCAAACGTGTTGAAAATGGTAAGTACTATTGGCGCTGGATTGATGCTTGTGGTTTATTTGGTAGTAAACATTGTAAAGAATTAGATTATAAAGGCACCTATCAGCCAGCGGATGAGGTAATATCTAGCTTTAATCTACCTATTTTAAATGCCCAAATCAATACCAACCCCATTGCACTGACTGGTGAGCCTAAAGTACAAGTGGATGCATTGAATCAAGCTGTGACTGCCCTAAACACGCTTAAACAAAGCACCCAGTCCGCCTCTAATCAGACAGGCAGCGCTGACAATAATGCTGCGGCAAAACAAGACGCCCTAAAGCTACTTGCCGACTTTGCCAAAGCCAACCCGGACAATTTGACCCCTGACCAACAAAAACAGCTATCTGACATCCTAGCTGCCCAAAAGGACGGTAAAGGGGTTAGCCAAGCCCAGCTTAATGGCTTAATCGACAGCTTAAACAGTAGCATTAAATCACAATACACCGAAGAAGTACGTGCCACAGGTAATGGCCCTACTCTGCCAAACAGTAGCCTTTATAATATTGACCCCAATAACCCAAATGGCTACCTAGTTGAAACCGACCCAGCCTTCGCTAACTATAAAACATGGCTATCATCTGACTACATGATGCAGCGCTTAGGCTTAGATCCAAGCAACATGCACAAGCGATTGGGCGATGGCTACTATGAACAAGGGCTGATTCGTGACCAAGTCATGACCTTAACCGGTCGTCGTTTCCTAGGGGACTACACCACTGATGATGCCATGTATCAAGCGCTGATGGACAATGGCGTTGCTACCGCTAAATCAATAAACTTACGCCCTGGTATTGCACTCACTGCAGAACAAATGGCGCAGCTCACTACCGATATTGTGTGGCTGGTTGAACAAACCATCACCTTAAAGGATGGTAGTAAACAAACCGTATTGGTACCCAAAGTCTATGTTCGCTCAAAGGTCGGTGATTTAAAAGGTGACAGTAGTTTAATTGCCGCCCGCAACATGGATATGCAGCTCACCGGCGATTTAAGCAACCAAGGTAACATCGTGGCTCACAATGGGCTACGTATTCAAGCCAATAACCTCAATAACCAAAATGGCGGGGTAATCCAAGGTAACTTTGTTCAAGTTAACACCAAAAACGATTTAAACAACCTAGGCGCTACCCTAAAAGCCAACAGCGCTATGACGATTGATGCAGGCGGCAAGCTAAACAATAGCAGCACCACTTATCATACCGAAAGTAAAGCGGGTCAAAGCAATGCTTGGCGCACCGGCATTGACCAAATCGGTCAAATCTATGTGGGCGATGGCTTAAAAGGTAAAACCGATGACAACGGTCGACCCCTTACCACCTTAAGCATTGATGTCGGTGGCAATGCCACCTTTAACGCCGGTCAACTGATTAATCAGGGCGGCACTACCCGACTGATTGCCCAAGGCGATGTGGCGTTGAATGCGGTTAATACAGGTTTCCAAACCAATGCCATTGGCGATAGCAATAACTACTACAAAGTGGGGCAAACTCAGGATATTGGCAGCGTGGTCGCCAGCCAAGGCAGCACTTATATTCAGTCCAAAGGGGGTAGTATCACCGGTACAGCAGTGACCATTCACAGTGAGGATGGCAGCAGCTATCTCGATGCTAACAAAGACATTGCCTTAAAAGAAGGTCGTGCCACCACCAATACCAGCACCGCT
>CALJUC010000286.1 GCA_937975585.1 uncultured Moraxella sp. | reverse complement strand
ATTTTTTTAGGTAAACTACTCTAACAAATTTAATCAAGTTATATGTTAAATTTGGTTAACCGTTTGCTAATAAACAGTCAAAATGTTAGCTATCGACGCGTTATCATTTCAATTACTAACATTTCGTTATTATAAAATAAGGTATTGCTATTAATGCTTTTAGCCGTTTTATAAGTAGACGTAGCAAAAACATCATAAAAAAAGTCATCCATTGCGCTGATAGGACAACCAATCTTAATATAGTAAATCAAAGGTTACCAATATCATGTGTAGCAATGACTAACGATCTACAAATACCGTTTGCTGAGAAGTTTTGATAAACTCTTCATACGATAAACTGCTTTGCGTATTATTATTTGCGGGTGCCGATGGTTGATCACGCATAGCTGAAGGGTTATCAAGATTGGTTGTATTACTGGTCGCTAACGGGGCATCTGATGGTGGTTGCGCACTTGGTGCCATATCTACTTGCGCTGACGTTGATGACACGGTACTAGCAGGAGGAACACCATTCCCTAGTTGTTCACCGGTAATCACAATGGTTTGTTGATTAAGTTGTTCCGTTGGTTTAGGCGCATTCGGCTGACTGGCCACTACATTTGCAACCTCTGGTTTGGCCACTGGTACCGCCACTGGCGCGGTGGGATTTGGTTGTGTTTTTTCAGTGCGTAGCAGATAATTTTTATACGCTGGTAAGCCAATGGTTACTACAAGCATGCCAATAATCATTAACATGAGTAGGCTAGCCACCATCATAATAAGTCGATTGGTTTTTGCCGGTGACGGGTTATAAGGTGGCTGATTAATAACAGTCCCTGTCGGTATGGGTTCATCACTGGGATTAACGGGTTGGCTAGTTATTTGTGTTGTTACCGTTGTCTTGGTTTTAGCAGTCGGCTTAGGGATATGGATGGCCATCGCTGATTGTCCTTTCACATGCATTTGTTGCATCGCGCTTGGTCGATAAATCACTCACTGCCTTAAGTAGTTTGTTGTAGCTAGCTGGGCTACATAGCTCTCTATTAGGCGAGTCTATCTCATAATATATTCCAGCATTACTGCTTAATTTAGCAAAATTCTGCCAGTTGTTGTAAACTCATTGTAACATATCTTTACGAAAACTAAAATTGAGTAGAGATTTTTGTAATATTTTGGATTCGAACATTATGGAACTTGCACAGTTAAATTCGTTTATCCAAGTCGCTGACTCGGGTAGTTTTAGTCAAGCAGCGGCGAAATTAGGTCTTTCACAGCCTTCTTTGAGTCGACATTTGCAACAACTTGAACAGTCATTGGGGGTTTCGTTACTTGACCGCTACCACCGCCCGATTAGCTTAACCCCAGCCGGTGAGTTTTTTTTGGCGTATGTTAAACCCTTGGTGGAACAGCTTGAACAAACGGCGTTACTTACCCAACGCTTTGCCCATACACCAAGCGACAGCCAACTCACGATTGGCTTTGTCGCGACGGTCTTATATGGGCTTTTACCGGAAGTCATCTCTACACTGAAACAACAATTTCCCGAATTAAATATTAAATTGGTTGAGGTGAGTTCTGAGCAGCAAATGGCCGCCTTAAAATCCGGTGAGATTGATGTTGGGTTTGGGCGTTTTCGCCATGAAGATGCGTTTGTGAAGCAGATATTTTTGCGCCATGAGCGTTTGGTAGCTGCCCTGCCTGCCGACCACTTGTTGTCGTCACGTCCGACTGAACAAGGTATCGCGTTAAAGGAACTGGGTGATGAAACATTGATGCTGTATCATCGCACACCACTTCCCAATGCGATTGCTAGTGGGCCGACTGACCCGTTGCTGTACTTATTTGAACAACATGGCCTGACCCCCAAGCAGACGATGAAGGTACGTGATTTGCAGATTGCGCTTGGTTTGGTCGCCGCCGGTGAAGGCGTGACCTTAGTGCCCGATAGCTTAAAAACAGTACGTACTGAGCAAATTCATTATCATCGGTTGTACCATGAAGATGCCACGACACCGATTTTTATGAATATTTTGGCGCATCAACCGCACCCATTTATCCAACCGTTGTTGAGCGCAACTTACCATGTCTATGAGCGTAAAGGCATTACTTATTCACTGACCCAATTGACCCCTTAATCATACGCTTGGCTAACTAACACTTTATAAAAAAGCCTGTCGAATAAACGATAGGCTTTTTTATGGATAATTACATCACAATCAGTACTTAATGCGCTTGACGCACTTTTTCAACTTGCTCAATAAAATCTTTGGTGACTTGCTCAAGCGTGACTGGGGCAAAGTCCGCCAAACGCAACATGGTCATACCGGCATAACCACACGGGTTAATCAAGTTAAATGGGGTCAAGTCATTACTGACATTAAGCGCGATGCCGTGATAACTAAAGCCATGCTTGATTTTAAACCCGAGCGAGGCGATTTTACCGAGTTCCAAACCATCTGCGTTATAGATATATACCCCTGGCGCATCTTGGCGTGCTTTGGCGATAAAACCGCTTGGCAGATATGGCATGACAGTCGCGATAATAATCTGCTCGGCATGGGTCACCAAATCACGCACGCCCCATCCCAAACCATTTAAATCAAATAAGAAGTACACCACCAACTGGCCATGTCCATGCCACGTCACTTGCCCGCCACGGTCAGTTTTGATAATCGGCGTGGTATCGCGCTGCAAAATATGCTCAGGTTTACCGGCTTGGCCAAGGGTGTATACATTGTTATGATCAACAATCCACAACTCATCCGGTGTTATTTTTTCTTGCTCAGTCGTTCCTTGCTTTTTTTGCTCAACGCGCTCAAGGGTACGCGCTAACATAGCATCATGAGTCGGCTCATAATCAGCATCAGTAAGATAATTAATCACTAAGGGGGGTCGTGTCGTGAGCATGCAATATCCAATCCACTACATTCAATAAGCGCTATTTTAACAAAAATCTGATGTGTCGCGCTGATTTAATATTTCAGGTTGTTTATCATCCTTATTCTGTAACCATGTTTAAAAAGTAACGATGCTTGAAAACACAATCCATCAGCACAATAACCCTAGTTATTGCAAATAATGATAATGATTTAAATTCTCACATTACCGAAACGTTGGACTGATTTCATGAATATTAACAATAGCTACGCCACGCTTGACCCTCGACTGTATCATAAGCAACCCCCTTCCCCATTGAGCAATCCTCAACCGGGGCATTTTAACCAACATGTCGCTGAACAAATCGGTTGGGCTGACGACGCTGACTTAATGGCGAAATGGGTGGATATTTTAGCGGGCAATTATGTGCCTGAGGGCTTTGAACCATTGGCGATGGCGTATGCTGGCCACCAGTTTGGTCAATGGGCAGGCCAATTGGGCGATGGTCGCGGTCTATTGATGACACAAGTCATCGACAATCAGGGACAGCTGACGGATTTACACTTAAAAGGTGCCGGTCTAACCCCCTATTCACGCATGGGAGATGGTCGAGCCGTGATTCGTAGCGTGGTGCGCGAGTATCTTGCCGGACACGCCTTAAATGCGTTGGGTGTTCGCTCCAGTAATGCCTTGGGTTTTGTTACCAGTGACACGCCCGTTCGTCGCGAGACCTTTGAGCGTGGTGCAGCACTGCTACGTACCGCTGACTGCCATATTCGTTTTGGGCATTTTGAGTGGGTTGCCAACTTTGCGCCCGACTTATTGTTATATTTTACCCGTTATGTCATAAAAACCTACTTCCCAATAGCATTTGATAGCCAAACACCCATTGCTGATTTTTTACGTCAGGTCGTGGATAAAACGGCAAAGACCATTGCCGATTGGCAGCTTTTTGGCTTTGCACATGGTGTGATGAATACCGATAACTTATCGATTACAGGCGCGACTATCGATTTTGGCCCATATGGGTTTATGGAACGTTTTAACCCACTTTGGATTAATAATCACTCTGACTATCAAGGGCGCTATGTGTACCAAAATCAGCCCTCGATTGGTCTTTGGAATTTATCGCGTTTGATTACCGTATTTTTACGTCTAAATGGTGAAAAACTCACAGATGCGCATTTGCCTGAGGCATTAACACGTGAGGGATTAACCGAAATTTTGGATAGTTTTGGTGAAACGTTTTACCATTACTATGAACAAGGTCTGTGCCAAAAATTTGGTCTGCCCGTGAGCGAAGCAAATTGCAATTTTGCCCTAGCGTATCTACAAATCATGCAGGAAAATAAGCTCGACTTTACCAATAGTTTACGTGCCTTGGTGGCTATTATCGCCGAACCTAGCGCAGAGAGTAACCTGTACCCACATGAGACGCAATTGCTTGCCACCTTAAAGCAAGAATTGGCGCAGCAATGTAGCAGTGATGTATTGGCGAAATTAGACGATTGGATAACTACCTATCGCTCAAAGCTCATGCCGGATGCACTGAGCCAAGTTATTACTAATAACCCTGTATATGTCCTACGTAATAGTATGGCACAGCGCGCGATTGAGCAGGCTGAAGGTGGTGATATGCGTGAGGTTGACCGTTTATACCGACTTCTTGCCGAGCCGTATCAAGTTAGCCCATTGGCAACTGCCAATGATACCTTGCCACCCCATGCCGATGCTGCCGAAATTTGTGTGAGCTGTTCCTCTTAGGCCTATTACTATTAGACCCATGAATATATTGCTTAAAAGCCCAATAAGCCGACTATAAACAGACCTTGGTGATTGCTGTATCTTGCGGTAATCCAATCACCATTTTTTGGGTTTGATTAAGCGTTAAAACCCAGTTATCAGCTATTAGTCTAAAATTTGATTGCATTATTTAGTTTTTGCATAATAGATTTTATTACATAATTTTTTTGTCAGATTTTATACCAAATGGGACATAATCGACACTTACAAAATACTGAGCCAATGCTTGATATATCAAAGTTATTTATAAAATAAAGCTTGACCATTTAATAAAAAAATGTAATTGCTTTTTATAGTCTGCCCCCTAGTCACTGTTTGATATTTAATGATAGAATAGTTAGACAACCACTTAAAATTTATTTTTTCTAAATAGTATATAAGCGATATTAATTATGGATAAATTATCTGCCACGAATAATGCTGTGACGGACAAAGAACAGTTCGAACAAGCCGCCCTTCACTACCATGCCAACCCGCGTCCGGGTAAAATCTCTGTAACACCTATCAAAGCACTGGCCAACCAACGCGACCTTGCATTAGCCTATTCACCAGGCGTTGCAGTACCTTGTTTGGAAATTGAAAAAGACCCGAAAAAAGCAGCGCTTTACACCGCTCGCAATAACTTAGTCGGCGTAGTGACCAACGGTACAGCGGTATTGGGTCTAGGTAATATTGGCCCATTGGCTTCAAAACCTGTCATGGAAGGTAAAGGCGTATTATTCAAAAAATTCGCAGGTATTGATGTATTTGATATCGAAGTTGCACAAAACGACCCTGATAAATTTATCGAAGAGCGAAATCTAGTGTTCTGACCACAGTTTGCCTTTGATCCCTATCAATAAAGGTGCCGTCACCGTGATTCATTAGCATAATATGTCGACCATGTAACAATTTTTCGTTATTTCAACTGCCGAAAAACCTTTATCACCCCATATCCGGGAATTGTGTGACGCGACTCCCCTCTTTTTTGCGTTGGATCAACATATGACGGCGCCGAACTGGCGAAGATGCGCTTCGACACATAGCGACCATTTCGC
>CALJUC010000285.1 GCA_937975585.1 uncultured Moraxella sp. | reverse complement strand
ACGAGATACATTGGCGTGACTGGAGTTCAGCCGTGTGCTCTTCCGATCTGCCTGAGGGCTCAAAGTTGGTAACCATTTCAAAGGCTCTTGATGAGATTTGGGTACCACTGGCATTCACGCCGACCAATTCGGCTTCGCCTTGGATTTGTTTGGCAAGTTGGTTAAGTTCGCGTTCGCTGCGAGAAGATTCTGGTAGGCGCATTTTTTCGTTCTTTTTGTTGTGAGTAATGAGCAAATAATGGGGTTGATAGGGGTAAAGTTAAAGCGTAATCAGGACAAAAATTCTGCTAGCGTGCCATGGTTAGCGTACCAATAAATTTAGTAATAAGTTCAATTATCATCTCGACCAAAAAAATAAAAGCCCAAGAAACTTGGGCTTTTATCTGTGCCTATTACAACATTACCTTATTGCGTTAACGCTTGATTCAGCGTTTCTAACCGCTCAAGCGTGCCGACATCCACCCATTCATCATTAAGCAATGCGCCCGTGACTTTGCTGTCAGTCATCGCTTGCTTAAGCAATGGTGCAAGCGGTTTGGTTTCCCCTACAGTTACAGAATCTAGCAGTCGTGGTGACATCACACTAAGACCTGCAAAGGTATATTTCGGCGCGCCATCGACCATGACTTTACCATCGACCAAAGCAAAATCACCAGTTGGGTTATGCTCGGCTTTATCGGTCAATAATAAATAGGCTAATTGTTCGCCTAAGTCTTTTTCGACCAAAGTAGCCAAATTAAACGGTGTCCACACATCACCATTGACCAAGATAAATGGCGTGTCTTTGAGCAGACCCTCGCCAAGCGCTTTTTTGATACCGCCAGCGGTTTCTAGCGGTTCTTCTGGCTCAATTGACCAATGCAGTGTTACCCCAAACTGACTACCATCGCCTAAGGCCTCAAGCAATTTGTCAGCAAGCCATGATACATTAATCACGATATCGGTCACGCCTGCCGCTTTGAGTGCCTTGATATGCCATACAATCAGCGGCTGTCCGCCCACTTCGACCAACGGCTTTGGCGTGGTATAGGTCAATGGGCGCAGACGGGTGCCTTTACCGGCGGCTAGAATCATGGCTTGGGTAATCATGAGCGGTCTCTTGGATAGATAAAGTTAAAATTTTTCGTTAAATTTCGGCATGACCACCGTATTCAACCAGTCATAAAACGCGTCAAACGTAGCATTATCAGCTTGTTGCTTGAGCGCACCAAGTGCATACATCAAGTCGCCCATGACTTTCGGCATATTTCCCAAATAACGGTCTTTGCCATCACGTCGGTATAGGCGGATAAAGATACCCAATACTTTTAGATGGCGTTGCATACTCATCACATTAAAGTCGATGGTAAAGTCGGCCAAGCTTTTGCCATAGCGCTGTTGGATATTGGCAAGCTCATAGAATTTGGCGATATGGGCACTGACCCAGTTTTCATCGAAGTTAATATAAGCATCGCGTAGCAGTGAGGCTAAGTCATATGTATACGCACCGATAACCGCATCTTGGAAGTCAATCACGCCCAAGTCATCACGGCCTTCTAATACCATCAAGTTACGACTGTGAAAGTCGCGGTGTACCACACCTTGTGGCTGTACAGTCACTTGGCTGATAATTACGGCTTGCACATCTTGCCATAGCTTTGTTGCTTGTTCATTAAGGCTGACACCGATATAAGGCAAAAACCACTCAGAAAACAAACCCATCTCGCGCGTTAATAACGCATCATCATAGCTTGGCAAAATTTCACCGGCTTTTGCCACATCAAGGCGTTGAATCGCGATGATTTCTTGCATGGCTCGCTGATAATGACGCTCAGTTGCAGCCATATCCTCACGGTTATTAACATCGTTGGCAATCACATCAGCAAAATCCGTTGCACCCAAGTCTTCCATCACGATAAAGCCTTGCACTTCATCAATGGCGACCAAATGTGGCACATGCACCACATCAGCCATCAACTTGTCGACAGCGATAAACTCGGCAACGCTTTCTTTCTCTGGCGGTGCATCCATCACGATATATTTATCATCACCGACCGTTAAGCGATGATAGCCACGAAAGCTGGCATCCCCTGGCAAACGGCTGTGATTAAATTCTTGATTAGGGAATACTTGCGCAAGCCAACGGTGCAATTGTTGGTCACGTGGTGAGATAGCAGTTGAAGTCATGATGGCAATCTTATGGTTAAACAAACAAGCGGATAGATAGGATGTAAGAAAAAATGCCTTATGCTACCGAAAATCCTAGCTCGTCACAAGGGGCGCAAAAAAAGTTTCTCGTTTTCAGTGGGTTATTTGTGCGATTACGATCGTCATGATAGGATTTTATTGGCATCGAAAAGATAGTATATTACCCTTTCAAATGGTATGATGATGCCGTGTTAATTTTCTTGCTTGTTGGTTATGTTACTATGATGAAACGTCAGCATTTTTTGTCACCGATTGCTTCTCGCTCAGATGCACAAGCCTCATCAGATTTGTCATCTTCAATGCTTCATCACGCTGTAGCACAGCCGTCCATCCGTTTGTCACGATTAACCCAAGCCTTACATTTGGCTTATCGTTATTCATTGGTGATGGGTATTAGCGGTCTAGCATTGTCGCCTAGCCACGCTGAATTAATCATTCATAACCCCAATACGGCAGACAGTCCGACAAGTCTTGATACCCCTATTAGCAATCCTAACAATACCAATGTCGCAAATACTGACACGGTGGTAGCGACTGAGTCAAGCACCGATTCAGCCACACCGCCCAATGATAGTGACACAGCGATATCGGACGCGTCAACAGATAGCAATGAGATTGATGTCACCACCCAAACTGGCCGCACACCGATTTCTGCGCCACCGACAGGCGGAGAATCTGCACGCACTCGCCCCAACTATGTCCCCAATACCCAACAACAAGCGAGCCTTGAGCGATTAGCGAGTTTTTATCAGCCCAATGACCAACAGCTGCCAACCACTGAGGTCACTCGCCCAAGCGATAGCGCGGATGCTAGCTCAACAGTCACTAACACCACCAGTGACTCGGCAGATGGTGTCACTCAAAATCTGACGCCCACGGTGATTAACACAACCACGCCAGCCATTACCAATGCACCCATGTGTCGTGGTACTTGGGTCTATCCAAGTTCTAGTTTCCATGCCGCAGACGCCCAAGCAGCCGCAAAAACTGACCGCCCCAATAGCAGTTTCCCCCTATATGCCGAAGCCGATTATGGTTACTACGACAATGACACCTACGCTGAGCTTAGCGGCAATGTCCAAGTCAATCAAGGCCGTCAGCAAATTGCCGCAGATAAAGTTGTCGTCAATCTACAAGATGGCGTGGCCGCTGCCCAAGGCAATGTATTGCTGGTTGATACGGGGCAAAGTGGCGCTACCCCTGTCACCTCACGTTCAGATATTCGTAATGTAGAAGGTGGCATTATCACCGTTGCCGATGAAGTGGCCTATCAGACAGATTCTAGCAAAGCCACCGCACGTGATGTCGCCTTTGCCAGTGTGTCGCTACAGGCGCATGGTTATGCCAAACAACTGAATAAAATCAGTGAAAGCCAGTACCAAATTGACGAGGTAATGTTTACCACCTGTGACCCTGTCAACCCCACATGGCAAATCAATGCCAAAAACATTGACATTGATACCGATACCGGCCGCGGTGAAGCACGTGGTGCGACCTTAAAAGTCAAAAACACCCCAATTTTATACCTACCCTATTTTAACTTCCCGATTGACGATCGACGCACCAGTGGCTTTTTAATCCCACGCTTTGGCTTTAGTACCGATGGCGGTGTTAATCTCCAGACGCCTTATTACTTTAACCTAGCACCAAACTACGACGCGACGTTAACGCCAAGTGTTTTTAGCAACCGTAACCCGATGCTCACAGGAGAGTTTCGTTATTTAACGCGTGACTATGGGGCAGGCAATATCACTGGTTCCTATTTACCAAGCGATCGCCAATATAATGACGAAGACCGTAGCAGTCTTTTCTATCAGCATCGCTGGCAGTCTAAAGATATCCCAACCTTATCAGCCGAAGCCGTTTATCAGTATGTATCTGACAGTGCATACTTTAACGACTTTGACACCATGGATAGCTTAAACACCTTGGGGAATCAGTTTAATTTGCCACGCCGCATTCAGGCTAATTACTACAACGACTATCTAACCGCATTGGCCAAGTTTGAAACGTTCCAGACCTTAAGTAGCGACTTAACCGGTAACCAAGAAGTGTTGGATAAAGACAAACCTTACTATCGCTTACCGCAGTTATCACTTCACTACAAATTGCCTTGGATAGAAAAGTTTGATATCACAGGTGTTAGTGATTTTGCTTATTTTAAACGTCCGATTGATGATGGCTCGGCCCTTGAACAAAGTGCGGGGCGTATGTTTAACAAAATTACTGCCGCCTACCCGATTAACCGCGCTTGGGGTTATGTGACACCCGCAGTTAGCTTACAGCATTTATATACCCAATATGATCAAGAAACAGTATTGGACAATAACTATAGTAAGGATAACAAGAGCAAATCTATCTTTGTCCCTGAATACAGCTTGGATATGGGACTCAACTTTTTTAAAGCGGGTTCGCCTTGGGACAAACACTTCACCGGTGGCTACCAACTTATTAGCCCACGCTTAAAATACGTATACGCACCGTATGAAGACCAAACCGATGTACCGAACTTTAACACGCGTCTAGCGTCCCTCAACTTTCCACAGCTGTATGAAAACTCGTGGTTTTTGGGTTATGACCGTATACCAGACAATAACCATTTGACCCCATCGGTCAATTACCGCTATATCGATGGTGTGGGATTAACTCGCTTAGATGCCAGTATCGGACAGCGAATTTATTTAGAAGATAGCCGTGTGGTGTTGGACGCTAATCAGCAACCAATTAACAGTGGCCGTAGTGCGACTGTGATGCAGCTAAGCTCACAACCACGACAAGACTTTTGGGTAGATTTAGACGGTGCGGTAAATAGTGACGGTAGCTTAAACTATTATAACGGTCAATTCCGTTACCAACCGACCAATACCTCGCTGTATAACCTAGGCTTTGTCAAACGTAGAGCCAATGAGTTTGGCCAAAAAGACTTATCCGCGATTACCGCTTCAGCGATTTTCCCGATACGTAACGGTTGGAGTTTTTTAGGTGCGGTACAATACGATAATGACCGCAGCCGCTTTAGCGATGCGCTAGCAGGCGTAACCTATGAAAGCTGTTGTTATGGGTTATCGATTTATGGACGTAGCTACTACAATGAGTTAGACAGTACCGATAAACCAACCCGTGCGATTATGGCCGAGATTAGCTTAAACGGTATTTCCAATCGCCGTAGTGGTCGTTTATCCGGTCTGATGAGTGACCGTGTGCTAGGTTATAACCAATTACAATCATTCTAAGTAGCGGCTTATTCTGCGATTACAAACGTTGTTGCAAAATTACAGCAAAAAAAATCAACGTGTGATTACAGGATATTAGCTGACGCGTTTAGCAACTTAGTTTATGATGACCGGCTATTGCGCAACGCAAATTTAATGAATTGTTTGCGCTGACAATATATAAATTTAATTTTGCACAGTCGTATTTATAATATTGAAAGATGCTTTTTTTAAAAAATGCTTTGATTAAAAGATGCTTTGAAGGAATTCTGCATGAAGTCTATTCGTTTTAACCACGCTGCATTACGTTTGGCTATGATGGGCGGTGTCGCATTGACCCAACTTACCTTACCCCAAGTAAGCCAAGCAGCTGACACCACAACGACAAATAATAATAGCGCCGTTACCGCAGCACCTGCCCAAGGTCAGTTAATTGATGGTGTCATTGCTGTGGTTAACGACAATGCGATTTTAAACAGTGAGCTTGAACAAGCCGTTGCCCAAGCCGTCGCACAGCTACGTGCGAGCAAACAACCCGTGCCGCCTGCACAGCAAATGTACTCACAAGTGCTTAACCAAATGATCACCCGTCAGTTGCAGCTTGATTTGGTCAAGCGTCAAGGTCTCAATGCAGATGACAATCAAGTCAATAATGCCTTGTCAAATATCGCCAAACAAAATGGCGCTGCAAGCCTTGCTGATTTTCAACAAAAAGTTGATAAAACCCGACCAGGCACTTACCAAGCATTACGCCAACAAATCAGTGATGATTTAGCGATTCAAGCACTACAACAACAACAAATGGCGCGCCGCGTCCGTATCACTGACCAAGACGTTGATATGTTCCTACGCTCACCTGAGAGCAACGCCTTAGACGAAAGCCAATACCGTACCCTACACGTCCGTGTACCTTATAGCAGTAGCACTGCAACGGGCGCCATCACCGATAAACAAAAACAGCAAGCCTTAAACATCGCGCGCCAAATCGCCGATGGCTTACGCGCGGATAATGCTGACCTAAATAGCGTTATCGAAAAAGCACAACTCAACTATGCGCCACAAATACAAGGTGGTGACATGGGCTTTCATGTGGCCAAAGATTTGCCAACCGAAATTTCAAAAGACATTACCGCGTTACAAGTGGGTCAAGTCAGTCAACCGCTCGTTACCCCTGAAGGCGTGAATGTGATTAAATTAATCGATAAAAAAGGCGGTGGTCAGCAAGTTATTGACCAATGGAGCACACGTCATATCTTGATTAGCCCTTCACCAAGCCTATCACCAGAGATGGCAAAACAGCAAATCGACAGCATCTACCAACAGCTACAACAAGGTGCCGACTTTGCCACGCTCGCAGCGACCTACTCCAAAGACGGTAGTGCGGCCAATGGCGGTTCATTGGGCTGGGTTACTGAGGGTGAAATGGTACCGCAGTTTGAAGCCGTGATGAAAAACACCCCGGTCAATGACTTCTCGACCCCATTCCAAACCCAATTTGGTTGGCATATCCTAAAAGTCGATGCCCAGCGCAAACAAGACGTAACCGATACTTACCGCCGCAATATGGCGCGTGAATTGCTTTACCAACGTATGGCACCACAAGCGCTAGAGGACTGGTTACAAGAGCTACGCGCGCAAGCCTATATCAAAATCAATCAGTAATCAAAACATGCTATAAAAAAAGGGGAAATTGATAATTTCCCCTTTTTTTATTGGTAGCTTATTCAGATGGCTTGATAATCAAGGTTGCCATACGTCCGGTACTTGGCAACTTGGCCTGTGACTGGCGACGATAAGAGTAAAAACGCTCATCACGATAGCTATCTAGCCCGCTTTGATAGACTTGATTGATACCACAAGTATTCAGTTGCAACTCAGCAACTTTGGTCAAATCAGCAAAGTAATGTCCTGCTTTGTCAGGATTTGGTCTAAACAGTTGTGTTGCGGTTGCCTCATCAACGGATAATATGGATAACACACCCTCTTTAACCCGACTATCCACTTCGTAACTATCTTGGCTAATGGCCGCGCCAATCCATGCTTGCCACCCGTTGGTAATCTGCGCTAACTCAGCAGCATTGAAGTCTTGATTATCAATGCTGATTTGGTGCGCCATTTTCTGTACGGTATTGGCAATCACATCTTTGGCCAAGCCTTGCCAGCCCGCGTGTATCGCACCAATGACCTCACCATCTTGGCTACTAATCATCACCGGAACACAGTCGGCCGTCATGATAGCCAATGCAGTATCTGCTAAGGTGGTGATATGTGCATCGGCTGATACAGGCACTGTATCGATATGGTCAGTGACATGATACACGTCATTGCCATGTACTTGGTTTAACCAACAAATCCGATTGACACTGGGATGTTGTTGCTGAATTTGTGCAAGAAGCTTGGCACGATTGGCTTGGACGGCATTAAAATTATCATTAACATGAGTACCTAAGTTAAAACCGCCATATAGGCTGTCCGCATTGGCCGGTGTACCGTTCGTGGTGGTTTGTAATACGCTAAGTAGCGGTGAATCTGATAAAGCAATAAAAGAAGATAAAGTCATAAGTAATCGTAGTTTTCAATCATGTTATGGCAAAAAAATAAGGGCGTTATCAAAACGCCCTTACATCATACCCGAATTTTAGCCGAAAGCCACTTGTCATTAACACTGTTTTCGGTAAATTGGTTTAATTAGAACGCATCGCCCGGTACAAACACTTCACCCACCATCAAACGGCGTGCTGAACGGCTCATTGATACTTTTTTGGCTTGCCATTTGCCATCGACTTGTACCGATTCACCACCCACCAACAACGTCCCTGATGGATGACCAAAACGTACTTCGGTCAAATCTTTGCCACCGGCTGCTTGGTTCACTAATGTACCTTTGATGGTTGCGGCCGTACCAATCGCGACCGATGCCGTACCCATCATGGCATGGTGTAACTGACCCATACTCATGGCACGTGCTAGCAAATCAATCTCAGCGCCTTTCACCGCTTTACCACTTGAGGCCGTGTAATCTGTTGGGGCTGATACCCAAGCGATTTTTGGGGTATGTTGGCGCGTTTCGGCTTCTTTAATGTCTTGGATTAGGCCCATTTTCACTGCGCCATGCGCACGGATTTTTTCAAGTTTTGCTAAGATTTCAGCGTTGCTATTGATATCTTTTTGTAGCTCAGTACCAGTAAACCCTAGGTCGCTTGCATTTAAGAAAATGGTTGGGATACCGGCATTGATCATAGTGACTTCAAACGTACCAACGTCTGGCACTTCTAAGCTATCGGTCAAGTTGCCCGTAGGGAACATATCGCCATCACTATCCACTGGGTCGATAAATTCGATTTTGACTTCTGCGGCAGGGAACGTCACACCATCAAGCTCAAAGTCACCGGTTTCTTGAACTTGACCATTGGTCATTGGCACATGCGCCACGATGGTTTTGCTGATATTTTGCTGCCAAATACGTACTTCACAGATACCGTTTTGTGGTACTTTGCTACTATCAACCAAACCATTAGCAATTGCGAACGAACCCACCGCAGCGGTCAAGTTACCACAGTTACCACTCCAATCAATCATTGGCTTATCAATCGCCACTTGACCAAATAAATAATTCACATCATGATCAGCGATATCTGATTTTGACAAAATCACGACTTTAGACGTCGACGATGAGCCATTACCTAAACCGTCGATTTGTTTCCCATAAGGGTCTGGGCTACCAACCACACGTAGTAAAAACTTATCACGTGCCTCGCCTGCCACTTGGCAACGCTCTGGCAAATCGTTTAAATTAAAAAACGTACCCTTTGAGGTACCGCCACGCATATAGGTTGCTTTGACACCGACTTGGGGGGCGAATGCAGTGGTAGATGTGCTCATATCATTTCCTTATGGTTGGTATGGAAAACGGTAAAATCTGTTCTCAATGAGACAGATATTCTCAAAATAAAATGACAAACTATTATAACCGAATTTTGACCCACGACAACGGTAAATTGCGCGCTAGGTGTCACTGTTTATGCGGCTGTTTATCAGGTCATCGCTAACTTAATCGCACATACCGCATGGTGAACTGCGGCTTTTTTGAGTATAGTGAGCACAGCTTATTTGGACTTTTATATCAATTGATTGCGAGATGCGTATGTCTTATTTATCACAGTGTTACCTGTTAGGTCATCGTGGCGCGCGCGCTGAGTATTTGGAAAATAGTGCCATTGGTTTTGCCCATGCCCAACATTTACAAGTCAATGGTAAACAACTCGATGGTATTGAATTTGATATACAAATGACCACTGATGGTCAGTTTGTCGTAGTACATGATGAAACGCTTGAGCGCTTGGTCGGTGAACAAAGCTGGGTCATGGATAAGACTTTAAATCAACTCACTCAGTATCGCCAATCGGACTTTAGCCGTTATCAGCCCAACTTTGAACAAGGCTTTATCAGTCAGCCCATTCTCACACTTGAACAGTTATACCCCTATTTGACTGGCTATCGGCATATTGAATTGGAAATCAAAACCCATATCCGCACCCATCCCATTGTGCTAGTGCAAAATTTGCTTAGGCTATTATCAAACCCTGATTGGCAAATTTTACCGATTACCTTGACCAGTTTTGATACTGATATCTTGTTGCAGTTGCAGCTACAACAAGCGAGTTTGCCAATGCGCTATCCAACTGGTTTATTGTTAGAGCCAAAAACAACGTTACCTAGCCAAATTCGCTTTTTACCCATGCCAAATAAAGATGGTGAGGCGTTAATGTATCGAACGTTTAATCAAGCGTGTGAGCTTGGCTGTGGGCAAGTTGGCGTGTATTATGCGCTGATTACGCCTACTTTGGTTGAGATTGCCAAACGCTTTGGTCTAAAAGTGACCGCTTGGACGGTGAATGATATTGATGCGGCGAAAAAATTGCTGAATATGGGCGTGGATTGTATCATTACTGATTTTCCCACGAAATTTTTAGGTGAGTTATGAGTGACTTTGATTATCAATTAGGTAGATTACAAGGACAATTGGATAGCTTTATCTATGTAAATGCTAAAACAAATCATAGCTATACCTTTGAAATCACTCAAATTGATAATAGCTTAGAGTTAGTTTAAGATACTCATAATTTTCTTGTAAAACATTATCCAAACTCTCAACTATCTACCAATAAAATCGAAAACTGGCAATCAACTGTTAGCATGGTATTACAACGATGGCTATTTGATTTTGTCTTTATGGGTGAAAATTTTGATAAGCATAATAAACTACACGGATTTGGTGCATACAGTGGTTTTAATTGCTTTGAAAGTTATTCAAGAGCAATTTTCACTTTAGAATTTTGCCAAGCGATTGACGATTTACTGCAAGTTATTGAAGTTATTGGAGTAAATCTTGATACCACAGAATGGTATG
>CALJUC010000284.1 GCA_937975585.1 uncultured Moraxella sp. | reverse complement strand
CCAATTCCAGTTTTTAGTTGAGTTTGAGATTGGTGTCGAGAGTAGGTCGCTGGTTTGTGCAAAGGTCTCTATTGTATTTTTTAATTGATAAACGATAAGGAAATCTTATGACCATTCATTCAGCATTACCACCCAATGCAAACTCGCCCGAGGTTAATGTCGAGCGTATCAAACAGCATGCCGACCAGTTAGCCAATGGCACCTCTGAGGTTTTGCATCAGTTCATTGATAACTACTATCAAACCCCCGACCAACATTTTGGGCAATCGCCGGAGCGCCACCAAACCGCCGAAAATTTGGCCGGTATTGCGTTGCATCACTTTAGCCTATTGCAGCGCTATCAATACATGGTGCCGCAAGTTGAGGTGTTTAACCCCAACTATGACACGGTGCAATTTCATTCACCCCATAGCATTATTCAAATTGTCGCATCCGACCGCCCTTTCTTGGTGGATACGTTATTGATGAGCCTTGATTCGATGAATATCGCCGTTCATCGCTTGCACAATACCATCATGGCCGTTAACCGTGATGACGCCAATCAGGTCACCAATGTCAGCACGACGACCACCAGTGATACCAAGTTTATCTCATTGATTTACTGCGAAATCGCTCGCCAGTCTGAGGAGGCATTGGCAGCGATTCGTAATGCGATTTTGGATAAAATCAAAGTGCTTGATGTCGTGGTCACTGACTGGAAAGCCATGCGTGATAAACTTATCGAGATTAAACACGAATTGGCCGATAGCCATTTACCGGCGAATGCCCTTGCCACCACGGACGCACCGGATAACCTGAATGAAGTCCAAGCGTTTTTGGATTGGATTTTGGATGATAATTTTATTTTCTTGGGCTATCGTGAATACCGCTATAGCGAAGAAGCTTCGGGCATTGAGATTTATCGCCAGCCTGACAGTGGGCTTGGCTTACTGATTGACAACAGTGACAGTAGCGACAAACGCTCTGACAGTTTCCATCAGTTGCCTAAATCACTACGTGCGTTGGTCAATGAGCCACAGATTTTATTATTGTCAAAATCTAGCCATCTATCGCCTGTGCACCGTCCGGTGTATATGGACTTTTTAGGCATTCAAAAATTTGATGATCATGGCAAAGTCATCGGTGAACACCGCTTTGTCGGGTTATTGACTGCCAGTGCCTATCAGTTAACCGCAAATCAAATCCCGATGCTACGCCAAAAGGTCAGTAGCGTCTTGACCAAAGCGCACTTACCTGCCAACGGTCACGCTTACCACAAGTTCCAACACATTCTTGATACCTTACCGCGTGATGATTTGTTCCAAGCCACCACTGATGAACTGTATCAGATGACGGTGGGCATAGCCAATCTGCACAATAAACATACGTTGCGTTTGTTCGCGCGGATTGACCATTATCAAAGATTTGTGTCTTGCTTGGTGTTTGTGCCACGCGACAAGTTTAATACCCAATTACGTGTGGCCATTCAAAATGCGCTGGTCGAGGCATTTGGTAGTATTTCGGCGCAATTTAGTACCGAATTTGATGAGCTTCATCATGCCCGCCTACATATTCATGTGCGCACCAACCCTGAAAGCCTCAATAACATCGACCTGGCGACGCTTTTACCAAGGCTTGAAGCGCAGCTTAGCAGCATCATGCAAGGTTGGCATGACAATGTCAAACAAGTCTTGATTGATGAATTAGGTGAAGTAAACGGTCGTGCGTTGGCGGATAAATACTTATCAAGTATGCCGCTGGCTTACCAAGAAGACTATGCACCGCGTATTGCTTTGGGTGATATGCAGCGCCTCGACCATATCGCCAGTCAGACGGACCAAGCTGATAGCCCAATTAGTTGGTATCTATATCAAAAAACCCATGAACCCGCACAAAACCTGCATCTAAAAGTCTATGGCCGCGATATGCCTGCGACCTTATCGCATATTTTGCCGATTTTGGAAAACTTTGGCTTGGATGTGTTGAATTCACAGACCTATGAAGTTGATAGTCATGACTTATGGCTACAAGAGTATCATCTGACGCTGCGCCAAGACATCAACATTGATATGGCGGTGGTTGCCAAACAAGTCGAAGATGCCCTAGCCTTGATATGGCAAGGTTTGACCGAAAATGACAACCTCAACGAGTTGATTTTGACCACGCCACTTGATGCCCATGAAGTTACGGTGTTGCGTGCGCTTAGTCACTATATGCTACAAGCAAAAGCGCCGTTTTCATTGCCATATATCAAGCAAACCTTGGTGAAATACCCGCAGATTAGCATCAATCTGGTACAGCTGTTCCACGCTAAGATGCGCCCAACGGATGTGACGCTCGATAGCCGTGTAATGACTAGCGATATTAGCGTTGAACACGCGACCCAAACCATCAAAACCGCGCTAAAATCGGTACAAACCTTGGATGAAGATACGATCTTGCGTTGGATGGTTGATTTACTCAATGCCTTACTACGCACCAACTACTACCAACGTGATGAGCAAAACCAACGTAAAAACCGCTTATCCTTCAAATTCTCGGCCAATGATATTCCAAATTTACCAAAACCTAAGCCGATGTTTGAGATTTTTGTGTATTCACCAAAAGTCGAAGCGGTGCATCTACGCGGTGGCAAAGTCGCGCGTGGGGGATTACGTTGGTCAGACCGTCGTGAAGATTTCCGTACCGAAGTGTTAGGCTTGGTCAAAGCGCAGATGGTCAAAAATGCGGTTATTGTACCGGTTGGCTCAAAAGGCGGCTTTATCGTCAAGACCAAGTCGATGAGTGCGGGGCGTGAAGCCTTTATGGCAGAGGGCGTTGCCTGCTATCAGACGTTTATTCGCGGTATGCTTGATATCACCGACAATTTGGTCGATGGCAATGTCGTGCCACCGGCGAATACCATACGTCATGATGGTGATGACCCGTATCTTGTTGTGGCTGCTGATAAAGGCACCGCAAGCTTCTCTGATATCGCCAATGCTATCTCGGCAGAATATGATTTTTGGCTAGGTGATGCGTTTGCCTCAGGCGGTTCAGTGGGTTATGACCATAAAGCCATGGGTATTACTGCGCGCGGTGCTTGGGAATCGGTAAAACGTCACTTTAGATTACTTGGTAAAGACATTCAAAATCCGGATAACAGCGACAATCAAATTCGTGTCGTCGGTATCGGTGATATGAGTGGTGACGTGTTCGGCAATGGTATGTTACTTTCGCCAAATATCCAACTGGTTGCGGCATTTAACCATCTACATATCTTTATCGACCCAACGCCTGAAGTCAGCCCTGCCTTTGCCGAGCGCGATCGCTTGTTTAAACTGCCCCGTTCGACTTGGGATGACTACGACAAGTCATTAATCAGTCAAGGTGGTGGCGTGTTCTCGCGTCAAGACAAGGCAATTACCATCACCGATGAGATGAAAGCCGCGTTTGGTATCGAAGCCGACACCTTAAC
>CALJUC010000283.1 GCA_937975585.1 uncultured Moraxella sp. | reverse complement strand
ACGGTCTTTACCAGTGCGCACACGTTCACCAAGTTTGTCTATACCCTGTTAACGCTACCAATCTTACCGGCTTTGGTGGACATTCGATTATTGATACCGATTTTTAGGTTTTTGTCGCAATTCCCAATGTTAGAGCGCAGTGTATCTCGGTTTGAGTTAGCGATATTTGATTTGGGCATGGACAAGTCAGTTGATTACCGTACAGAAATCTATACGAAGTTCTTAGACAACTTTCACGTCATATTGCTTGGTTATAGCCCTCGAAATTATGCTGAGTACTTTAAGCATGATCCGTTGAGCGCTGAACTCGGCTATACCAATCCGCATAGATTCTTCATCGAAATCTATCTTGCCTTTGGTTTATTTGGTTTTTTAGGCTTTATTGCATTTTTACTGTTTTCTATCCAACAGACTTATCGCAGTACAAGCTACAAATTTAGTGAAAAAACCTTTTACTTATTCACGGTCATTTTATTTTGTTGGTTGCTGTGGGTACCTTCATCGGTATTAAGGCTTCCCATCATTTGGCTTCCCATGTTTTTAATTTTCTTATATTCAAAAAAACCTAGCTTGATTAATAGGAGATAATTCGATGCTAAAACGCTCATTTGATATCGCTGCTGCTGGCGTTGGCTTAATCGTTCTTTCCCCTGTCTTAGCAATTGTCGCTTACAAAGTGAGAAAGGACTTGGGTTCACCGGTGCTATTTCGCCAAGTTCGACCTGGTAAAGATGGCAAACCATTTGAAATGATAAAATTTCGTACTATGAAAGATGCGGTAGACAAACATGGCAATCAGCTACCGGATAGCGAACGCTTAACCGATTTTGGCAAAAAGTTGCGAGCAACGAGCTTGGATGAGTTGCCAGAGCTTTGGAACGTCTTTAAAGGTGATATGAGCCTGGTAGGCCCTCGACCCTTATTAATGGAATATTTGCCCTTATATAACGCAGAACAAGCCAAACGTCACCATATGCGTCCGGGTATCACAGGTTATGCGCAAGTCAATGGTCGCAATGCCATTGGTTGGGATGAGAAGTTTAAACTTGATACTTGGTATGTAGAACATCAGTCATTTTGGTTGGATATCAAAATCTTATTACAAACCATCAAAAAAGTCGTTGCTAAGTCCGACATTAACTTTGAGGGCGAGGCGACGATGAGTCGATTTGAAGGCTCTAAAAACGATAACTAATTAATCATTGGCTGTTATTTATAAGGCAAGTTTAAACCCCAATAACAGCCAAACAAATATCTTATAAAACGATTCTGAAAAACAATTGATTTAATATTATTTATAAACATAATAATTTATAATTTTGAATATTTGAGTTGAGCGATATGTCTATTAAATTTACTGAAATCACTGAAGATGAACTAATCAACTATACCGAGCTAATTTTAAAATTAGACATTGATATTTACCAAACACCACAATGGTTGATAATTAACAAAGAAAGCCCATGTGATCAGATTAATTGTATTTTGATTGAATTCGATAACAATATTGCCTTTATCCCTTTAATAAAACGGCATATTAAGAATACGCCATTTTTCGATTTGATGACCCCATACGGTTATGGCGGAATCGCCTTTAGTCAGAATGCCGATCAGCATTTTAAAGAAAACATTCTTTGTCTATTGATGGATTATTTACAGCAAACAGATTATGTATCTATCTTCTTAAGATTACACCCATTCCTTAATCAAGACCTAAAAACATCACCTGCCTTGATGCCTAATGGGGTGACATTAAATGTGCCGCTGGCGTTAGGTCACGACACATTATTTAGCCGATATAGATCAGGGCATCGTTATGATATTCGAAAGAACTTGAAACAAGAAGATATTGAGGTATCGATAGACAATGATTTTGCTCATCTAGATGATTTTATTGATCTATATCATCAGACAATGCAGCGATTAAATGCCACCCGTTTTTACTTTTTTGATAAAACGTATTTTTATACTATGCACGCGTTGTTGGGGGATAAATTAAAACTGGTTGTGGTTAAAAAGGCGAACAAGGTCATTGGTGCGGCTTTATTTCTATTACAATCCAATATCATTCAATACCACTTATCCTGCAATAGCCAAGACGGCCGTAAATACCAACCTGCCAAGCTGATTATCGACCATATGATTCAATGGGGAATTGCCCACAACTATAAATTCTTACACTTGGGTGGTGGGTTGGGCGGTAGGAAAGATGGGTTATATAAATTCAAAAAAGGGTTCGCTGCTGAGGAGTTAGACTTTCATACCGCAAGATTGGTGATTAATCAAAATGTCTATGAGTTGCTTTGTCAGCAACAAGGCTATGATAAACAAATGATTGAAGATAAGTTGAATTTCTTTCCCCTTTATCGCAACTCATTGATGGCTTGATTAATAACGATATATGAATTTTTTGTTATTTTATGAACAATATTCGATTGAATATACTAATTATTGATTAGGTATGTTAATATATTCACGGATTTTGGGTTAGGTTAATGGTCAGTACGTGTTGTCTATAGCGCACTAATTAATTTACAAATGATTATTAATTTTAATTGATAAGGCGACTCTCAATATACAGTCACTGCTTTATTAGCAAACAATGTTCATTACCTTTGCAATAACTATAAGTATAATTGGTTGTTTTACTTGGTGTGTTATAGGCTAAACAATATTTTTAAGGTAATTCAATGGCAACAGCTAAACATAACGTTTTAGTTACTTCAGCAGGTCAACGTGTTTCTTTAATCAAGTCCTTTATGGATGAGTTACGATCTATTTATCCTGATGCTAAAGTCTATGCCGCTGATTTGAACCCTCAGTTATCACCGGCTTGTCATATTGCCGATAAGGCCTTTAAGGTACCTGCGGTGTTATGCGATGCTTATATAGATACGTTAATTCAACTCTGTATTGATCATGACATAGGGCTTATTGTACCAACCATTGATACAGAACTTCTGGCATTGAGTGAGCATCTTGCAAGGTTTCAGCAGCACGATATTGAGGTATCCATCAGTGATGTAGCCTTTATTAAACGCTGTCGCGATAAACGCCAAACCAATCAGTTGTTTGTTGAAAACAATATCACGATTCCACAACAGTTTGATATTAAGGCAGGGGTAGCATCGTTAGCGTTTCCTGTATTTGTCAAACCATGTGATGGCAGCTTGAGTAAGGGAATATTCTTAGCACAAACGGCAGATGACATCAGACCAGAGCAACTTTCTGATGAAAAGCTTATGTATATGGAGTATATCTCGCCTAAGGAATATGACGAATTTACCGTGGATTGTTATTACGATAGACAATCGGTACTACGCTGTGTGGTCCCGCGTCAACGGTTGTTTGTGAGGGCAGGCGAGGTCAATAAAGCCATTACCCGAAAAAATATTATTATTGAGCATTTTTTTAATAATATTGCGAATTTAGCGGGAGCGCGTGGTTGTTTGACGATTCAAGTCTTTTTACACAAAACCAATAACAGCATTAAAGGGATTGAGATTAACCCAAGGTTTGGGGGTGGTTATCCTTTGACATACTTGTCAGGGGCGAATTATACCAAATGGCTGTTAGAGGAATACATGCTAGATAAGGCTATTGCCACTTATCACGATTGGGAAAATAATTTATTAATGTTGCGTTATGATGCAGAGGTCTTAGTACATGACAACACCCAACGCTAAGCAACCTAAGCGCGCCATTGTATTTGACTTAGATGACACCTTATACCCTGAAATTGACTTCTTAAAATCAGCTTATCACTTTATCAGTCGTCAATTAACGCAAGACGACACTTTATATTCAAGCATGCTTGTCGATTACTATAACCAACAAGATGTTTTTGCAGGATTAAGTCAACAGTTTAAGGTTGATAAATCCCAGCTTTTAGATTGGTATCGCTATCACCAACCATCTATTCATGCTTCCCCCGGTGTTGCAGCCTTTATCGAGCATTTTTCTAACGATTATCAATTTGCCATCATTACGGATGGCCGCTCTATCACCCAACGTAACAAGATAAAAGCCTTACAACTGGACGATAAATTAAATGCCGTTGTTATTTCTGAAGAAATTGGTAGTGAAAAACCCAATGTCTTAAATTATCAAGCCGTTGAGAACCAACTCGACTGTGAGGCTTATTGGTATATCGGTGACAATGTTAAAAAAGACTTTATTACCCCTAATTGGCTAGGTTGGCAAACCATAGGCTTAAAAGACCAAGGACAAAACATCCATTCACAAAATATGAATGTTGAACAATCATACTTACCCCAACATTTCTTTGATAATTGGTCAGAAATTTTTCAGTATTTTCAAAGTATTTAGAAACTCTCTCAATGAATATTTAGATAAACTCTCTATTTTTAACACAAAAATATGCCTATCAAATTAGTGATAATTAATAATAAATTGTTTACTAATTATATATTTATTAGTAGACTAATGCCGATAATGATATAGATTGGTTAACCATCCCTAAGCGTCTAAAAATCGTTCATTGACTATAACAACTTATCATCATTGTGAATCAATTTATAAAAAGACATCTATATTGGCCATGCGAATATTGCGGGGGAGTTTATATAAATGACATACCTTAAATTAATTAATAACCTGGCTAGGGCAGAAATGGCTTATCAACGTTATAAAACTGTGCCTAACTATCACCATGCCATGCATATCTACCATGCAAATAAGGTTATCTATGAGGAACTTAACGTCATTTTATCGCAAACGCTGAGAACATCACCGGTTAAAGAACTTATTATCAACTTTATGTTTCACTTGGAAGATTGGTTCCTACAATTCGAGCAATTAGAGAAACAGACGCATCATTTAGAGCAAGAGTTTATTTTTCAGCCGTTATCCAATGCCGTCACATACCCAAAAGATTTTATTGAGAAACTCACTTTATTAGGCAATCTATAATGAAATATGGCTTCGCAGGCGACAGACAAATATCTGTTAATATCCTAAAATTTCTTATTGGGAAAGGTTATCAGCCTAGCTTTTTACTGGTGGGTGAAAACGGAAAATCCTCTCACGCTCAAGCATTGATTGAGGCAAGTGGCTTAAGCGCTGATAACGTGTTTACCAATAAAGACCTCAATAATAGCGATAAACTATCAGCATTAAGGGCATACGATGTCGATTATATTTTTGGCATACATTTTCCTTATATTATCAAAAAGGCCTTATTGGAATTACCCAAAGTTGGTTTTATCAACCTACATCCCGCTTATCTACCGTATAACAAGGGTTGGCACACGCCAAGTTGGGCTATCTTAGAGGGTACTCGATACGGTGCCACACTGCATTTTATGAGCGAAGTTTTAGATGGTGGCGACATCATTGCCCAAGCTGAATTAACCGTATTACCCTCTATGACCGCAAACCAGCTGTATGCTGCAGCATTACAGTTAGAACAACAGTTGTTTTTCGATAATTTTGACAATCTATTGACGCTAAATCCTACCAGACAACCGCAAACCGAGATAGGCACGACACACCATAAAAAAGACTTAGAACAGATACAGCCCATCAATGTCGAAGAAAAAGTCTATCCCCTTGATCTCATCAATAAGCTTCGTGCTTTAACGACTAATAACCTAAATGAAGCGGCCTACGTCGTGATGGATGGTAAGAAATTTGCCATTCAGGTCAACATCGTTGAATTATAATTTTTTTAAGTCAAAGGTATAAAAACATATGCTAAACACCCAATTTTCCCCTTGGCCATCATTTACCCAACAAGAAGCGGATGCGGTCAGCCGTGTGTTACTTTCCAATAAAGTTAACTATTGGACGGGTACCGAAACACGCGAGTTCGAAAAAGAATACGCCAACTGGGTAGGCACTGAATATGCGATAGCGTTGGCAAATGGTACGCTTGCGCTAGATTTGGCCTTACAAGCCATGGGCGTTGGGGCAGGGGATGAGGTCATTGTGACGCCACGTAGCTTTATTGCCAGTGTATCAACGGTGGTCAATGCAGGCGCGTTGCCAGTGTTTGCTGATGTTGAAGAAGCAACAGGTAATATCTCAGCTCGTACTATTGCGCCACATATCACCGATAAGACCAAAGCCATTATCGCTGTGCATCTTGCCGGTTGGCCATGTGATATGGATGAAATTATGGCTTTGGCTGCGCAACATAATCTATGGGTCATTGAAGACTGTGCGCAGGCCCATGGCGCAAAATACAAAGGTAAATCTGTCGGCAGTATCGGTCATGTGGGGGCATGGAGTTTTTGCCAAGATAAAATCATGACCACGGGTGGGGAAGGTGGCATGGTGACCACTAATGATAAAACACTATGGCAAAAAATGTGGGAATATAAAGACCACGGCAAAAATTACGACAGTGTATATAATAAGCAGCACCCACCCGGGTTTCGTTGGTTACATGACAGTTTCGGTACCAACTGGCGTATGATGGAAATGCAAGCGGTACTTGGGCGCATTCAACTTGAGCGTATGGCGGATTGGACAGCCAAACGCACCAAAAATGCCGCTGTATTACGTGAAATGTGCTTACCATACGCCGGTAGTGAGGGGTTTTTGTCGGTGCCTGATGCACAGTTTCACGAAGTATTAGGCCAAGATTCTGTTCATGCTTATTATAAGTATTATGTGTATGTTCGCCCTGAAAACTTACCAGCGGATTGGTCACGCGATAAAATTATTCGAGCATTTAATGAGCAAGGCATTCCGTGTTTTTCAGGTTCATGTTCAGAGATTTATTTAGAACATGCGTTTGATAATCATCCGTCAAAACCACAACAACGCCTGCCTGTTGCCAAGCAATTGGGTGAAACCAGCTTAATGTTCTTGGCACATCCAACATTAACAGATGCTGAAATGCAAAAAGTCGCGCAAGTTGGTAAAACGATTTTTGACCAAATCTCGCAAGCTGTAACTTCCACATAATATCCATGCAAATATTAAAAAGGACTAGCTCGCGTTAGTTCTTTTTTTATTTAACAGACATTTTGTATTAGCAGTCTAAATCTTATAAGAAGTAAAATTTGGATTATGCGTATATTAGGTAGTAGGTGATATATCTCATATATTATTTAACATAACCTATATTATGCGAAATAAGTGTTATCATTCAAAAGCCATGTAATAAATTTATCGGCGACTAAGTATCATCGTTATCTACAGCATATGTAGTCAAATTCTATATCTGCGAGCCAACGTTTATATAAAATGGTTGTCAAAACAAAAACATGGACGTTACAATAGCCGAACTTTTTACCATCCAAGTTGGCATGCCAAAGTTCAATCAGCGTGACCAATGCAACAAGGATAATTCATGTTAAGCTTTATCGCGCGTCATAGCACTGTGATTATGCCGCTCTGTGGTATTATCGGTTTTATATTTCCTGATTTATCAAACTTCGTACTTGGCTACCTGCCTGAAGTTTTGTTTTTCTTGATGTTTTTTACCTTGTTAGGTATTGATCAAAAGCAACTCGTTAAACGTATTGGTACAGGTTACACTTGGGGCTTCGCGATTTTTCAAAGCGTACTGACGAGTTTGGTGTTGACTTGTATTGCTTATGCGCTGGGTGTGCGTGGTGATTTGTTATTGGCAATTGCTGGACTTTCGGCAACGGCACCACTGTTTGGTAGCGGCGCAATTGTGAATGCGGTCGGCTTTGATGCGCTGTTAGCGATGGCTAAGACCATTGCAGCGACCTTAATTATGCCGTTAAGCCTATTGGTTGTGCTGTGGCTGCTCGGTTCTAAAGATGCGCATTTGGACTTTCCGTTATATTTTAAGCGCTTATTGACTTATATCGTTGCACCGATGGCATTGGCTGTATTGGCGCGGCGCTATATCCCACGCGATACGCTCAATCATTATTATGGCAAAATTGGCCGTTTTAATATTTTGTTATTGATGCTATTTCCGCTTGGTTTAATGGCAGGTTTTCGTGAGACATTTGACAATAGCCCGATGGAAGCTTTGGCACTATTGGGTTTGGGTACGTTATTGTCATTGGTGTTTTACTTTTCCGCTTATTTTATTTATCGTCGTTTTGGTTATGAAAATGCGATTATTGCTGCCTTGGTCTGTGGCGGTCGCAATGTGTTACTCGCCTACACGATTACCACACCATTTATGGGGACTATGTTTTTACCATTAATCGGTGCTTATCAGTTACCATCCTTTAGCTTGCCTTTACTGGGTAAAAAAATGGTCAAATGGCATAATCTGCATACCAAATAATTGATTATTCAAGGTGTATTTTACAATCGCTATGCATAAATTTATCTTGCAGTCGTTTGACCAGCTAACTGCTCGTGAGTTATACGCTATTTGCCAAGCGCGTGAAGCTGTGTTTGTGGTGGAACAAGCGTGCGCTTATCAAGAGCTGGATGGATTGGATAACGATTGTCTGCATTTGCAATATTGGGATACCGCTACGTCCAATGAACGTCAACTGGCTGCTTATGCGCGTATCATCCCACCAACGATTCATAGTATGGGTATGCCTGCGATTGGCCGCGTCCTTACAACAAAAGATTATCGCGGGCGTGATTTGGGTCGTGAGTTAATGCAGCAAGCGATTGGTATTTGTCACAGCCGCTATCCGACACAAACCATTTATATCTCAGCACAGACTTATCTATTGGAGTTTTATCAATCTTTGGGATTTGTCGCCCAAGGCGATGTCTATTTGGAAGATGATATTCCTCATATTGATATGTTATTGGAATCTAACGCATGATATCGAACATTGACTATCGCTTATATTTGGTGACTGACCGCGACTGCTTGAAGGATATTTCTTTGGTGGAAGCGGTTGAACAAGCCCTACTGGGCGGTGTCACCATGGTGCAACTACGCGAAAAACACCTAAATAGCCGCGATTTTTATCAGCAAGCATTAGCAGTCAAAGCGGTATGTCAGCGTTATCAAGTGCCGCTACTGATTAATGACCGTGTCGATATTGCGCTAGCCGTCGATGCAGATGGCGTGCATGTGGGACAATCAGATTTACCGGCGAATATAGCGCGCCAAATTTTGGGTAGCGATAAAATCATCGGCGTGTCTGCACGTAGCGTAGAACAAGCCTTACAAGCAAAAACCGATGGCGCAGACTATCTCGGTGTGGGCGCAATGTTCACCACGCAGACCAAAACCGATGCCAAGACGCTATGTGTGGCGACCTTGGCCCAAATTCGCCAAGCCGTTGATTTACCAATCGTGGCGATTGGTGGCATCAATACGACTACCCTACCTTTATTACAACACGACTTAGCTCAAGCAAAGATTCAAGTCGACGGGATTGCCGCAGTCTCTGCGATTTTGGGACAACAAAATATCAAGCATGCCAGTCAAACAATCAAAACCATCATTGCTAACTATCGCCAATAACAACTTAGGATGTTTGCTAGTATGGAAAAAACTATTTTATGTGCAAAAATATTTGATCTATTTGCAGTAGAAGCAGAATATCCTTGGCAAAAACAACCAAGTTTTGCGGTTTTTCGGCATCAAGAAAACAGAAAATGGTTTTGCATTTATATGGAAATCACGGCCGACAAACTCGGTTTAATAGGGCAAGAAACTGTTAGTATTATTAATTTAAAGGCCGAACCAATGTTAATTGGCGCGTTGCGTCAGTTTGATGGTATTTTGCCAGCCTATCACATGAACAAAGAACATTGGATCTCGGTTATCCTTGATAAAGTCGATGATGGGCAAATTATGGCCCTGATTGAGGATAGTTTTTATCTGACTCAATAACAAAAGGGCGTATACTATACGCCCTTATAACTTTATATTCTCTGATAATAGATTGAAATATTACAAAGCCACCATGACATGTTTGGTAATCAAGTAATCACCAACCGCTTCGCTCGATAAATCTTTACCAAAGCCAGACTGTTTAAATCCGCCATGTGGCGTTTCTGACGTCAGTGGTAAATGGTCATTAATCCAAACGGTACCAAAACGTAAATCCGCGGCAAAACGCATACTACGCTTAACATCTTGAGTAAAGACGGATGCCGCTAGACCAAAGGGTACATCATTGGCAAGTTTTAGCGCGTCATCCTCCGAAGTAAATGTTTGTATCGTCATAACAGGCCCAAACACTTCATTTTGTACAATTTCATCTTGTTGGTTTACGTCCGTTAATAACGTTGGGCTATAAAAGTGACCATCATTAATTGCCAGTTTTTCCCCACCGAATAATACTTTAGCGCCTTTGGTTTTGGCACGCTCGACAAACCCTGATACGCGCTCAAGCTGCTTAGCCGAAATCAATGAGCCCATTTGGGTGTTATCATCAAATGGGTCACCCACAGTAAAGTTTTTCGCTTGTTCAATAATCGCTTGTTGGAACTTATCAGCAACCGCTTGATGCACCAAAATTCGGGTCGCCGCGGTACAATCATGGCCTGAGTTGATAAAGCCCCCGAATGCCGCTTTTTCTGCTGCTAATTCAATATCCGCATCATCAAATACGATAAGAGGTGCTTTACCCCCCAACTCTAGATGGATACGCTTTAAGGTATCAGCTGCCGACTTCATGATGTATTTACCCGTTTCACTAGAGCCAGTGAGACTGACCATATTGACATCCGGATGTCCAACCAATAGCTTACCAGTATCTGCATTGCCCGTAATGACATTGAGTACGCCATCAGGCAAACCGGCTTGTTTTGCCAGTTCTGCCAACAATAATGCAGTACGTGGCGTCATCTCTGAGGGTTTAATAATCGACGTACAGCCAGCGGCTAACGCAGGACCAATCTTCCATACGGCCATGAGTAATGGATAGTTCCAAGGCGCAATTCCCACAGTGACCCCTACTGGCTCACGACGCAAGATAGAGGTGTAAGCCGTGTTATATTCGCCTGCCCGACCACCCCCTGTATCACGCGCAGCCGCGGCAAAATAGCGCAAATTGTCGACGGCAAATGGCACATCACCACCTTTACTGATAAAGGCATACGGCTTACCGGTATCTTCACTCTCAATACGGGCAAATGTATCCGTGTTTTCTTCTAACAAATCAGCAAGTTTTGCAAGCACTTGGCTACGCTCACCTGGGGAAAGTTTGTGCCAACGCCCATCTTCGAATGCCGCTTTTGCCGCAGCAACTGCCTTATTGACTTGCGCCTCGCCTGCCGTGGCAACTTTTGCAATGGTTTGTCCTGTGGCGGGATTTTCAATATCGATGGTGCTATCACCCGTTTGCCACGCGCCATCAATCCATAACCCTAAGTTCGTGGCATCTGTCGCGTTTGGTGCTGTTGTATTTTGCATAGTTATCACATCCTTGTGAGTTAAAAATAGTCTATTCAAACATCTTAGTTATTTAATTATGATGTCATGGTTTTCTCACCATGTATCTGTCGTTAAGTCGTTGATGAGGTATTCAACTGCGAAGCAACTTCTTCAAGTGTCGCTTCCAAGCGTACTAACATTTCATCAAGCAATTCATACGGGATATTCAACGCCGGCTCAATACGCACCACTGAAGCGTTATTCAATGTACCTGCGGTCAATACATGACGCTTAAACAAGCCTGATACCACTTGATAGCCAACATCACTGTCATGGAATACGAGCGCAAGCAATAAGCCTTTACCGCGTACTTGCTTGAGGATATTTGGGTATTTTTCTACCAGTCGGTTAATCTTTTCAATCAAATACGCGCCTTTTTCCTCAGCTTGCTTTGGTAAGTCTTCTTCTAGCATGACCTGAATCGCGGCCAAGGCAGCGGCACACGCTAATGGATTACCGCCCGTGGTCGTGGTATGCATAAAAGGGTTTGGCTCCATCACTGACCATACTTTGGCGTTGGAGAAAAACCCTGACATTGGCACCACACCACCCCCTAACGCTTTACCAAAGCAAATAATATCAGGCGCGACATTCCAATGATCCACCCCAAAAATCTTACCCGTACGACCAAAGCCAGTTTGCACCTCATCCGCTATCAGTAATACATCGTACTTGGTACAAATCTCTCGTAAGCGTGGCCAGTAGTCATCTGGTGGTACCACCGCGCCCGCCTCGCCTTGGACTGGCTCTACCACCACAGCCGCCACATCCATACTGCCCACCGAATCGGCAATCCGTAATAACTGCTCTACCGCATCGGCATCACCATACGGTACATGACGCACACCCCCTAATAATGGCATAACCGGCTCACGATATACGGACTTACCCAGTAGGGATAATGCACCCAGCGATTTACCATGAAAACCACCCGTGGTTGAGATAAATCCACGTCGTCCGGTATACAGCTTGGCAAGCTTCATTGCACCATCAACTGCCTCAGTACCACTATTGGCAAAAAAACCGTATTGCAAATCCCCAGGCGTCAAATGCGCAATCACACGTGCCAACTGCCCACGCAATGGGTCTAACATCTCTTGGCTATATTGTGGACTACGATCCATTTGGGCTTTTGCGGCAGCGACAATCTTGGGATGACGGATACCATAGGTATATAGACCAAATCCGCCTAACATATCGATATACTCACGCCCTTGGATATCACGCAAAATCGAGCCCTGCCCCCACCAATCCGTTAGAGCAAAATCTGATGTTTCGGTTACGGATTTACGGTACTGCAAAAAGCCTTTATTCACATGATGGGCAAAGTTATCCGCGACATTGGCAGATACCCAATTACGGTCGGTTTGGGTAAGCTTATCTTCTGGGGTATTGATAATATCAAGCATCCGTGTCGCCTCTTGCATCGCTTGACTAATATCGCGCTGACTATATGGCTTATTTTTCTCGATAAGATTGGCATTATCGATATCGGACTCATGGTTATGTTTATTTAATGACATGCAGAACGTCCCTATTTTATTGTTGTAACATAAAAATCTAACAATTTTGGCTACTAGAGACCTTTGC
>CALJUC010000282.1 GCA_937975585.1 uncultured Moraxella sp. | reverse complement strand
TGGAGTTCAGACGTGTGCTCTTCCGATCTTGAAAACTAGGTTTTAACGCTCTGCAATCATACATTGTCTTGGCGTTTGTTTTTTATTGAGTGAGGTAATACAACCCCAACCACTATCTTTAGCATCACTGACTCGATACATGGTCAACGTCTGACCATTGAGCCAACGATTGGGGAAACTTACCCCTTGTACCGTCGCTTGAATCATACACGGACTGGTCGCAGGTATGCCTTCCGCCTTGGTTAATGTTTTTAACGTGACTTTTTGGTTATCCGTGGTTAATGGCGTATTAATCGGACATTGGCCGGTGGTGCGATAAATCACTTCTACACGATTTTGTGCGCTTTCGACAATATCATACACCTCAAATAATACTTCATTGGCCTTTTGCTTGGCGATAATTGGCAAAAACTGCACTTGGATAACCAACAAGGCAAAGGCAAAAAAACCAAATGCCAATCCCATACCGACCATACTGACGCCACCATGACGACGAATATGTTCAAGCTGTGCTTCTTCATCTTTTGGGTACAGCTCAATGGCATCGGCAATCTCACGGCGCGCCATACGATAATAGTAAGCATCACTCCAACGCGCCACCATCACTGACCAAAACAGCCAAATCGCCCCCGCCACGATAAACCGGGTCGGCATTCGCCAACTCTCAGGCAAATTACCCACCGCCAAAAACTCAATAACAACCAACAAAATAGTGATATTAAGCTGAATAAACGACCAACCCGCAACCGCATACACAAGGCTGTCCAAAAATCGCTTTCGATACAATAACCACGGAAAAGTCATCAAAAACGCTGACCAATGCCACTTAGGCGACAACCGCCCGGCCGCATCAAACTGGGCAAAGCGCTTGAGATAATAGGCTTGAGAACGCGAGCCAATATAAGCCTTATCGTATTTAAGCCGCTGCTCGTCTGTCAGTTGTGCTTGCCAAAATGGCGGTGGAGAGGTTTCTTCGATAAATAACATTGGGTTGGATTCCACGTTTATCTACAGGCGATTTTCGCTTATAATGCCAATTTTAGCATAACCTTGCTGTTCAACAACAGCGGTCCGACAATAGTCGTCTGACAACAGCAAGCGCGTTTGCTTCTCTTTCAAATCTTAGACATTTGTAGCTGAACATGACTGCCGACCTAAATATATCTTCTCAAACGCCCGACAACCATCAACCTGACCTAACCCAAAACCAACCTGACCAAGCAAGTGAGCAAAATACCCAAAGTTGGCGCGCGATCCAAACCTTTATGAAGCGCAAAACCCACATGGGTAAAAAAGCCGAAGCTGGTTTTCGTGCTGAATATGCCGACTTTTTTGTCCAGCCTGATTTGGCCACTGTCCAAGCGATGGACATTGAAGGCATTACTGACTTACGCCAATTATTTGCGCATCCAGAAAACCCACTGACATTAGAGATTGGCTTTGGGATGGGTACAAGCTTGGTTGAGATGGGCAAAGCTGCACCTGAGCGTAACTTTGTCGGCATCGAAGTGCATGAAGCAGGTTTGGGCAACTGTGCATTTTTGGCCGGTGAACAAGGGTTAACCAATCTTAAGCTGATTAGTGGTGATGCGATTAGCCTGATGAAGCAGTTACCGGCAGACCATATCGACACCGTACAGTTATACTTCCCTGATCCTTGGCAAAAAAAGCGCCACTACAAACGCCGCTTTGTCAGCCCTGAACGTATGGCAGTCGTTGAACGTGTGCTCAAACAAGATGGCGTGTTCCATGCTGCCACTGACTGGGAACACTACGCACACTGGATGATAGAAGTGTTAGACAGCCTACCAGGTTTTGTTAATGCGGTCGGTCAAACTGCGGACGGTATCGGTGAGTTTTTACCACGCCCAGATTTTCGCCCACTGACCAAATTTGAAAAACGCGGTATCAATGAGGGACGCGCGATTTTTGATGTCATGTATCGTAAGCGTTAACTGCACGCATGCGTCTATAGACAAATCCAAGAAAAGAGCTATGATGGCTCTTTTTTTTGTGTCTGTTTTTTGTCTAATTTGTAATTCTATGCTATTTTCTATCAGGTATATTTGCTTAAGTGGCGTTGATTTTGACAATGGATTAAGCATGGTAGTGTTATCGTATTAACAGGAGAACTGGTATGAATCCAGTGTATATTACCTTTGCCATGTACCTTGTGGTGGTCTTAGGCATCGGTTTTGCAGCGTATTTTGCAACGCGCAATTTTGATGATTATATTTTGGGCGGTCGCAGTCTGGGTAGCTTTGTAACTGCTATGTCAGCTGGGGCATCTGATATGTCAGGTTGGCTATTGATGGGCTTACCTGGGGCGATTTATTTATCGGGTTTAAGTGAGTCTTGGATTGCGATTGGTTTGGTGATTGGGGCATATTTTAACTGGTTATTGGTCTCAGGTCGCCTGCGTGTGCATACAGAATTTAATAACAACGCGCTTACCCTGCCCGAGTATTTTTATCATCGATTTGGCGGTGGTAACCGACTTATCAAAATCGTGTCGGCCTTGATTATTTTATTCTTCTTTACCATTTATTGCGCATCCGGTGTAGTTGCGGGCGCGCGCTTGTTCGAAAGCCTGTTCGAAATCGACTATAGTACAGCCATGTGGCTCGGTGCCTTTGCCACTATTATCTATACCTTTATTGGGGGATTTTTGGCAGTCAGTTGGACAGATACCATTCAGGCTAGTTTGATGATTTTTGCCCTGATTTTCGCCCCTATTATGGTGTATCTAAACTTAGGTGGTATGGATGAGATTCATACCGCCATTAGCATAGCCGCTTATGTCAATGGCAAAAACTACGCTAATTTGCTGTTTGGTACGTCATTTGTCGGTATTATTTCAGCGGCGGCTTGGGGCTTAGGCTATTTTGGTCAACCACATATTTTGGCGCGCTTTATGGCAGCCGATAGCGTAAAATCTTTAACCAATGCCCGTCGTATTGGTATGACTTGGATGATTTTATGTTTAGCAGGTGCGGTCGCGGTCGGTTATTTTGGTTTAGCCTATATGACCGTACACCCCGAACAAGCCGCTATCTTAAAGGGTAACAACGAGCGGATTTTTATTGGTATCGCACAGTTGTTATTTAACCCGTGGATTGTCGGTGTGGTGTTATCCGCTATCTTGGCAGCGGTTATGAGTACGTTAAGCTGTCAGTTATTGGTGTGTTCAAGTGCGATTACCGAAGACTTTTATAAAGGTTTTATTCGCCCAAGTGCTAGCCAAAAAGAGCTGGTTTGGATTGGTCGTATCATGGTACTTGTGGTGTCATTGGTTGCGATTGGTATCGCGCAAAACCCAGATAGCAAAGTATTAGGCTTAGTGTCTTATGCGTGGGCAGGCTTTGGTGCGGCCTTTGGCCCTGTGGTGCTATTTTCGTTATTTTGGCGTCGTATGACCGGTGCGGGCGCACTGGCAGGTATGGTGGTTGGTGCGTTAGTGGTGGTCGCATGGAAACCATTAACCGGTAGCAGCTTATATGAAATGGTACCTGCTTTTATCTTGGCGTCATTGGCGATTTATGTGGTATCTAACATGACCCAATTAAATGAAAACGTCGAAAAACGCTTCGTTGATGCGGACAATGCTTATAAAGCAGCCCGTTAATTAGTTGTAATACAAAAATGGCCGACCTTGAGATTTCTAAGTGTGATTTGATACTTTATTTTAGACTAGACGAATAGGAAAAGAAGTGGGATAAGGCGGGATAGTTTGGGATGAAGTGGGATGAGTTTGGATTGCGCGAGATAAGCAGTAGTAAGGGTTTAGCGGTTGGCTGTCAGTTTGGATAGTTATTGTTTTGGTGGTTTTTAGCCTCGTCTGTGTGACGGGGCTTTTTTATACTTTATTTTAGACTAAATGTGGATAACTTTTTTAGGGGGTGTTTTTTTATAAGTTATTTTAGACTAAATTTGCAGGGGTGGCAGGGTTTAGGGTGGCGTTGACCAGTTGGGCGATGTGCGCAGGTGATGTGGCCGTGATGGTGATGCGGTTGCCGGTAATATGGTCAATGGTTGCAGTGATGGCTGGTGAGGCGTTATGGGTCAGGAAGTCGACAAGCTCGCGCTTGAGGCCGTCTGGCGTGGTATTGCCGTTGTCTGAGATGATATGAAGGTGTTGGACTTGGGCTGACATTTTAACGCTCCTTTGCTGTGTATTGGATTGTTATGGTAGCAGATTCTAACGCTAAAAGAAGCCGTGGAAGCACGGTGAAAATACGGTAAACGACATAAAATGACGCTGTAATTTATTCCGTATTTTTGCAAGGAATTAGGAAGTGCGACCAAAATTTATATTTATAGATTTCAATAACTTGCTGATACTAAGCAAAAATGATTTTTGCGAAATTGTTTTGCTTTAATGAACGTTAGAATGCAACAACCTACATTCTAACGCTAGGCGATTTTTAGGGTGCGTTTGAGTGTGTCTTTGAACTCGGTGGTGGGGTTTGGGTTGAGTGCAAGCAGTTCATAGACACGCAGGACGAACTCTGCTTTGTGCATGGCTTCCATTGTTCTGCCTGTCTCGGTAAGAACTTCTTCGACCATTGTCATTGCTTCTATGAGCAGGGTTGGGTTCATGTCTTTGATATGCTCAGGCTGTTGGTAATCTGACGGCTCTATGCTGACCCCATTGGCTGGGTACACTTCTGTAATGCCCCACTCTCTGCTGACATCATTGGGTTCAACCTTAATAGCTCCTGTCTGTATCCAGTCGGGGTCTGTGCCTGTGGCTTGGGCAATTTTTTCAGCAGTTCTTCTTTGCATGCTACTCGCACTCTTTGTCCATAGACTGTGAAAGGTCGAAGGACTTATGCCAATTCGAGTTGCAAATTTAAAAGGCATTAATTTCTCATCGTCTGTCATTAACTTGAACAGCCGTTTTTTTATGGGAGTATCGACTGCCATATTCTCGTCGCTTAATTTGGTAGTCATGCCAAACTTTTCCTATCAACTATCATATTTATAACTATTTGATTATTAAATAATTTCTAAAATACTTTGAAAAAACTACCAAAATATTTATTTGGTAGTATTGCTATTTCGAAACTTTCGAATTATTATGTTAGAAACAAGGTTAATTAATTCTAACATTACCCTATTTTAAAAAATCAGCCGAAGCTGATTTAAGGTTTTTACAATGGCTTTATTTGATGATTATCCACTGTTAAAAGGCTTAACTAAACAGCCAGATGGTAGCTATCATCCTGCTGATATCAAGGCGTTGGTTGAGAAACAAGGCACAACATTAGAACAAATTTCAACTGATGCTGGGCTTAATAGGTCTGCTATTAGTGTGGCATTTAAGAAGCCCTATACCAAAGGCGAGTTAGCTCTTTCAGTATTTTTGGAAGTACCAGTTCAATATTTATTTCCAACTCGGTGGGATAAAAATGGAAACCGTGTCCGCCCAAGATATGCCAATAAATATACCACAGTGGCTGAGATGATGTCATGAAAAATCAATTCAAAATGGCAGAAATTGTCGAACTAAATTTATCTTTACTTCCAAAAAGTCGAAAAGCTATTGAAGATTTTGCGAAAAGAAATGGTTGGGAATATGTGGAAGTCCCTAGCCGTGGTAAGGGCGGCGTACGTCGTGAGTATATTTTACCCGATGATTTATTTGAACAAGCCAAAGCCAAGCTATTAAAGAACATGGCGGATAATGTCGAACTTCCTGCAACTATTGAGAAAAAAGAAGTTGCAACAGTCGAGGCGGTAAACCCTACCCTATTGGCAGACTGGCAACGTGACTGCGGTACCGCTCGCCTTGCTATCGTGCGCCATGTCTTAGATATGGCTG
>CALJUC010000281.1 GCA_937975585.1 uncultured Moraxella sp. | reverse complement strand
AGTGACAGCGGCAGTGTTATACTTCGGTATCTTCCCTGAATGGTTGTCGAAGATCATTACCTTGGTACACATTTACTAAGTCGCAAATGGTGGGTAAGCTCCAAATATTAACTTGAGCAAAACCTATATCGAGGCAAAAACGTATCTTGAGGCAACTTAAGATACGTTTTTTTATGAAATAAAGAACAAAGGAAATGTGTGTATGTCAGATGATAAGAGTATACGAGTGACAGTGACTGCGGTTAAGCAATGGGCACCGACCTTGTTTAGCTTTCGCGTGACACGTCCTGATGGCTTTAAATTTACGGCTGGGCAATTCGTGCGGTTGGGTATGGCGACACAGGATTTGGCTTATTTTGAGAATACGGCTGCACAAGCAAATGACGAAAAGATTTTTCGGGCCTATTCGGTGGTGTCGTCACCGTATGATGAGTTTATTGAGTTTTTCTCGGTGGTCATTCCTGATGGGGCATTTACCGCAAAACTACAGTACCTACAGGTGGGTGATAATTTGTGGCTAAATACCACACCGTTTGGGTTTTTGACCTTGGCACGTTATCAATTGCCATTACCCAAAGATTTATGGTTGCTTGCCACAGGCACGGGTTTGGCACCGTTTTTGTCGATTTTAAAAACCTTAGAGGTATGGGAACAATACCAACGCATTCATCTGATCTATAGCGCGCGTACCACGCAAGAATTGGCTTATACCGATGAGATTGCTGAGATAAAGGCGCTGTATGGTGAAGACGGTGCGGATTTTGTGTTTGTGCCGATTGTCACACGTGATGCCACCTATACAGGATTAACCAAGCGGTTGCCTGAGTTAATCTTATCGGGTGAATTAGAGCAGCAAGTAGGCTGTCAGTTGGATATTACAACCAGTCATGTGATGCTCTGCGGTAACCCACAAATGGTCGAAGATACCAAAGATGCGTTAAAGCAACGTGGTTTAACCATGAATCGCCGTGGTGAAGGCAATATCGCCGTAGAGAATTATTGGTAATGTTTAGCTGAAATAAGCGACGTGATAAAACGTCGCTTTTTTTTATGATGAGAGGGTAATTAACCCTCTTCGGTGCTAGTTCTTGCGCGGGTTTCTTGCGTTGGGTGCTTGGTCAAGTCGTTATCTGAATGGGTATCGACTGTTGTCTGATCCGTAGTTGGTGCGTCTGGCTTTGGCGTTTTGGTTAATACCGTTTCGCTATCGTCAATCTTGGCATTGGCAGGGTTGTCAGCATCGGTAATCACTTGCTTGCCGGTACCGATATTAAGCGCATCGGCAATGTTGGCATTGGCTTTGAGTACCAGCTGCTGCTCAGCCAAAAAGCCATGGTTAACTTGAACCTTGCGTAAGGTGTCCATGATTTTTTTATTTTTCTTGAGCCATCGACCAATATCAAGATACAAGATATCTTCTTTTTGCCGAGTGAGATTGATTTTGCCAAGAATAAGCCCAAGCGGGTCTTTTTTGATGACCTTATGAAACCACCATAAAGCGATATCCACACCTTTGGTTTTTAGATAACTATCCGTATAAAGCGCGATAACATCGGTATCGCTGAGCTGACTGAATACAAAGCGTTGGCGATGACGGTCTAGCTGAACGTGTACCAAGCTTAAATTAACCGCAAGCTTAGCAAAAATACCTTTAATATTGACCGTGGCATATAAGCGTAGCCAACCATCGTGGAGTTCTAGCGACAAGTCCATGATGGCATTGACATTTTTGACCACGAATTTTTGCAGGGCTTCGTTGATTTGGCGTTCTGTAGCCGGTATTAAAAATTCTTGCTCGGCGGCATCTTCCAGTTTTTCATACCAGCGCTGTGAACGCTGCATCACTTGTTGGGCAAGCTGGTCACTGTGCTGATTGATAAATTGATTGATATCTTGACGAGTTTTTATCACGTTTATTCTCTATGTGTTATTTTTGTTGGTCGGACGAACCCAAAACCGGCCTTATTCTAGCAAACCTCTGGTGTTTTTGTCTGCTATTTTTAAAGTCCTAGTAATTGTGGCAAGCGCTAACTTTAGGCTTGGCTTTGGGTTGGTGTAGGCTTTATAATGAGCCAGCATTTATTTCTACATGAATGGCCCATCATAGCGTTAAACGGTAGGCGATGACTAGGTGATTTTCTGTATCACTGTGCGACACTTTGTACAGGATACGATAATTTCACATAGCTAGGGTAAATTAGGTCGCAGTAGTAATCAAAAGTAACGATGAACAGGTGAAAACGGTTGGTTAGTTGGGTGAATATTAGACAGGTATTGGGCAGACGTATCCAACAGGCAAGTCCTATCCCAGCCACATACGGACACGACTATGTGTTGTTAGGGTCGACGGTTGTCGCGGTCGTCCTACATGCTGCGTTTATCTTTGGCATTCGTTTTGCGGATGATGCAGCGCCGAGTGACGTGGTGCAAGAAGTTACCACGGTGCTGAGTGAAAATCTCGCACCCAATGAAAAAGCCGATTTTATTGCCAATGCCAGCCAAAAAGGTGGTGGCGAGGCAGAAGATGCACAACGATTTGAAAATAACACGCTTAGCCCATTGGACGCAGAAGCCGTCAGCCCAACCGATGATATCCTGACCCAGCAGCAAGTTAGCCGCCAACAAGCCTATCAAGAAAGCTACCTGCGTACCACATTAAGTTGGCGAAAATCCGACGAAGAAAACGACAATAAAGCGGACAAATCGACCAATGAATTTGAGTCCAAAGAACAACGCTTACAGCAGCAAATTGCGACATTAGAAACCCAAATCAGCACCAACCGTCAGTTATTGGCGAAGAAAACCGCGGTGCAAACTGTTAGCAGTAACTCAACGACCACGGGTGAAGCCGCCAAATATATCGAAAATTTCCGTGAGCAGGCGTATCGCGTCGGCAATCAACACTACCCACAAGAAGCGCGGGCGAGAGGTTTAACGGGTGATGTGCGGCTACTGGTGATTATCAACCCGAATGGTAGCGTTAAAGCGCTAAAAGTGCTTGAGTCATCGGGGTCAGCCATTTTAGATGAGGCCGCAAAAAACTCCGTGCGTAAAGCCGCACCATTTGGCGAGTTTAGCAAAGATATGAAAGATATCGTGGAATTACGTATTATCCGGACTTGGCGCTTTGGTGATACCGTAACTGTCGAAAACGAATAATCGTATCACACATAGTAAAGCGATTTTTAACATTTAGGATAACTTATGATAACCAAAGAATTGGCACTATTTGACCTTGACCATACCTTAATCAATACCGATAGTGACTATATGTGGGGCGAGTTTTTGGTCAAAAAAGGCTTGGTTGATGAGGGTGAGTTTCGCCAAAAAAACCGTGAGTTTTATGAGCAATATATCGCAGGTACACTCGATGCCGTGGTGTATAACGAATTTGTCGCAAACTTTTTGCAGCAGCATTCGCTTGAGCAGCTACATGCGTGGCGCGCTGAGTACATCGCTAATGAGATTGCTCCGAATGTGCGTCCAAAAGCGTTACACGCCATCCAATCACACCTTGAGCACGGGCATGACGTATTGGTGGTATCAGCGACCAATGCCTTTGTGGTCAAAGCGATTAGTCAGCAGCTATTTAATGTAGCAACACAGAATGTGCTAGCGACTGAGCTTGAGCTAACCGAAACCGGCTATACCGGTAAGGTGGCAGGTCGTCCAAACTTCCAAGAGGGCAAAATCTTTCACCTCAACGAATGGATTGCTAAACAATCAGCGCAGGGTATCAACTACACCAAAACTTATGCCTACTCGGATTCTAAAAACGATATCCCATTATTGGCATGGGCGGATGTGCCTGTGGCCGTGTCACCTGATGAGGTCTTGCATGCCCATGCGTTGGCACACCATTGGGCGATAGAAGATTGGTCGATTTAGGCAATATCAGTTATAATTCTCTGTTTATGTCATCAAGTAGGAGCAGGCCATGGAAATCAATCCGTATTTAGAACGCATTAAAGACCTCGCTGATCGCGGCAACCAACTTCGGGGGTATCTTTGACATCGATACCAAAATCGAGCGTCTAGAAGAAGTTAACTTAGAGTTAGAAAACCCAGAGCTGTGGAATGACCCAGAGCGCGCCACCAAAATCAGCAAAGAAAAAGCGCTGTTAGATAACGTAATTGGTGTGATTACTGCCCTTGATGAAAAATTGGCCGATGCGCGCGCCATGCTTGATTTGGCGGTTGAAGCAGAAGACGAAAGCTTACTGGGTGATGTCCAAGCAGAACTTGATGATGCTGACGAAAAAGTCGCAGATTTAGAATTTAAGCGTATGTTTAGCGGCGAGATGGATGCCAATAACTGCTACTTGGATATTCAGTCTGGTTCAGGCGGCACTGAAGCCCAAGATTGGGCATCAATGCTACTGCGTATGTATTTGCGTTGGGCAGAGGCACATGGCTTTAAAGCCGATATCGTTGAGGAATCAGCGGGTGCGGTGGCCGGTATTAAGAGTGCAACGATTCACGTCAAAGGCGACTATGCATTTGGTTGGCTACGTACGGAAATCGGCGTGCATCGCTTGGTGCGTAAATCACCATTTGATAGTAACAATGGTCGTCATACCTCGTTTGCTGCGGTATTTGTTTCCCCTGAGATTGATGATAATATCGAAATTGATATCAATCCGGCAGATTTGCGCATTGATACCTACCGTTCAAGCGGTGCCGGTGGCCAGCACGTTAACACGACCGACTCTGCGGTACGTATTACCCACCAACCGACAGGTATCGTCGTTGCGTGTCAAAACGAACGTAGTCAGATTGCTAACCGTGAAACTGCCATGAAAATGCTACGTGCTAAGCTATACGAGCGCGAAATGCAAATGCGTATGGAGAAACAGCAAGCCCTTGAAGACAGTAAGTCAGATATCGGTTGGGGTAGTCAGATTCGTTCGTATGTGTTGGACGATTCACGTATCAAAGACTTACGCACGGGTATTGAAACCTCAAATACCCAAGCGGTGCTTGATGGTGACTTGGATAAATTTATTGAAGCGAGCTTAAAAGCAGGGTTATAATCCTGCAAGCTTGCCATTGTTAAGGAAAACTTATGTTATACGAATGGAATGGCAAAAAACCAACCTACCAAACACCTTTTACCGGTTGGGTCGCTGACTCAGCCGAACTGATTGGCGATGTGGTATTGGGCGAGAATGTTAGTGTGTGGTTTGGTGCGGTGATTCGTGCAGACAATGCCGCCATCAAACTGGGCAATAATAGCAATGTCCAAGAAAACACCGTCATTCACACCGATGATGGGATTGAGGTCAATATCGGTGAGGGTGTGACGATTGGTCATTTGGCTATGATTCACGGTTGTACCATTGGTGATAATAGCCTTATTGGCATTGGCGCGATTGTGCTGAATAATGCGGTCGTGGGTAAGAACTGTATCGTGGGTGCCAATGCGGTCGTCACCGAAAATATGCAGATTCCTGATAACTCATTGGTGGTGGGTAGTCCTGCTAAAGTTATCAAAACGCTAGGTGATGCCCAAGTTGAGATGTTGAAAGCGTCAGCACTGCATTACATGGACAAAGCGCAACAATTTAAGCAAGGGTTAATCCCACTTGGTAATCCGATATAATATTTTTACCAAATAAAAAAGACAGCGAATAGGCTGTCTTTTTTATATTCAAGCTAAACAGTGGCAGCGTTATTAACCAATTTTTTCCAATAATTGTTCGACACGCGCAGCGTACTCGCTGTTATTATTGGCTTGGATTTCATTTAATAAGCGTTTGGCGCTATCATATTCGCCCAAGTCCAGGTATTGCTCGGCCAATTCAAGATTGATTTGGTCGCTATCCACATCTTTTAACAGGTCAAATGCTTGCTCAAAGCTTATCGTTGCGTCATTAGTCGCAGGCGCAGCCGTTGTCAGATTTGGATTGGTATAATCGCCCGCTTCGGTAACCGGTGCGCTTGTTTGGACGAATAACTCATCGAACTCAGCAAACGTATCATCAGTTGGTGATGGAATGCGCGCTTCTGGTTTATCGGTGTCAGCAATGACCGTCTCAACGCTTTCGGTTTCATCAGTGACTGTTGGCACTAGGGGGATTTCTTCAGGGTCAAACGCTAAGTCAAAGCTGATATCAATGGTTTGGTCATCTGCTAGGGTATCTGATTTAGCTGATGTAGCTTGGGCAGATTCTTGGGCCGTTGACTGAATCGCGTCCAATGTCGAAAAATCAATGTCAAAGTCCGTATCAACAAAGCTTTCCTCTTTTGGTGCAGGTTCGACCTGAATCGTAGGCTCACCCGGCGTTGGCGTTTGTGCCGCTGGGATATCGCTAAGGATATCATCAAAGGCTAAATCGATGCTGGTATCAGCTGAATCGGCGATTACCGCATCGCTATTAGGCGTGGCGGTAGGTTGTGTGGCTGTCGTCGTTGTCAGGCTATCAAAATTAAGCTCATCAAGCCCAAAATCGATGGTATCATCTGGTTGCACTGGCGTCGAAGTAGCGGCAGGCGTGGTCGAAGGCGATACGTCAAAATCAAGCGTATCTAACACTAAGCTATCATCGCTAGCAGATAATGCGTTATCGACAGATGGGGTCTTTTCAACAGGATTTGCGGCAGCGCTATCTGAAACTGGCGCATGTGATACAGGCGTATCCACAGTTGCGGTCGGCATCTCTAGGTCAAAATCAAAGTCATTATCATCGTTAACGGTGCTGACAACACTGTCTAAATTGCTGCTGCTCGTGTTGACAGTGCTTTGTGAGGTAGTCGTTGGTTGTGCGGTTGCAGATGTGTCCAAATCCAAATCAAAGTCAAATGCATCATCAGTATCAACAGGTTTTGAGGAAACAACGCGCGCATGCGACTGAGCGTTTTCTTGAGAGGGTGCTAAGGTATCGAACTCTAAAACGTCACTCGCTGTTACCACCGCTGCTGGGGTAGCTAACATTGGGCTGGCTTTTGCCGCTTGGCTTTGGCGTTCTTCATCAATCAGCTGCTTCAAGCTATTGGCTTTTTGTAGCACGGTGGCATCTTGAAGCTTAACAACATCCGGGTAATAACGCTCAAAACCGGCATAGTCTTTTGCCAACGCAAATGTATTCAACAATGTTAGCTGTAGGTCAGCGTTTTTAGGGTGATGTTGAATAGCCTGGCGTAGGGTATGCTTAGCGCCAGCGTAATCCAATTGATCAAGATAACGATGCGCATCACTCAATGCTTGCTCAACACTGGGTGCCGCTGGCGCCGCGTTAGGCGCGATGGATGTTTGCTGACGGTGTTCTTGCAGTTCTTGTTGCTGTTCGGCCAATGTCTTAGGACGGTGTAGGCTAGGCGCAGAGGTGGTATTAATTTGACGGCGTTTGACCATCATCAATACAATTGCCAAAATTATCACCACGACAACTGCGGCGATACCAATCATCATCTCCATGGGTTACTCCTCATAGCAAATCAAGACAGCCGCAACGAAAGCCTAATAGTCCGTACTTAAGTGCAGTGTTTCTATTATTTGGTTGAAACGTTTCATTATGTAATTAGCTAGCTATATTACCACGTTATTGAGTTTTTTATATGCCTTCAAGACAGAAAAACCTGCTCGCACCAGTCTTTATGAACAGGTAGCGAGCAAGTTTTAACTAAGGGGCGATAGCAAGATAAGAGGTAGATAACGATTACGGGTTATTTAATTGTTTAAGTCGCTGCTCAAGTTGCGCCAATTTCACATTTTGCACTTTAAGGCGTTGGTCAGCGCTCGCCAAGTTTTGCTCAAGTTTGCTCACATTTTGTGCTTGTTTGGCCGTGAGTTGGCGTTTTTTCTGTAACGTTTGAGCCATCTCAGGTGCAACTTGCTTTTTGCTACGTTTACCGGCTTTTTGACTGCCACCTTGTGCTGAGCCATTGCGTTGATTTGGCGCAATAATCGTCATTTCACTACGGCGACGTGCGGCAGCGGCAAGCGGATTTTTTGCCGCTTTTGCTTGTGGGCGAGGCGTTACTTGAGTTGGCTTGGCGTTGGTGCGTTGTTTGGTAGTGCGAGCAGTCGTATTACTCGAGGCTTTGTTTTGGCGGGCACGGCGCTGCTCACTAAGTTTTTTTGCGGCTTTGATACCAGTTTTTGAAGGTGTGACCGAGTAAGTTGGTAAGGCTAATTGGCTATTGGCCACCATCTGCGCTGGGTCATTATTGACAAAGGCATTGGGGTTATTCGCCACAATGTTTTGCATGACTTGATTAACGTCACTGTTATTTTGTTTAGCGATACGATTAGCAATCGTCCACAGGTTATCGTTGCGCTGAATCACATAAGTGACTGGCTGCGAGGCAGTTGCATCAGCTTGAAGGGCCTTTGCCTTGGCGGACGCTTTCACAGTGTAACGTGTTGGCTTATTTACTTGTCTAGCTACTTGCTTAGTCTCTTGTTGCGGTTGGGTATTATTCGCTTGCTTCGTGAGTGTGTCTTGAGTGCTATTAGCTTGAAGGGCGGTATTTGCATCAACTGGATAAATACGGCGAGTTTCACTAATCAGCAAGTTTTCGCTTGTACCAGTATTAACCGCATTAGGCGCTGTGGTTGGGTTAGCTGTTTGGGCGCTAACAGGCATTTGACTAGTGGTTGTGGGCGTGACCTTATTACTGACCACAATCGGTGCCTGATTGATGGTCTGTGTCGGTAAATTGGCCGTCGGTAAATCCATGGGCGGTGGTTCAGCATTAATCACGGCCAATGGCTGACCTAACTTGGGCAAATTAACGGACGTATCATTCCCAATGGTGACTTTCTTGGTCGGTACATTAACCAATCGGGTGCTAGGTTGGGTCACGATACGCTGTGACTCGTTAATCGGCATCAATAAGGTTTTAGGAAGTACCTTGAGTTCACCGCGATTACTCACGTCAAGCACCACATCGGCAAATGGGGTAGCAATGGGACGTTTACTGGTCAGGATAATGCGGCCACCGTCACTGCTTGTGGGTTCAAAACGTACGACCACGCCATCTTCTTTGGCCAGTCCCATCTGCTGATAAGTGCTGTTGCTTGACAATTGCACCGAAAAAGTCTTGGGGTCAATATCACTAACATTGATACTAGCTTGTAAGGGTTGGTTTTGTTGCGATTGGACATAGGTATCGCCAATATTGATGGCATAGCTGATGATAGGCATTGCCAATGGCAGTCCTACAATAAGTTGAATAGAGCGTTTTTGCCAAGACATAACCCAGTCCTTACCGTAAACGAAATCAAAAGACGACATCAAGAAACTATCAAAAAGAAAAAATCAATAATTCGTGGTCAGATAGCTATTAGGCTACCATGCCATATTTAAATAGGATTAAAGCTTAATAATACTATCACTATCAAGTTTAATGCGTTGAGTGGTGTTATAGCAAACTTAATTGAAAAAAACCAGTACATTTATCCTAAGTCTACTAGGATAAGTACTAAAATGACAAAAACACGTCAAGTTGACGTGTTTTTGATGAAAGCGACAGCAATCAGAAATTAAAGCTGACCACGGATAATCGCTAAGGTACGGCGTAATGGCTCAGCCGCGCCCCATAATAATTGGTCACCCACGGTAAAGGCGGCTAGGTAATTGTCGCCCAAATTCATTTTGCGTAAACGACCCACTGCAACGTTCAATGTACCTGTTACCGCAACTGGGGTTAAGCGCTGCATAGACGCTTCTTTGGTGTTTTCAACCACGTCAAGCCATTGGTTGCCGCTATTGCGTAAAGCGTCTTCGATTTCTTCTAGTGACACATCTTTGGTTAATTTAATAGTTAACGCTTGTGAGTGGCAACGCATTGCGCCAATACGTACGCAGATACCATCGATATTCACCACGTCATCACCGCTGTTGCCCAAGATTTTGTTGGTTTCAACACAGCCTTTCCACTCTTCGCGTGATTGGCCGTTGTCTAGTTGGCTATCGATATAAGGAATCAAGCTACCCGCTAGTGGCGCGCCAAAGTATTTGGTGTCAAAACCTTCACCACGTTGCAACTCGGCAACTTTACGGTCGATTTCTAAAATAGCGCTTGCTGGGTCAGCCAAGTTATCAGCAACGCCATCATGGATATAGCCCATACCTTTGATTAGCTCGCGCATATGGTTGGCACCGCCGCCACTGGCTGCTTGGTAAGTCATGGCAGATACCCACTCAACCCAACCACGTTTGAACAATTCACCAATCGCCATGAGCATCAATGATACGGTACAGTTGCCACCGATAAAGTCTTTTTGGCCATTTTCTAAAGCTTGGTCAATCACGTGACGGTTGACTGGGTCAAGTACGATAATGCTATCGTCTTCCATACGTAAGGTACTAGCCGCGTCAATCCAGTAGCCAGTCCAGCCGCTATCGCGTAGTGGTTGATGAACGGCTTTGGTGTAGTCGCCACCTTGACAGGTAATAATCACATCACAAGCGGCAAGCGCGGTCAAATCATTCGCATCTTCAAGCTTACTGGGTGCTACACCATCAATCGCAGGGGCATCGCCACCGGCATTACTGGTTGAAAAAAACACTGGGGTAATGCCTTCAAAATCGTTCTCGGCAATCATACGTTGCATCAATACCGAACCGACCATGCCACGCCAACCGACCAGACCCACACGAAGCTGACTCATGCTTATATCCTTCATTTAACCATAGATAAAAAGGGTGATTGTCTTATACTGACAAACGCTTAAGCGCAACCCTCAGCTAGGCAAACTTATTCAATATAATTAGCCAAAAGCTGCGTTAAGGTAACCTAGTAAAATGCCTGTTTTTTCGCATTTTTGCAAGTGAATTTTTTTTAAGGCCAAATAAGTTCGGGTTATCATTGCGCTTTTTTGTAACGTTCGTTTGCGATATCGCATTCTATTCGTCTAATAATGCTATGATTTTAGTCAATGATGGGTTTGGCTATTGATATTACCGTAAGATTCCGGGCGATTAAAATAATAAATGAATAAGCGAGTCATAGATGGAATGGCTATTTGAACTGCTGGCCGGTTTGGTGATTTTTGCGACTTTTTGGTCAATGATTCCACGTTATGAGTGGTGGTTTCGTGTGGCTGATTTTCCGCGCAATCAGTTGATTGTGTTGGGTTTCGTTGTACTGATAGCTTGGATAGTGTGGTATCAGCCAACAAGCACCAGCGAATGGCTGTGGGTCGTTCTGTTAATCGTGGCGTTAGGCTTTCAACTGCGCATGGTGTTGCCATATACCTTTGTCTGGAAAAAACAAGTCAAGACCGCTGTTAATAAGCCCGATGCGCATCGCGTTACCTTGCTGGTGTCCAATGTCTTAACCCCAAACCCCAATAAACAAGCCTTAATCGATTTGGTGAACAAGCATCAACCCGATATTTTACTCACACTTGAAACGGATAAAGCATGGGAAGATGCGTTATCCGTGATTGAGCCAGATTATCCCTATAATGTCAAAGTACCCCTCGACAACTTATACGGTATGCATTTGTATTCCAAGCTTGAGCTGATTAACCCTGAGGTCAAGTATCTGGTCGTTGACGATATTCCTTCGATTCATACCCAAGTACGACTCAAGATGGGGAAGGTGATTTGGTTTTATGCCTTGCACCCAATGCCGCCAAGCCCCACCGAGGCAGACAAATCAGTGACCCGCGATGCTGAGTTATTAATGCTAGGTCGTCATATCAATCCGCAAGATTTGCCAGTGATTGTCGCAGGTGATCTCAATGATGTCGCTTGGTCCCATACCACACGGATGTTTCAGCGGATTTCGGGTCTATTGGATCCGCGTATTGGTCGGCACTTTATTAATACCTTTCATGCCGGATATCCGTTTTTGCGATGGGCGTTAGACCATGTATTTCATAGCAATTATTTTACCTTTGTCGATATGCACCGCTTGGATAAAATTGGCTCGGACCATTTTCCTGTGCTAACCACCTTGCAATATGAGCCAGAAGCCAAGGTTGAGCAACCAGAGCCAGAACCAACACTTGAGGATCATAAAGAGTCAGTACAAACAATTCAAGATGGGTTGGTTGAGGGTGAAAAAGTGTCAGAAACGATTGAGGAAGTACCGCCTCCCAACCCTGAAATCAATGCCACGCAAACGGGTACACAAAGCACTGATAACCCTAAAAACTCAATGTAAGCTTTTGCTTACAGTGATTGGCGTCTTTTGCGAATAGCTTACACCAAGTGGAATGCCTATAATGAACTCATCAACACAAGGAATAGGCTAAGGAATAGCGGTGTTGATAGACGCAGGAAGCGTGAATACAGGAAGTACAATAATAATAACATGACATGAAGTGCCCAACCAACCCGAGTCTTCCGCCCTAAGACTCGGGTTTCTCTTTTTTTATTCTCTTTTGTTTGTCTAAGTTGGTATTCTTTTAGGTTTGTTGCCTATCTCACTTATATTTTATAACGTTTTGTCGATAAATTAACGGTCAATTGTTTTGACTGCTAGCTTTGTGCGTTTGTCTGATAAGTTATGGCAACAGAGCCTGC
>CALJUC010000280.1 GCA_937975585.1 uncultured Moraxella sp. | reverse complement strand
CATGACCTCATTGGTACCCTCAAGGATTTGATGGACGCGTAAGTCACGTACATGGCGCTCAAGTGGGTATTCTTGCAGATAACCATAACCACCATGTAGTTGTAACGCTTGGTTCGCCACTTCAAAGCTGATATCCGTTGCTAGGCGTTTTGCCATTGCACAATACGTAGTAGCATCTGGTGAGCCATTATCCAAGTGATACGCGGCTAGACGCACCATCTGACGCGCTGCGACCAATTCGGTCAACATATCGGCTAGTTTAAACTGTACTGATTGGAACTGGTTTAACGTCTTACCAAACTGGCTACGCTCACCAACATACTGTACTGCACGATCAAGAGCGGCTTGCGCGGTACCGACTGCACAAGTGCCGATATTAATACGACCACCGTCTAAGCCTTTCATCGCAAAGGTAAAGCCTTGGCCTTCTTCGCCCAGTAGGTTTTCGACAGGTACTTTAACATTGCTAAAATGCACCGCGGCTGTTGGTTGGTTTTTCCAGCCCATTTTGTGCTCGTTTTTACCGTAGCTAACGCCCTCAGCGTTGGCATCGACGATAAAGGCCGAGATACCTTTGGCACCGTTGTCTGAGGTACGCGCCATGACGACCAATACATCAGTCGCACCCGCACCTGAGATAAACATTTTTTGGCCGGTTAATAGGTAATGATCGCCATTTTTCACGGCTTTGGTTTTCAAAGATGCGGCATCCGACCCAGCATTTGGCTCAGTTAAGCAATAACTGCCTAATTTTTCGCCCGTAATCATATCTGGCACGTATTTTTCTGCTACTTCACGTTTGGCAAACTCACCAATCATCCATGCAACCATGTTATGAATGGTCATAAATGCCGTGGCTGACGTGTCGCCATACGCCAATTTTTCAAAAATAATTGCGGCATCAAGGCGTGGTAAGCCCAAGCCGCCAAAATCTGGGTTGGTGTATAGCCCCATGAAACCCAGTTCACCAGCCTGCTTAAACATCTCTTTTGGGAAATAGCCATTGGCATCCCATTCAGCTGCATACGGGGCAAGTGATTTGGCAGCAAATTGCTCGGCTAACTCAGCAAAGGCTTGTTGGTCTTCAGTCATTGAAAAGTTCATGAGGCTATCCTTAATATAGGGCATACCGCTAGCACTTAGCCGCTATGCCCCGACAATATAGTGAGTTAATATTATTTTAATGAAATGGTGGTGTTCACACCTTTGCTAGCTTCATCATCGAACCAACGTGCGGTGATGGTTTTGGTTTGGGTATAGAACTGTACCGCTTGTTTGCCGTATGGACCCAAGTCACCAAGTTTACTTGCGCGTGAACCTGTGAATGAGAACATTGGTAGTGGCACTGGAATTGGTAAGTTCACACCAACTTGACCCACATCAATGTCTTGTTGGAATTTGTGCGCGGCTGCACCTGATTGGGTGAAAATCGCAGTACCGTTACCGTTTGGATTGGCATTGATGATTTCAATCGCTTCATCCAAGGTATCTGCGTACATGATATCCAATACTGGGCCAAAGATTTCTTGCTTGTAGCAAGTCATTTCGGTGGTCACATTATTGATAATCGTTGGGCCAACAAAGTTACCATTCTCATAGCCTTCGACTGTAATACCACGGCCATCAAGTAACAATTCCGCACCTTCATCCACGCCTGATTGAATCAGTTTTTCGACACGTGCTTTAGCTTGTGGAGAAATTAGCGGACCCAAGTCTTTGTCATGTTTACCGGCTGATACCACCAATTTTTCAGCACGTTCTTTGATGTCGTTGACCCAGTTTTTGGCTTCGCCAACCAAGATAACGACTGACAATGCCATACAACGCTGACCCGCTGCACCGAATGCCGCGCCTGCTAGTTGGTTTAAGCACTGTTCTTTGTTGGCATCTGGTAGGATAACCGCGTGGTTTTTTGCCCCCATCATACATTGGACACGTTTGCCAGCCGCACTTGCGCGGTTATAAACGTGCGTACCCACGCCTGTTGAACCAACGAATGAAATCGCTTTGATATCTGGGTGATCACAGATTGCGTCAACGGTATCTTTACCACCGTGTACCACGTTTAATACGCCTTTTGGAATACCAGATTCAAGCGCAAGTTCCACTAAGCGCATGGTTACCATTGGGTTTTGCTCAGATGGTTTTAGGATAAAGGTGTTACCCGTCGCAATCGCCATTGGGAACATCCAAAGCGGAATCATCGCTGGGAAGTTAAATGGGGTAATACCCGCACACACCCCAAGTGGTTGTTGGATGTTGTACATGTCAACACCGGTCGCCACGTTTTCGATAAAGCCGCCTTGTTGTAGGTTACCAATACCTGCTGCGTGTTCTACGACTTCTAGACCACGGAATACATCACCTTTTGCGTCAGCAAGGGTTTTACCCTGCTCTTCGGTTAGCAATGCCGCTAATTCATCCATGTTGGCACGGATAAGTTCTTGGTACTTTAAGAACACGCGAGCACGGGTGCTGATTGGGGCTTTGCGCCAAGTTTTGAAGGCTTCCTTTGCCGCTGCAACCGCTTGGTTAATCTCGTCCGGTGTGGTTTGTGGCACATGGGCGATGACTTCTTGGGTGGCTGGGTTGGTCAAATCAATCCACTGGTCGGTGGTTGAGTCTACAAACTCACCATTAATCAGTTGCTTTACTTTTACAATGCTCATGATGAATTCCTTTTTAGTTTTCCGTTTTAAAATAAATTATTTATTAAGTTTAGGTTAGTAGTCGGCAATCGCTTGTTTTACCGCATCGATTGCTGTTGGGTCATCAAGCGTACTCATATCACCGGTTTCTTTGCCTTCAGCTAGTGCTTTGATTGAGCGACGTAAGATTTTACCTGAGCGGGTTTTTGGTAAGGCTTTCGGGAAATACACCGCAGCAGGTTTTGCTAATGCGCCAAGTTGTCTTGATACCTCACCCACAATTTGCTGTTCGATACGGAAACGGTTTTCGGTATCATCCACCAAGTCATGATTTTTTAGGATACAGAAGGCAATCGGCAACTCGCCTTTGAGTTCATCATGGATACCGACCACCGCTGATTCCGCAACTTCTGGGTGGTGTCCAATGGCCTCTTCGATTTCTTTGGTACCTAGTCGATGGCCTGCCACGTTAATCACATCATCGGTACGGCCAAGGATGTAGTAATAGCCATTTTCGTCGATGACGGCATAGTCAGAGGTTGAGTACTGTTTGCCATCAAGTAATGCAAAGTAGCCATTGATAAAACGCTCATCATTGCGCCAAACGGTTGATAGACAGCCCGGTGGTAGTGGTGCTGACAGCATCAACATACCTTTTTCATTTGGTTGGCATGGCTCGCCTGTCGCTTCATTGATGACTTTTGCATCAAAGCCAAACATCGGATAGCCTGGTGAACCTTGTTTATGTGCTTTGTGGTCAGCATCACCTGCAAATTTTGGTGCATGACTTAGAATTGGCCAGCCTGTTTCGGTTTGCCAGTAGTGGTCAAGAATTGGCACACCCATATGACCAGTTAGCCATTCTGCGGTTGGCTCATCAAGCGGCTCGCCTGCTAGGAAGAATGATTTTAAGCTTGAGATATCGTAGCGGCTCATCCACATTTCGTCTTGTTTGCGCAGCATACGCACGCCAGTCGGTGCGGTGAACAAGATATCAACTTTATTGGCTTCAACAATACGCCACCAAATACCTGGGTTAGGATTCGTCGGTAAGCCTTCGTACATGATACTGGTCATACCCGCCAGTAACGGCGCATAGATGGTGAATGAATGTCCAACCGCCCAACCAATATCTGAAATCGCCCAAAAGGTTTGACCGGCTTTACCGTTATAAATCAAGTCCATCGCCGTGGTAAGTGCTACGGCATGACCACCGGTGTCACGTTGGACACCTTTTGGTGTGCCTGTGGTACCTGAGGTATAAAGCAGATAAGAAGGTTCATTTGACTCAAGCCAAACGCAGTCGACTTTGGCGTTATTTTCGACACTAATCGCACGTTCAGTGGCATAGTCAACATCTTGCGGTTGTGGCTCAAATGGCATAATACCGCGATCAACCAACAATACAGTTGGCTTGACTTTTGCCTCTTCAACGGCTTTATTGACCAAGTTTTTGTAATTGATGAGCTTGCCGCCACGAAGACCTGCGTCCACGGTAATGACCATTTTGGCTTCAGCGTCATCCATACGTACTGCCAAGTTGTGTGAGGCAAAGCCGCCAAACACCACTGAGTGAATCGCACCGATACGCACACAAGCAAGCATCGCATACGCCGCTTCCAAAATCATCGGCATATAGATAACCACACGGTCACCTTTGCCTACGCCTTGACGTTGTAGCACATCGGCAAAGTAGTTAACTTCTTTGTAGAGTTGTTGGTAAGTAATGCGGCTTTTAGCGTAGTCGTTATATAATTCAACGTTATCGCCCAATTTTTTGAAGGCATTGATAATATTTGGATAGTTGTCAGTCATTTCTGAATTGACTTCGGTAGATACCCAAATGAAAGCGTCTTGCTCGGCTCGGTCTTCTAAGTGACGGTCCACCATGTTGTAGCATAAGTTGGTTTCGCCACCGACGAACCACTTGGCGAATGGTAAGTTGCTCTCATCAAGGATTTGATCTGGCTGTTTGTGCCAGTAAATACGACGGGCTTGTTCGCCCCAGAATGCAGTCTTATCATCAAGAGATTGTTGGTATAGCGCGGCAAATGTCATATGCTGTCCTTAGCGTGGCGATAGTTATGAAATTCCTTAATTATTAACGATACATCTTGTATCGTTTTATGAATATAGCAAATGCCTATTACCGCGTCAATATATGAAAAAAATATTTTTTATCTAAATTTATCTGCGCATTAACGCTTGTGGTGACGGCGAAATTTGTTATGATAACCAAGATTTCGCCAGACGTAGCGGCATTGAGCCAATGCGTGCTATAAATAAGGCGTTTGCTTACGTAAAATTACTGATATGAGGGACCACACCATGCCAACGAATGCTCCAGCTTTACCGCCTTTGGCACACGATCATATTTTAGATAATGATAAAGACTTACCATTATTAGAAGATACCCAACTATTAAGTCGTGTCCTATTAAAGGTCATCGAACAACAAACCTCAGCGCCAGTCAAGCAAACGATTGATGCACTATTACAAGGTGAAGACCCACAAACCACCATTCAAGCTATTTTACCTAAACTCAATGTCCAGCAACGTAAAAACCTGATTCGTGCCTGCGGTCTGTTTGCGCAAGTCTTTAACATCGCTGAAGATATGCACCACGAGCGCCGCCGCTTAGCCTATGAACAAGACGAGCACGCCGCCAAAAGTAGCTTTGCCCATGTGATGGATGAAATCAAAGCGCAAGGCATTGACGAAGACGACTTACAAGAACAGCTGGATGATACCTATATTAGTGCGGTACTAACGGCCCACCCAACCGAGGTGCAACGTCAAACCATCTTATCTTTGCACCGTCAAATCCGGGCGCTACTTGAACAGCACAATACCGCAGTCGGCTACCAAAAATACCGTATTGAACAGCAACTAGAAGCGGCCTTACTTGCCCAATGGCAGACCAACGAAACACGTCACTTCAAAATCACGGTAAAAGATGAAATCGACAATGGTATCGCCTATTTTGACTTAAGTTTCTTTGAAGCCATTCCTAGCCTATATCGCAAACTTGACTATCAGCTAAAAGAACGCTTTAGCGAGCTTGAGTTACCGAACCTGCTCAATATAGGCGGTTGGATTGGTGGTGACCGTGACGGTAACCCATTCGTATCAGCCGATACCTTGCGCTACGCCTTTAATCGTCAATCAGCGACTGTGTTTTATTTTTACCGCGACCAACTTGGCAAACTCTACCAAGAATTGTCATTATCAAGTCGCAATGTCAAGGTGAGTGACAGCGTACTCAAACTATCTAGCAGTTCAACGGACGATGATGTATCGCGTGAAGAAGAACCCTATCGCCGTGCCATTGGCTTTATCTCATCGCGCCTTGTTGCCACCTCACATACCTTTGGCTTGCACTATGGTTGCCGCTTCGGCTTAGGCGAGCCGTATGCCAATAGCGATGAATTCTTGGCCGATTTATGGGATGTGTATGATTCGCTTATCGATAATGGCAGTGAGTTATTGGCCAATGAGCGTCTAGCCGATGTGATTCGTGCAGTAGAGGTATTTGGTTTTTACCTCATGCCGCTTGATTTACGTCAACATGCGGGCATCCATGCCGAAACCGTCCATGACTTGTTTAAGCAAGCCGATTTAGAAGATTATTTATCGTTGTCAGAAACAGCACGTCAACGTGTGCTTTTACGCGAGTTGTCAACTGCTCGTCCGCTGTTCAACCCATATGTCGAGTATGATGAACAGACCCAACGCGAATTAGCGATTTTCCAAGCGGCTGCAGACATCAAAACCCGCTATGGCGAAAATGCCATTAACCAAAGCATTATCTCAAATGCTGAAGAAGTCAGTGACCTATTGGCCGTTGCCTTACTATTAAAAGAAACTGGTCTGTTGACCATCCAAAACGGTCAACCCAATAGCCGTATCAATATCGTGCCATTGTTCGAAACTATCGAAGCGCTACAAAACAGCAGCCGCGTAATGAGCGAAATCTTGGACAAACCATGGTATAAAGCGGTGGTCGCAAGTCGCGATAACATCCAAGAAATCATGCTTGGCTACTCAGATAGTAACAAAGACGGTGGTTATGTCACCAGTCAATGGTCACTTTACCAAGCAGAAGTCCAACTCGTTGAGTTAGCAGAAAAGTATGACATTCGTCTGCGTCTATTCCACGGCCGTGGTGGTAGTGTGGGTCGTGGTGGTGGTCCGTCATTCGAAGCGATTTTGGCACAACCAGAAGGTTCAGTGGCAGGCCAAATCCGTATCACTGAACAAGGTGAGGTCATCACTGCCAAATATGCGGACGCGGGCAACGCCGAACGCAACCTCGAAACCTTAATTGCCGCCACGCTAAAAGCAAGCTTACTGCCAAGCCACAGTGAACGCCCTGATGACAACCTAATGAATGAGTTATCACACGCAGCCTTTAACAGCTATCGTGCGCTGATTACCCAACCTTACTTTATCGACTATTTCTTACAAACCAGTTTGGTCAAAGAAATCGCAAGCCTAAATATTGGTTCGCGCCCTGCCAGCCGTAAAACCTTGGCACGTATTCAAGACTTACGCGCGATTCCTTGGGTATTCTCTTGGATGCAAAACCGCTTAATGTTGCCCGCTTGGTATGGCTTTGGTACCGCAGTTGACCAACTGATTAAGGACAATCCAGACAACTTAGAAAAACTTAAACACAACGCGCAACATTCAGCCTTTATGCAAGCGATGCTATCGAATATGGCACAGGTCATGGCGAAAACTGACATCAGTATTGCGGCCACTTATGCACAACTTGCCGAGAATAAAGAGGAAGCACAAGCGATTTTTGACCAAATCGTGGCTGAATATGAACGCAGTAAAACGGCTTTATTAAAGCTTACCGACCAAGAAACCCCACTTGATGATAACCGTTCATTGGCGCGCTCACTGGCATTACGTTTGCCGTATTTGAATTCGTTAAACTGGTTACAAGTGGCGTTACTCAAGCAATTGCGTGAAACCCAATATGAAGATGAGCATGCATTTACCGAAACACTGCATTTGGTTCATCTGACCATTAACGGTATTGCGCAAG
>CALJUC010000279.1 GCA_937975585.1 uncultured Moraxella sp. | reverse complement strand
CATTATCTTTTCGCCACTCGACGTCATAAGCCACCGCGCCACTAACTTGCTCCCACGATACAATCATGGTGGTGACGTTCTGCCCTTGCTCTGCGCGGTTACGCTGGGTGATCACAACATTTTTAGGCGCGTCAATGATGTTAGGTTTAATGATACTGATTGCAGTCTGCTCAACAATCGCACCATAGTCAATCGCGTCATACTTTTGTGGCTCATGCTGTAACGCGGTGATAGTAAACGTCACATCATCTTGTTTGATAGACAGCACTCTAAAGCGCATGGTTTTTAAATCGCTACTATCGACTGCCCATACGTTTTGAGATGATACGCCATCAAATGCCACAGATACAGTCACATTGCGACCATTGACGGCTGATACAATGCGTCTTTGTGCCTTGCCGTTATCCGCATTGACAATAAGCGTATCGCCTACACTGACAACAACATCGCGGTCAAGGGTAACGGTTAGCAAATCAGCAGAAACAGCAGACACACGTCCGCCATTAGCGCGTCCTGCTAGCACTTCGTCCGACACATTGATGATGCTGCCCACGGTGGGGATAAAGCCGTCTAAACCAGTTTTAAACGTGACGGTGCGTGTCTCTAATTGCTCAGATTTTAACGCCCACAATCCTGCACGTTGCGCTTGCCCTTGACTGGTGCAGCCGACAATCGACAAATCAAGCACTTTAACGCCATATTTGGCAATCGCGGCTTCATCGCGGACAAACTCATACTCGGTTTTAAACTTCTGCTCAGGGTTGTCCCATGCTACTTTTGCGATAGTGTGACGGTCTCGCGCTCGTGTGCCTGTGTAGCTAAACTCACCATCTACGACATTGGCACGGCTGAACGTATAGACAGGGTCTTTTGGCAAATCAGCATCTAGTACAATCTGCTCGCCTTGCCAATAGCTCATCGCACGAAAGATAGCCGCTAGGGATTGCAGCACCGCAAACGCATCTTGCTGCGCTTGCAAGTAAACATTAACAGTAAAACGCGGCTCTTGACCGCCTTTGCCATCGCTTACTTTTTCATCGCAGTATTGCGCCAGCGCATATAGCGACCATTTATCAATCATCGCGGCTGTGAGTCTGTTGCCTAGCCCATACCGCCACTGGGTGCAGATATCGTAATACACCCATGCAGGGTTATTTGAGTAGGCTTGCTTAAATGTACCATTCCAAATGCCGTTATAAGTGCGTGCCACAGGGTCATAATTGCTAGGCACTGAGATGATTTTACCTTTGCAGCGCACGGCTAATTTAGCGATATTGCTGAAAGTGGCGGCATTGTACTGTAAGCCAAGCATGGCAGTGTTGGGATAGCGCAATTTAGCGTCAATAATCTCGGTAATTGCATCTACATACATTTTATCCGAGATTAAATCACTTGTCGCATTAGGCGTTAGGCGGCGCACACGGATATTCCACGTGTTACCGCGTGGTAAGTCAATGCGGTGGCTGCGCTCATATTTAGCCGATGTTTTATCACTGACTTTAGTGAGCAAAACTTGTTGATAAGCCCCGCCATTAGTAGATAAGTCAATCGCATATTCAATCGTTATACCGTTTACATCGCCGTTGGTTTCTTGCTTACGCAATGCAGCCCAAGACAGGCGCAACCGTACAGCCGATAGCTGGCTGTTAGTCACGGTTTTAATGTATGGCGTGCCGCCTTTTAACTCGACATTGATATTGGTTTCATTTTCAACCGACGGAAAGCCTTTGATATATTCTTGGTCATTTGTGCCTGTGCGAAAATCCCATGTTACCGCTAGATTGCCGTTATCATCTTTAAAATTTGGATTGCCGCTATCGTCAATTAATGGCGTATCGTCAAGATAGATAGATTTTGCCCCGTTGGCTAGTCCGCTAATCTCACCCTCGGACAAGCCATACAAGATTTTAAGATAACTGATAGATGCAGCGCTATCTTTAGCGATAACTGGTTGTCGTTGTGATTGTTGTCCTGCCTTTGCGCCTTTAATCATCATTAGTCCTTACATTGCATCTTCTGCGTAAATGCCGCCACTTGCGTAAAATCCGCCAATCTCGCGCTCACCGTAGAGTATCGGCACTGGATTGCCCTGCGATACGGTAGTGACTGCACTGCCAAACCCTTTATTTGCTTTATTGCCGTCAGGGTCTTGCTTATCCATTTGTGGCGTTGGCATTAATAGCCCTGCAACACCGCCAACCAACAATCCTACACCTGCGCCTATTGCCCACTGCATACCTGGTACAAATACCCCAACGCCAACAAGCACAGCACCACCAATCACTTGCAGCCAGTTGAAAGAATCACCACCACTACCCACAATGCGCGGCACGATATGGATAACATCGCTATCGGTTACGTTATCAATATCATTCTCAGCGATATTTTTCCGCCCCAAAAATACCGCAAACTTTAAACCAAGCTTATCGCTCTCTAACATAAAGCGTTTAAATTCTTTGTTTTGACAGGCAATCGCATGGGTAGCTTCACGCGCGGTTTGTACGTCAAGCTTAAAAAACTGCCCAAATTTCTTAGCCAAAATGCCGTGTAATTTAATCGTTTTCACAAATAGTCCTTATGCCGCAGATACACGACAGCACGTTTAGCCCACATTTCGCCCCATATTTCACGCACCGACAAGCGACCATAAGGGTGATGTAAAATGATATTATCACCCACAACACTAGGCGTTTGCTCACTGGTAAGCTGCCCATCACCTAGATAGATGACGGCATGGTTAACGTGTTCGGTGCGACCCACGCGGCATAAAATCGCATCATGTTTTTGTAGTGGTGTGACGGCAGGGTCAATCTCAACAAACCCCTCTTTTTTAAAGTTATCAAGGTACAGGCTAGGATTGTCTTTTAGCTCCCACCATAAATCATCACGTACATAATCGCTAAGTCTAATATCACACTCACGATGATAATAATCGCGGCATAAACTATAGCAATCTTGTAGCCCATGGTAATACTCTCGCCCTAGTAGCGGTGCTGTGTAATCGGTAGGTTGATGGATAGCAAAATCACCCTGCGGATAACCGACAATCACCCACGGCAAGCCATGTAATGCCATTTGCGCTTTGTCCACACTCGACGCTTGACTTGACGAATCGGGGTGGCTATGCACGATAGCGACAATCTCGCCTTGCTCACTGGCTGCTACATAGTCCTGTGGACTGATAGCAAACTGGCTATCAATAGTCGATTGATTAGTACAAGGGATATAATTGCCAGCGACAATCAAACCGCAGCACTCTCGCGGATATTCAGATTCTGCGTGTTTTAATATCGCTGTTTTAAGTTTTTTAGTGAGTCGCATAACTAGCCTTGTAAACTTGATGCTGGGAATCCGCCAAACGGCAATGGGTTGTTTTCGCCAAATCTGATTTTGCAAGATTGGATAGTACCGCCACATTTATCAAGTGCAGGGTTGTTCGTAGGCTCGTTTTTCTCGGTGAACATTGCGCTGCCCATATAGCCGCATTCCTCGCCACGATAACGCCCTGTAACGCACCAGTGGCAGTAATTGGTAATCTCGCGGCATGGTATCCTTGCGCCTTCAAAATCGACAGGGTTAGACAATTCAAACGATACTTGACTGTGGTTCTCGCTCGTCTTCTGCTCTACAAACCAAATCTGCTGCTTGTATTCGTTAGCTGCTGATGGATTCCCATTTGCAAAATTAGCCGCGTCTAAGTACTTGGCTAGAGTTGTGGTTACAGTGAGTTTAGCCCCTGCGAAGTCATTAAAATGCAGACACAAGGCAGAGACAGCCCCATTGATGCCATTGATTGTATTAGCAAGCACAAGGCTAGGCGTTGACGCTTTGCCATCGCCACGCAACTCTAAGCCGTCTGATTGGATAGCAATGGGTGAGTACACTTGCCCTTGCCAAATGATGTCGCGCATGACAACTTTATCCGTGCCAACCGTGTAAGCATGGTCTGCTTTGAATTTATTGCTATCGGCTCGCCATTGATTGCTATCTGCCGTCAAGTCGTAGATACGCTGCCAATCTTCCCATGTGATGTGCCCATGCCAATAAAAAACGCCACCGCCCAAGCGTGTAGCGTCTAATTGGTATAGTGTGACGATACCCGCCACACTAAGTTTTTGAAAATCGCTATTCAGCATTGGTGGCTACCGTTTCATCTGTGCTTATGGGTTGCGCGTCATCTTGCGGTAATTCTTGTAAACGCAAATCAATCCATCGAGCAGCAGGGATATCACGCGGTTTTGCAGTATTTGCTACGATATCACCTGTTTCTTCGTCAAACTTTTTAGCGTAAG
>CALJUC010000278.1 GCA_937975585.1 uncultured Moraxella sp. | reverse complement strand
TCTTCCGATCTAGATGCTCAACCATAATAGGTGAGTTTCTAAGCCGCCTGTGTGGCGGTGAATGTACCAGATGGCACAGCCGTTGCCGCGCGTGTGGTGATGGAGCAAAAAGACCAAGCGCCTATCCATATTGACGTAATCGGTGTTGGGGCAAGTCCGTATGACAAACTTAAAGATATCGGTGTTCATGTGGTGGGTGTTGACGTGCGTAACGCTTCCACTGAAACCAGCAGTGACGGCATTATGCGCTTTTATAATCTACGCTCACAGTTGTGGTGGCAGATGCGCGAAATGTTAGACCCAGAAAGCGGGTTAGACATTGCCTTGCCGCCAGATACCGAGCTACTCAAAGATTTAACCGCGCCACTTTGGTCATTTAAGGGCAAAGAAATCCAAATCGAAGTTAAAGAGCTCACCAAAAAACGCATTGGACGAAGCCCTGACCGTGCAGATGCGGTCATTTTGGCAATGATGAACACCCAAAAACGCGCAAAACGTAAAGCGCGCAATAATCGCAACGTCTTGTAGAGATACCTTGTATGAATTTACCCCTATATTTGCCTGAATACATCAAGCGCAAAGAGTTGTGCGAATTGCAGTACGGCAAACTCAAAGACGCCAATGTCAAAAGTGGCTTTAACTTAAAAGCGTTTGTGTGCAATGTGTTTTATCGTGATGAAGATGGCGCGCCATACACCGATGCGGTATTGCTTATTTGCCGTAACTCGTTTGGGATGGGTAAGACCAACATTGCGTTATTTCGCAAAAACGCCTTTCGCGTGCTGGATGAGAACTGGCTGGTTAATTCAGCGCATGACATTGCCGAGCAGTTATGGCACGGACAGGCGGGCGAGCGTGAAATGCACGTCATCATGGATTGCTTGATTGATAACCTTGATTTATTAGTGCAGCACCCACCCGAAAGCGAAGATTTAAACCTGAAGGCGCTCAACAAGGCGCTTGAAGTATTACGGCCCACTATCACTGAAACTGTTTTATAGAGCTTACCCATGTCAGATACCAAATTTAGCGAAGAATATTTGCAGACCGATGAAGGTCAGTTTTTGGCGTGGGCGCATGAATCGTATCGCTATGAACTTGACCAACAAATCGAGGGGCGAGCCAAGCGCAGTCGTGATGAATCATTCTACGATGGCGACCAATTTTCACCAGAGCAACTGGCAATCTATGAAGAACGCAACCAAACACCGCGTGTCTATAACGAGATTAAGCCGGTTGTCGATTGGATGTGTGGCAGTGAACGCCGTGCGCGGTCGGATTGGTCGGTGTTACCACGCACCGATGATGATGTTGAACCTGCTGTCTTAAAGTCGCGCCTAGTCAAATACATTGATGATATCAACAAAGCCAAGTGGCAGCGCTCACTGGCGTTTGAAGATTGCGTTAAGACGGGTGAAGGTTGGACGTATATTTGTGTTGAGCAGAATGAAGATGGCGCGCCGTTTATCTCATTGACCCATGAGAACTGGCAGAACGTGGTATGCGATAGCAAGTCAGTTCGCATGGATTTAAAAGATTGTCGTTATATCTGGCGCTCAAAGATTGTTGATTTAGAGACCTTGCAGCAATACTTCCCCAGCAAAAAGCGCGAGCTTGAACAAGAATCAGCCGGGTTTGACATACTGCAAGACGAGTTGATGTCGGACCATCTAGGCGATGGTTACTTGGCTAATGGCAATCAAGCGATTGTCGGTCAGTGTGATGAGCATATTACCGTGGTGCGTAGTGGCTCAATGAATGTGTTAGGCGGACGTTATCTTACGACGCGGTCAGCCGTGCGCGTGTGGGAGTTGTGGTATCGCAAGACCGAGCGCGTCAAGGTGTTGACCAACGCAGGCGGGTTGACTGGCGAGATTTTTGACAATGACCGCCACAAAGGATTGCTTGAGACTACCGACGCGGACACCAAAGAGATTGTGCGCGAGCAAATGTATATGGCCATGTATACCGCGCATACCGTTTTGTATCATGGCAAATCTATCTATAAGCACAACCGCTTCCCCTTCGTGCGCCGTTTGGCGTTCATGCACAAGAAA
>CALJUC010000277.1 GCA_937975585.1 uncultured Moraxella sp. | reverse complement strand
TGGCGTGACTGGAGTTCAGACGTGTGCTCTTCCGATCTCTGTTACAATGCTGCCAATAATCAATTTATTCATAATCAATCCTTGTTGGTAAATAAATTGATTATAATAAGTTTTATTACTAAAATCTAACGCTTTTGTAACTATCAACAAAACCCCTGCATACCACCCATATGCCAATCATCAAACATATCTTGCATATTTTTTGGCACATCACTGGGGCTTGGTGCAGGCGTCCATGCCATCGTTGCCATTGGCATGGTACTGGCATAATCGCATAGCAAATGCGCGATGCCTGAGTCACCATGCCTTTTGTTACTACCATCTTCCGACTTGGTACGCTGCTCAGGGATTTTTGCCACCCCTTTGACCTTACGAAACAGCAAATGGTCATCACGGATGTCTTTGTTGGCTGGCATATTTTCAATCATGCCATCTTCAAGACTGGCTTTAAAGTGTGGCGTATGCTCACGGTACCACCCTTCAGACAACATCACCGCCTCGACACGCTCACCCCACTTGATTTGCATCTGCTCCGCCAGATAACCACCGTTACCGGTGGCATCATGTGCGCCTTTGGCAAAACGTGGCAGCTTATCCGTCACATGGTTTAATATCTGCTTTTGCTGATTATACGGAACTTTAATCATCTCCAGCACAAACGGACAGTAACGCTTTAGGTTCAGCCGTTGACCTTGTACCCACATCGATGACGCATCGCGCTTACGGGCAAAGTCTAGCCCATAAAAATGCGTATCTTGCGGTTGCAAGCCCACTAGCAGCGGCTCAACCGTTGCTTTTAGCCAAGTCTCTACCTCTGTAGTGCGTGCCTCTTCTGTCCACGTATCAAAGCCTTTGGGTGCAGTAAAGGTCACAACTTGCGACTGCTCATCCGCCAATTTCTCAAGTAGGGCGGTGGATAGCCAACGCCCAGAGCCTTGGGATGGGATAACATCAAGCTCCTCGTCGGCATCATCGCCATAGAAGTCATAGACTTCCTTGACCCACTTGGTTTCCTCATCCGCATCGTACTCGATACCACGCCGCAGACAAACGCGCTTGTACAGCCCATCTTTGACAGCTTCATGAAAGTCGCAGCGAAACACCGAGCCTTTGCGCTTACCGCTACGAATCTCATTGATAAGTTCGTTAAATAAATTCTCATCACCATTGTGCGTTGAGATAATACGGACTTTACCACCCCAAATCAGTAGTGCCAGTGCCGCCTTGATTAAGCCAGCAAGGTCTTCATGGAATGCTGCCTCATCGATGACCACCACGCCTTGCTTACCACGCAAGTTAGATGGGCGACTAGATAGGGCAGTGATACGGTGCTTTGAATTAGGAAAGCGGATGGTAAAGGTTTTAATTTGCTTGTCTTCATCTTCCCACAATCCTTCTTCGATTTCGCTTGCCACATAATCAAACGAGCGTGCCCACATCGCACAGGCTTCGATGAACTCCATTGTCATGTCTTGGTTATAGCCGACATAATAGACGTTTTGCCCACCACTTTTTTTATCACTGGCAGCGATTAGCACATCATCGGCAGCCTCTGCCCACGTCAGACCAATACGGCGCGATTTTTCAGCGACTTTAAGCTGGCTTTTATCCGCCACCCATGCCTGCTGATACGGCAATAGCACCGCAGGCGCAACGATACTGGCGGTGCTATCTAGTAGTGGTGGATTTTTACTTGGCATTATTCTGCAATCCCCAAAATCTCTTTTCTAATCATCTGGACGGTATCACCCGATAATCCACCTTTTGACACGATATTTTCTACCGCATCTGCTGCCTTTTGCGCCTTGTCACGTACTTCAACCTGCCATTTTTTCTGATTGACGGACGCCGTGGTGACATTGGCAATGCCTTTACCTGCTTGACCAAACAGCTTGATACGGTCAGCAGGACTCATGGCGTTTTCATCATCTTCAACCACGGATTGAAAATCAACGAGCGCGTTAAACAGTTCAGTCTGTACCAACGACAACACCGCCTGACTACGCACATCCGCGTCATCAGGTGCTTGCTCGGCTATCATCATTGCCGCTTGTGTTGACGCTTGGACAGCCGCTAATTTGCGCTCTACCTTTTGTCCATAGCGATGAATTGACGACTTGCTAATCTCATAACCTTGCTCACGTAGCCATGTTTCAAGGTCAACATAGCCATTAAAGCCATTATCAAACAGCTTATCATCTAACAGTTTCTTGATATCTGGTGGCAATCTATCAATCGCGCTTTCACGTCCCATGTTTACCCCCTACCGCCACAAGGCTACAGCAGTCACATAACCAATCACAAAGCCAACAATGCCGCCAAGCAATACACCCACGCCAAGCATTTCCATGATTTAGCCCACCCAATACTTAGCAGGACGAGCGATACCGCTTGGGCAATCACTGGTATATTCGACCACATCGACACCATCAGCCGTCAGGCAGCCATGCCAATGACCAGAGGGTTGACGTTGCACCTCAATCATGCCTTTTTGCTCCAAATAACCCATCTGAGTATGTAGCTCATTAGCGGTGGCGTCAGGATAGATTTCACGCATCACATCAAGCAGCAAAGTATCCATCGCACCAATCGGACGGGCTTTATCCAGTGCATTTATCAAGTGCCAGCGCATACCTGCACGCCGTGTTTTCAGCAAATCTACACTCATGTTATTTCTCTTTAGCAAATTGGGTTAAGGTTGTCTGTACGGCATCAATCTTGGCTTCTACCACAGTAAACGAGCGTACAAAGTCTTCTTTGGCAACATATTCGCGGGGCAATTCAGCTTTTAGTTTTAAGATTTCACGGTCAAGCTGGCGAATGGCTTCAGATTCTTTACTCATCTGGTCGCCCATTTTTGATAGTTCAGTCTTTAGCCCGTCATCACGGTCTTTAAGCGATGTTTCTATTCGCCCAAAAAAGGCTTTACCCGCCCCAAATATTGAGCCAACAATGGTGATAGCGAGCATTATCGCTTGGTATGCTTCAAGGCTAAATGTCATCGTTTTTCCTCATAGGCAGTTTGGCATTTGATACAGCGTACTGCCCACGGTACCGCTTGTTTGCGCTTTTCGCCGATAGGTTCGCCACAGTCGATACACTCAGTATCATCTGTGGCGTTGTGATGGGTTTTAGCGATTTGCTCATCTAGCCAGCGCTGTGCCTCATCATTGGCGCGGTCGATGATGTCACTCATCATCAACTGCCTTTTTTACAATGGCTTGTGATGTGCTAAGCCGCAATAGAGCGTTGATAACACCTACAATGGAGGTGAGTAGACCATAGCTTTCTGGACTCATGTATTGCTCAAGGGCAGGGGTGGCACTAGTAATCAAGCTTGCAAGGATGACAAAAGCGTTAAACCAGATTACTTTTGACTCCCACCAATGTTTGACTGGTTGGACTAGGACAACTTTAGGTTCTTCGTCAGTTGGTTTAGTAACTACATCTTTTTGCGTCCTACGGGCGAGTGGTCTGTCCTGCCGCATGCCGGACAGATTTATCGTTACACAGGAGCCGAGGTGCTGTTTGCCGGAACGGAAGCAACGATAGACATTCACTTTCTGCGTAGTTTCAATTACCGTATTTCCGGTGAGTATGTTTATACCTACAACTGCGACGAGCATATCCCGTTAAGTTTTTCTCCTCCGTTTAGTATGCGGAACACGTTGACATGGCAGAGGAAACAGGTTATGCTTTATGCAGAGTGGCAGTCCATAGCCCGGCAAAATCGCGTAGATCGTAACGAAGACCGTACACCGGGTGTAAACCTGTTCCATTTAGGCGGTTCGTTGAATATTCCCATTCGGGGGAATCAGGCAATAGAAATAACCCTGACCGCCCGGAATATTTTCAATACCCGATATTACAATCATCTTAGTTTTTACAGGAAAGTTGAAATCCCCGAACCGGGACGTAACTTCCAGATATTAATCAAAGTTCCATTTAAAAAATTACTGAAATGAAAAATAAATTTTATCTCCCAATGATTAGCCTTTTGGCAACAGTTACTTTCATGTTTTCCTCTTGTGATAATGATGACTCCAGTGATACGACCAAACCTCTGATTGAACTTCACGAACCGGAAGAAGGTCAGGCTTTGGAGATAGGAAACGAACATG
>CALJUC010000276.1 GCA_937975585.1 uncultured Moraxella sp. | reverse complement strand
AGGCGCACTGATTGGCTTGGGTATCGATGCGGCCACACTTGGCACATCATTGGGTCTTGGTACAGCACTAGGTGGTCTGGCGGGTGGCTTACTGTCGAATACAGGGGCGATTGCCGATAAGATTAGCGGTGTTAAGCGCTTATATATTGACCCAGCGACCTTGACGCTACTTGCCACTCGTGCAATGGACTTGGTCAACGCATTACGCCATCGCGGCCATGCGGCTACCGATACCATCATGGCAACCCAAACGCTTGCACCATGGGCACCAGAAAAACTGCCAAGCTTACTCAAAAAAGCCCGTGGCAAACCCGAATGGTCATCGCTAAATGACAGTAAATCCAATAGTGATAAGCGAGCCCATGATTTACGTGATGAGGCCGCGTGGCAGCTGTCACGTCAGCTACGTCGCTAAGTATTATATTACTAAAAAAAATCCCCAACATTCGGGGATTTTTTGTTTTGTGTTATTAAGATTAACGAATTACCGCACACGCAATACGGTCACCGGCATTACCCGCAGGCTGACTTTGGTAGTCATCCGCTTTTGCATGGACAATCAGACCTCGATTCATCACGCTATTAGCCGCGCCATTGGTGACACTAATTTTTGGATTGATAAAGTTAATCGTTGCTACGCCTTGACTATTAGCCATAATATTTGGCAACTCGCCCGCATGGCTATTGGTCATATTCGGGTGACCATGTTGATGGCTCATCGGGTTAAAGTGTCCACCGGCAGCTTTACCCATATCCGCACAATTACCGTTTTCATGGACATGAATCGCATGGATGCTATTTGGTGCAAGTCCAGTAATCGTACCCGATATCAACACTCCACTGGATACTGGGGTAAAAGATACTGTCCCCATCGGGGCTTGGTTCATTGTGTTCATCAACCGTGCTTGTGCTGCGGGGTTTTGTTTGGCAAAGGGCATATGTTGACAGCCTGTCAATGCCAATGCACTTACACCCAATATCGCCAGCGCCAATTTTTTATAATTTAAACGTTTATCCTGCTTCATACATTTACTCCTTGTATTTTGCGTTCGTCGTTATTATTCGTGCTCGTCCATCTATACGTACATCACTGTAAGCCATTATTCGCATCGCCTTGTCACGTTACCTCGCATGCTAGACAATCCTCTCACGCTCAATAATTTGGCTTAGTCGTTACTTTAACAAACACGCTTGATAAAGAATGCTACCCATTGGTAATTAAACGATGGCTAAACGTAATCAATAGCTTAAACCTTAGAAATACCAACCGCGCCACGACTGTCCAAACTTGAAATTTGCCAAATTAGCCTTATTAATACGATAGTTATCTTAGAATTAGGACAATAATAATGAGTGAAATTCAATTTAACCCGCAGCTACAACCAGCGGTTGAACTCACCGATGAGCAATTGAATGAATTGGCAAAAAAACGTGAATATCTGCAAGCCCAAGCCACTGATCTGATTGCAATTGCTGAGCATCAGTCGAACTCTGCGCTCAATTGTCTACACCGCATTAATGTGTTGGGTGGCACGACCGAAAAAGCGTATGGCGCGGTTCAACAACGTATCTTAGACGATCAAGATGCGCACGGTGCTTATCACGCTATTGCAATGGCACAGACCACGGCTGACTTACCGTTCGATGTGCCAGTATTGGTGGATTTGGTTGCAACCAAAGGCGAACCAGAGTTGCAGTTACGCTTAATTAAGCTATTTGATAACCAACCGGTCTCGGCAGAGCCGATTCCACGTCTAAAGCAAGCAATTTTGGACTCAGGCGACAGTGCCGTCATCGAGAAGCTAAACGCGCATTTGTAAGTCGACTACACGGGTAATCGCAAAAAAGGTTGAGCATCATGCTCAACCTTTTTTATTTGCGTTCAGTTTTTAGAAGCCATTTATGATAGCCAAATTATAAGTCGAATCAATTCATTTTAAGACGACATAAGCGAGCTAAATGACGTATTAAACTGAATTTATTTGACTAAAATTACTGACAACGGAAGCTAATGGTATATTCATAATCGTCATCACGTGCGATACTGGTTTTATTACCAAAGATACCACCCAGCACACCAATCGCCTGGTCAGCCACACGACCCATCCCCTCATCGAGTACACCATTGTATTTATAGCTATCTGTCAATACCACCGGGGTCGACAAGCCGCTACATTGTTGTTTGGCATAATTTAGCGCATTGGTTTGGGCGATTGACTTGCTCTTACCCAACCCTGTCGTTTCAAACACATTACCTGGACGCTCAATCACAGGAATAGCCGAGGGTGTACTTTGACAAGCCGTTAGACCGACTGCCGTCACGACAGGCAACATATAAGCAAGTTTTTTGATTGATTTCATGGCGATTCCTATTAAAGCTATCAAGGGTAAAGGGTTAGTGTGTGGCAAATTTCGCCACTACAATGACATATTAGTCCTGATAATCAGGCCAATATGAGATTTTGCAGCCTAATGATGCGCGAGCGTGGCTAAATAATGCTATTAGTTTGCCGAAAAAAACGTGTCTTGGCAATTACCCTTACAAAACTCAAAACAGGGGCAACAATACAATTCGAATCTAGCTATTTTTGCAAAAATTGGGTAGCATTACCGCCTTATAACTTAAAAAAATTGATTTAATTTTGAGGTAATCCATGTTACACCCAAGCTCTCCCACCAGTCAGCTAATAGAGGGCCCTGCCGGTCAACTAGAAGTCGACCCATTATGGCAACAGGGCAACCCAAAAGCCGATGGCGTGACCCGTGTGGCGCTGATTTGTCACCCAAATCCGCTACAAGAAGGCACCATGATGAATAAAGTGGTATCGACTATGTACCGCTTTGCCCGAGATAATGGTATGCATGCGGTACGCTTTAACTTTCGTGGGGTCGGTCAATCAACGGGTAGCTATGGCGATGTCGAAGGCGAAATTGAAGATGCCCTAGCCGTGTTACAATGGATTCATGAACATACCGATGCGCGTCAATTATGGTTGGGCGGCTTTTCGTTTGGTGGTTATGTTGCCGCTCGCTTGGCGCAACTGTTAGATGAACAAGGCGCATTTTTGGGCATTGATGACTTTCACCTAACCGACTTGGCGTTGATTGCACCATCGATTGAGAAAAATGACACATCCACGCTGGTGCTACCCACTCAAGACACGTTTATGATTTATGGGGCACAAGATGAGGTTATCGCGCCGTCATCTCTACAGCGATTTGGTGAAGATTTTGCCATTCGTACTCACATCATCAATGATACGGGGCATTTTTTTCATGGTAAATTAGGCGAATTAAAGTCATCGCTCGAACAATACACCTCAGGATTCTAACATGCCAAACAATCAACTCTCTCCTATCCAACGCTATGAACAAGCGCTTGCCTCGGGTGATTTTAGCGAGGATGCCCAACAACGTCAGGCCATGCAATACCTTGAAAAAGTTTATCAGCAGATTTTGGACAATCAAGCCAAGCAAAAAGGGCTGTTTAGCTTTTTAAAACGTACCGAACCGCCGAAAGGATTGTATATGTGGGGCGGCGTGGGACGCGGCAAAACATGGATGATGGATATGTTTTTCGAGTCATTACCACCGCAAAACAAAATGCGTATGCACTTTCATCACTTTATGCAGCGTGTCCACGCAGAGCTTAACGCCTTACAAGGTCAACAAGACCCCCTACAAAAAGTCGCCAACTCGATTCATAATGAAGCCCAGACTATTTGTTTTGATGAGTTCTTTGTTTCTAACGTGTCGGATGCGATGATTTTAGGTGACCTATTCACCATGCTGTTCAATAAAGGTATTACCTTAGTAGCAACCTCGAATATCGCACCCAGTGGGCTATACAAAAACGGTATTCATCGTGACCGCTTCTTACCAGCGATTGCCGAAGTAGAAAAACACTGTACGGTGATGAATATCGATAGCGGCATTGACTATCGCTTGCGCGTGCTACAACAAGCTGAGCTGTATATGTCACCGCTCACCAAAGAAAACATGCACTGGTTGGCAAATCGCTTTATTGCCTTGAGCAACAACCAACACGTTTCCCAAGACCCAATTGTGGTGAATAATCGTGAAATCACGATTAAAGGTCGTACCGAAAATACCTTATTCGTGGATTTCCGTGCGCTATGTATGCAGCCACGCTCCGCTAGTGACTTTATCGAAATCGCCAATCACTTTAGTACCGTGTTAATCGATGAAATCCCGATATTGAATGATATCGTTGCTGACCCAACGCGCCGCTTAATTTATTTGGTCGATGAGTTCTATGACCGCCGGGTAAAATTGCTCATACGCGCTGAACAATCGATTCTTGAATTGTATCAAGGTGAAAAACTCGCCTTTGAGATTGAACGTACACGCTCACGTTTGCTTGAGATGCAGTCTGAGGACTACCTCAAAGCAGAGCACCGCTTGGATGTCATACCAAAAGGTATCGTTGAGACCTAAATTTAGACCTAATGAGCTGCCATAATGTATAACCCAGTCCATTTTCGTATTGATGATATTGCTAAGATTCGCCAATTTATCCAAGCGAATCCTTTGGCGACTATTGTCGCAACCCAAGCTGAGCACAGTGAGATTTGTCCGGTACCACTTGTTTGGCTCGATGATGGCAGTGAATTTGGCTGTTTAATCGGTCATGTGGCGCGCCCAAATCCATTAATTAAGTTGGCGGATATACCCACTTGGCAAGTGCAATTTCTCCATGCGGGACACTATATCAGCCCGAACTGGTATCCAAGCAAGGCACAAACTCACAAAGAAGTACCAACTTGGAATTATCAAGCCGTACACTTAACCGTCACACCCACGTTATATACGGATGCTAAAATGCTCACCCATATCGTGGGGACGATGACCGATTACTTTGAGCAGCAGTTTAATCAGCCACCAGATACACCTTGGTCGCTGCAAGATGCACCCGCTGACTATATCGAGTCTATGTTCCGCGCGATTGTGGGATTTAAGCTATCAATTCAGCAGGTCGAGGCCAAGTTTAAACTTAGCCAAAATAAATCCCTAGACAACCGCCAAGGTGTGATTGATGGCTTAACGCGCTTACAAACTGCTGAGGCGTCTGCTATGATTCAATTACTCACTGATAACAACTAATACTGGTATAAGGACATCCTGTCGTGCAATCTCAAGAACTTCTTAACTTTATCAAATCGCGTCGCTCAATCGGTAATTTGGTCGCGCCTGCCCCAACCCAAGCGCAGATTGAGCAAGCGATTGAAGTGGCGATGAGCGCACCGGATCATAAACAGCTACAGCCTTATCGTTTTGTGGTACTGCAAAACAGTGCCCTTGATGAACTCGGCCAAGCATTATGCCAAGCCAGCCTAGACCAAGGCGAAACCGATGAACGCACCTTGACCAAAACATTAGCCATGCCAAGACGCGCCCCGATGATTATTGCTTGTATGACGAATTACCGTAAGCATGACAAAGTGCCACATTGGGAACAACTGGCTAGTACGGCAGCCGCTATGCAAAACCTGCTACTCGCCTTGCAAGCATTAGGCTATGCAACGGTATGGCGCACTGGCCCATTGGCCAACGCCGCTGCGGTCAAGACATATTTCGGTCTTGAGTGTGATAACCAAGTCGTCGGTTTTGTGTATATCGGTACACCGGGTACCGAGCTGCCACCACGCGCACCTGTGTTGGTTGATGATTTTATTGACTATCGTGGCTAACCCAAAACGCGTATTACCCGTTATACTTGATGTAAGATTTGATGAATTTTAGCGACAGCAGGCCAAGGATATCCCATGAAAAAGCCGCAACTACCGACCCAACTAAGCGAAAATCTGGAAAAAATCGCCATTAACCGCGATAAAGCCAGCAAACTCATCGCTGAAGTCCTCGAAAAACGGACAAAGAAAGCCAAACCCGAGGCCGGTAGCGACGCTGAATCCACTGATAAACCGACTAGCCAAACTGCGCCTACTGGCGAAACCACGCCTGACGACAATGCCAATGAAACAGCGGCCGAAAAGCTCAATGTATTACGTATTGCCGTATTGGGCGGCGGTAGCTTTGGTACGGCAATGGCGAATTTGTCTGCCAAGAATGGCTGCGATACCACGCTTTGGGTACGTGATAAGCGCGCTGTCAAATCGATGCAAAAGACCCTTATCAATAAAAAATACTTACCCAATCATAAACTTGATGAGCATCTACAATTCACCCATGAACTAGGTGACGCGGTCAAAGACAAGGATTTAATCTTTGTTGCCGTACCAAGCTCTGCGTTTCGTGAAACGTTGCAAAATATCGCACCGTTTATCACCTCACAAGCACTTGTGTCATTGACCAAGGGGATGGAAAAAGACACCTTTGCGTTGATGAGCGACATTATCGAGCAAGAGTTACCGAATGTCGCATTTGGGGTAATGAGCGGCCCGAATCTTGCCAAAGAAATCATGGACAACATGCCATCTGCAACCGTGATTGCAAGCACCTCTGAAAGCCTACGCCTTGCCGTACAAACCGCCTTACACAGTGCTTTTTTCCGCGTGTTTGCCAGTGATGATGTGGTTGGTGTCGAATTGGGTGGTGCGCTCAAAAATATCTATGCGATTGCGATGGGCATGGCAACCGCCTACGATATCGGTGAGAATACCAAAGCCATGATTTTAACCCGTGGCTTGGCAGAAATGAGCCGATTTGGCGTGTCTGCCGGTGCCAACCCATTGACCTTTTTGGGACTATCGGGGGTTGGTGACTTATACGCGACTTGCTCATCGGTACTAAGCCGTAATTACCAAATCGGCAATATGCTCGGTCGCGGGATTAGCCTAGAACAAGCGATTAAAAAATTGGGTCAGACCGCAGAAGGTATTAATACCATTCAGCAAGTCAATGAAAAGGCCACCAAAGATGGGATATATATGCCAATCACCCATGCTTTGTATGCGATTATTTTTGAGGATAAAGCACCGCTTGGCGTGGCATTGAACTTAATGGAAAGTGGCTTTCGTAGTGATGTCGAATTTGTTATGCCCCATCAAATAACCCATACAGAAAAGCCAAATTAAAGCTAACATCAGCATAACGCTATGAAGGTAAACCATTTATGCAAGTCATCTTAATCCGTCACGGTAATGCAGGCGCGTATACCCAGCCTGACCATGAACGTAACTTGTCTGAGCTGGGCAAAGCACAAGCTGAGCAAACGGCTGCTTGGTTGGCTGCCAATTATCAACCGACGTTATTTATCCATAGCCCCTATAACCGTGCTGCGCAAACTTGCGATATCGTGCGAGCCAATTTTGCCGATATGCCAGTATTGGTCAATGCGCATATCACACCTGATGATGATGCAGCCTTTGCCGTCAATGACTTGGCCAATACTTTAGATACGTTGGCTGATGACAGTGTTGTCGTGATTGTGTTCCATATGAATATTATCGCCAAGGTTGCCAGTATTATCACAGGGGAGGCGGCTGATGGGTTTGACTTGGCAGAAGCACGCGTCTATGACACAGCCGTATTCGCGCCAGGCTTGGCAACTGAAATCAGCCGTTTTGCCCCTAACCTTTAACGACTCATTTAAATTTTGACAGCCGCTATTAAGCGAAAGGACGTATCGTGATTCATATTTGGCTACCCAATTCGCAGGCCGGTTTACGCGTTTGGCAAGCAACGACCCAAACGTGGCAAACCACTGAAAATTGGCAAGAAGTGGCAACCTTAGCGAGCCTGACCAGTAAAAACAAAGCCAAAACCGCATGTTTGTATTTTCCCAGCGTCCATTTGTTAAAACTACAACCTGAACTGTCTGCGACTCAACTTAAGGCCTTAGGTGACTCTGGGCGCAAGTATTTGTTTGAAGATATCAGTATCACCTCGGTAGATGATTTACAAATCAAAAGCCATGCCACACCTAATCAACCGACCCATCTGTACGCGCTACATGCCAGCGACCGTGATACTTGGATGCAAGCGGCGCAGTTAGCCGGTGTTGAAATTGTCGCGTTATTGCCTGATTATGTGTTGTTGCCCACATTGGCAACCCCCCGTGATGATGCCCTACACGCGGCAATGTTTTATCAAGACCATGCCACGCAGCTACTCACCTTTGGTGATACGCTACATACGCAAGGCATGGCCGTCAGCTACTTACCATTGGTATTGGGCAAACTACCGACGATTGATTATATTTATCTCAGTGGCGATATTCCACTGACCCTTATCGAAGCCTTGTCGAATCAGCCCAATATTAGCTACCAAATCGATGAGCGTTTACCGGCACCTATCGCAGACCCAGCGCGCCATTGGTTAAACTTTGCCGTTGTCAAACGTGATACGCGTATTCCACCTTATGTCAAAGCCATTGCTGCTATAATGGTATTTGCGATATTGACGGCATTATTGGTTGATGGGTTGCGTTGGTATCATTACCAACAGGCCGAACGTCAAGCTAAAGTGTTATTGCAACAGCAATATGAGCAATGGTTCCCGAATGAGCGCTTCAATCCGCGCCTGACGATTCAACGTCAATTAGAGGGCAAACTGATTAATGAGCAAACCACCTCAACCAATGTCTTGACCACGCTTAGTCAAGTTCAACCGGTATTACGCCAATATCAGATTAACGCGCGCCAAGTGAATTACCAAACGAATCGCTTACAATTACAACTAGTCGCGAGCAATAACGATAGCTTGAATCAAGTTATTAATGCATTAAGCGCGCAAGGTATTGCCGCAAAATTGGGTAGTGTCACACCGGTAGAGGGCGGCGCAGTTGCGATGGTTGATATCAGCTTATAAGCGTTTTGCAGTCTATACGCTAGCATAAACCAACAAGTTAAATTTAATAGATAGATTATTTGTATAGGACAATCATGGCAAGATTCACTGCCCTTAGCCAACGTTGGCAACAAGCGGCATCCCCGCTCGCCCAAGCCTTTGCCAATCTCTCACGCCGCGACCAAATTGCGCTATTGGGGTTACTCGGTTTTTTACTGGTATTTGCGGTCGGGTTTGGTGGCTGGACGCTTCATGAAAAGGCCAATACCAGTCAAAAAGCTTACGATAGCACGTTGGCCGATGTGTTTTGGTTGCGTAGCCAAGCCGGTAATATCAACACCAATCAAACAACTCAATTAGCCACCGCCAGTAAAGGCGACTTAGTACGCCAAGTATTCGCCCAATCCGGCATTACGGGCACCGTGGTTGACAATAACGGCAGTGTGCAGGTCAGCTTTAGCCACTCGCAAGCCGCTGTGGTCAGCAATGTATTTAACCAGTTAACCCAACAAGGTATCGTTATCGAACAATTACAGATTAACCAACCGAGTATTGAGTTGCTTGAGGTACAGGCTGTATTAAAGTAGTCTGTTATAGTCTGCCAAATGTGAAAGTTCGACTTTGTCAGGCTCGCCTACCTTGTATTACTTTTCAATCTCTTTGATGATAAAGACCCATATCCGATTTTTTACCACTCATAAAAAAAGCACGAATGTGATTCGTGCTTTTTTCAATTAACTGGCTTACTCAAATTATTTGCCAATCCATTGGCGGATTTTATCACGCTCTGCAGGGGTAGCCTTTAACCAAAGCTGCATAAACTGGTCTAAAGTATCGGTTGAGGTTACAACTGGTGTAGCGGCTGCCGTTGGTTGAATCGCTGGAATCGCGTTAGCTGAGCCACCTTGTAAGGCATTGATCGTTTGTTGGTTTGATTGTACGGCTTTTGAGCCACCCCCAAAAATACCGCCTAATGCACCACCAAAGCTACCAAAAAGACCTGCGTTTGAACCCGCATTGGCTTTTTGGCTAACCAATGTTTGGCCATTTTGTAACAACGCTAACGTTGGTTGTTTGGCATAATCTTTGGCTTGGGCATACGCTTCAGGTTGACCCGCCATGACCAAGGTGTAAGTTTGATTGTCGGCCAGTTCAACAGGGATACTCACGTTATTTGAACGCAATACATCGTGGTTATCACCGTTTAGCTCATACAAGCGTGTGTATTTAGCGGTAATCACATGCTTGCCTGGCTCTAAGGTATAGCGACTTGCTGGCTTAGAAAATAAGCCATTTTGGACTTCTTGGCCATTGATGGCCGTAACCACGGTGTTATCACCGATATTTAGCGTTACTTGTGCCAATGCTGAGGTGCTTAGACCCATAAGGCCGACCATTGCTAAACCAATAAATTGTGATTTCATGCAAATTCCTTAAAATAACGCCAATCATTCAGCGTGTGTGTGACAAATAACCGAGAATTTAAATACCGGAATTCAATTAATTGCAGAGTGTAACCGCTGTATATTAAGTAACGGTTACACTAAAGCCGGTAACCGTAAATAAGCACTAGTAATCGTCAAGAATGATACTGTCGGTCACCGCTATCTGACTTTAACCATTAAAAATTTAAAAAATCATCGGTACTTTGAATATCATCCAACTCGCTGTCCAAATCCTTTAGCTCATACGCCAAGGTCTGGTCATCAATAATGCGAATCGCTTCTTGAATCTTAGCCTTGGTAACATGGACACGTTCCAAATTCGAAAAAACAGGTTGAAGTTCATTCATTACCGCAAGCATCGCACCCACCCGATGCGGGCCTTGATTTAATAAATGCTCAGTAATCCGTGAGTCAAAGTGCCAATTACGACGTTTGAGTACTGACTGCAAAATCATAGCGCGGTCTAAACGGTCTCTACCCGATGGTAGCTGAAAGGTCGGTGATTTGGCTAAACGCGACAATAAATCTTTGAGCGAAAAATCCAACTGGCTAACCGGTAATCGACCGGCAAAAATTAGCACATTGTTGTATTCGTTACTAAGATTAATCAGATGAAAAATGGCTTCTTGCCATTGGTGGCTACCTTGAATGCGGTCAATATCATCAACCGCGATGACTTGCATACTCTCAAGTGCCGATAATACGGATGGGTCAGCGTGTATCAACTCACGCAACGATAGATAAATAACCGATTGCCCGCTATCACGAAATGACTCACAAATGGCAGATAATAAATGCGTTTTGCCGGTGTCTGGCTCGCCATAGAAATATAGCTGCTGTAATAGTCCAGCATGTAACTGCCGCACGACATCAATAATCGACGCCCAACTCGGACTGGTAAAGTCACTTAGGCTGGCATCTTGTTTGATGGGAAGATCAAGGCTAAGCTGCTGCTCGGACATCAAGTAAACTCACTTTACAGGGACTATCCTTTAGAATTAGTAAAAAATCCACCCTGTTATTGTTATCCTTTTGGGTCTGCCTATTATAACGTAATTTTTTCAAATAGCTACTGTTTATCCGCCAAGCGCTTGTTAGATAATCTATCCTATCAATGTATTATCTATCACCAATCACTCGATAAAGCGTCATGTTTTTGCCGTAAAAATATGCTACCCTAGCCCTCAATAGCGCTATGCATCACTTCGCCTAGCGTTTTGGTTTAGCCCTTATTAGGAGTCGTATGTCATTGCCTTACCTATTTGTTGACCCACGACGCGGCCATACACGCCGCTTATTTAACCTGTTACCTGTCTGCATCGCGGCCCTTGCGCTCGGTGCCTGCCAACAAAAACCCGAAGAAGCCAAACCACCAACCCAAGTCGCCAGTAGTGTCAATAACGCAGTGATTATCGCAGATACGCCTGCCACGTTGCCGCCCGAACCAAAAGCCGTTCAGCAGCTTGACGTACCTGTGTATGTCGAAGGCGGCGCATTGTTACTACATCCGCTTGTCACCCTATATACCGATGACAAAGGGCTTATGGCACAGCGCGGCACTGATGCCTCACGCATGACGTCCAGTTTTGTCACACCGATTAACAGCTTTGACTATACCAGTAATATTGACAATCTGATTTTGGAAAATGTCCGTACCGGTTCCAAGCATCGAGTATTTGACCACAACCGCTTTCGTATCACTCGCATTTTTTTCCCCTATCAATATAGCGAGAATCCGTCATTAAAAGGTAGCACCACGCCAGCTACCGATACAGTCAAAAATAATGGCAACGCTGAAAATATCAGTCAAACCAAAGCCAGCGAAGAAACCAAAAACGGGGCTGTCTTGTTATCGCGTATTTTATACGAAGTGGATGAAGCCGCCCCATCAAAAAACCCAACGGCCGCGGTCAATCAACGCAATGAGCGTTCCCGTATGGCGCTGTATATGAGTGACAATAGCGGTAATGGCCTAACGCGTTTACACCCAGCGAATCAGTTTTTGCTAAATGCCACGTGGGTCGAGCCGCTGCAACGTTTTTACTTTGTCACGCGTGCCGATAGCGATAACAACGGCAAGCTTGATGATAAAGACAAGGTGTATTACTACTATGTTGACTTTATCAAAACCATGCCGGTAATTCACCGTTATCAATTCACGTTTAATTAGGGACACACCCTGCTAATCTTTTGAACAAAAATGCCGTTAATTGCTTTATCAATTAACGGCATTGCTTTATTAACAACCTGACGTTACGCGTTTTTTAAGCGCAATGCATTCATCACCACAAATAACGAACTAATAGACATCCCTATCGCGGCAAGCCACGGCGGCACATAACCAAATGCTGCCGGCAATAACACCACCAAGTTATAACCGAGCGCCCAGCGAAAGTTTTGCGCGATAATATGGTCGGTTTTACGTGCCACTTGGTGCGCCTTGGCGACAGAAAAAATTTCGCCATTTAGTACCAATGAGTCACTGGTCACCTGTGCCAAATCCGCGGCACCCGCCATCGCAGTCGAGATAGTCGCAGCTGCCAATACCGGCGCATCATTGACCCCATCCCCGACCATCTGCACGACATGGCCTTGCTGTTGTAGCGCTTGCAAGTGCTCGACCTTATCTTGAGGGGTTAGCCCTTTATACACGGTTTCAATGCCCAAACGCTGTGCTACTAGTTGCGCTTGTTCACTTGGGTCACCGGTTAGCATCAGCACGTTAATGCCTTGTGCGGTAAGGGCATCAATGGTCGCACGCGCCGCTTCACGCACTTTATCATGAAAGTAAAAATGCGCCATAGGCTGCCACGTGTGACCATCAAATTGGCTTAAGGTAACACTGGTACTAGCGTGATGCTGTTCAAGATTGGGTGGGCTATCGGCCAAGACTTGCTCATTGGCATTGTCTAAGACAAAACTTAAATGCCCAAGACGATAGGCCTTACCCTCAATCATGGCTTGTAAGCCGCCACCTGCGACTTGCTCAAGTTGCTCAGCTTGCGGTAAATGCAGCTGTCTGGTCGCGGTCAGTAATGCATGGGCAATCGGATGACGACTACCAATCTCAAGGCTGGCCGCCAAGGTTAGTAGGCGCTGTTCATCCATATTATTCGCAGCGTGCAATGGCTCAATTGCTAATAAGTTAGGCTGACCATAGGTCAATGTACCTGTCTTATCAAACGCCACATGGGTGACATTGGCCAAACTGGTAATCGTATGGCCGCGCGTTGCCAAAAAGCCAAGACTGGCTAAGCGATTGGTCGATACGGTCAAAGCAATTGGGGTGGCTAATGACAAGGCACAAGGACAGGTCGCGACCAATACCGCCACCGTCGCCCAAATCGCATGCGATGGCTCAATAAAGTACCACGCCAAAAACACCCCACTGGCTATCACCAATACCCGCGCCACAAACCAACGTGCCAGCTTATCGGCACGTAGCGCGACTTGTGGCTTTTCACTCAATGCGCGATTCACCAAACGGTCAATCACGCCCATTTGGCTGTCTTTTGGTAAGGCCGTTACTTGCATAATAAACGGCTGACTGTCGTTCTGACTGCCGCCAACAATCTCATCGCCCAACTGTTTGACAATCAAGTCACTTTCGCCGGTCAATAAACTTTGTGACACGGTGGCGGTGTTCGATAGCAAAATCCCATCGCTAATCACACTACTACCCGCATCGATACGGACAATATCACCCACTTGGAGTGACTGTGCAGACACCAAATCTTGAATGGCAGGCGCAATGGGATGTTGTTTGACCGTGGCATTGGTCACCAATTCGTCGTCTTGCTCCATCGGTCTGTGATGCTCAAGCGACGCATGGAATGCCGCTTGATAGCGCTGGCTGTAGTCTTGCAACGTGTCTGCGCTACCAATGATGTCTTCATGACCCAATTTTGCGACTAAAATCGGCTCAACCACCACCAAATCATTGGCCAAATTGGCCGCTTTGACCCGCGCATTATGCTCGACATATTTACCCGCGAGTAAAAAGAAAATCAGCATACTGACCGAATCATAATAGGTTTCACCCGTTTGACCGACCGTGGCATATAAACTGGCAAAAAACGTAATCACAATCGCGATACTAATCGGCACATCCATATTGACTTGCTTGGCGCGAATCGCTGACCATGCCGAGGTAAAGAACGGAACGCCTGCAATCAAAAATACCGGAATACTGACGAACAACGACACCCAGCGCAAAAACTGACGGTCATTGATATCCATACCGGTGTATTCACCAAAGTACAGCCCCACGGCAAACATCATCGCTTGCATCGCACCCAATGCCGCAATACCCAATTGAAACATCATTCGGCGATTGTCACGGCGCAGCATCGCTTCGTGGGTATCTTGGCGATATGGCTTGGCATCGTAGCCCACCGCTTGTACTTGCGCCAAAATCTGACTAATAGGCAATCGATTCTCATCCCATACCACTCGCATACGTTGGTGGGTTAGATTGACTTGGCATTGCTGTAGCCCATCAAGCTTATAGAGTTGGGTCTCAATCAACCAACTACAGGCGGCACAGCGCAAATTACTGACCGACAACTCAGCCACGCTCGCCCCATCTTGGGGGTAGATAAACTGCGATTTAACTTCATCATGGTCATACGCTTGGAGCTGATACAACGAATCTGGCAGACTTGCGGTGCGGTTAATCTCACTACGGTCAAGATAATACTGCTCAAGCCCGGCCTCAACGATACTTTGCGCGGCCAACTGACACCCCATACAACACATCGGGCGCTGTTCATGTAAAATCAGGGTAAAAAACGGCTTATCCGGCAATGGGTCGCCACAGTGAAAACAGTGCCCTGGCGGTGGCAATACCAACTCCGTATTTTGATAAGTCGTGATTTTTTCAGTGGGCGCAGGAACAGACATAACAGAATTTCTCAAAAGCAGGTAGGTGCCAACCAATGTCAATGCGAGGTGTTAACCACGGATGCATTGGCGGTAATAGGCTATTGTACCCCAAATTCCCCCTTGCAAAAATCTACATTGAATTTTTTATAGTTTTGCGTCATCATAGAGCCATTTTGGGGTACGCCTCAACCGATGTTAACCGCTAATCGGATACCGCTTGATAGGATTTATCTTGCGCTTTTTATTAGGTAAATACCCCAGATGACATTGGATTGGCTCACAAGCTAATATCCCCGTTTTTTCGCTGATGACCCACCGCTTATGACCAAACGCCGTTGTACCCCTTGTGCTGCTACCAAGCCCACGCCTGCCACTATCGTTATACCGCCCTATCATCAACGTGGCAGCTTGATCCTGAGCTTTATCTTTATTGTATTGGTGATCATGGCACTGGTGGTATCAACGTGGTATGTGATACGCCAAGATCGGTTAATTACCCAAAAATTTGAGGGTAAGCGTTGGAACTTGCCTGCCAAGGTCTATTCACGGCCGTTAGAGTTGTCGCAAGGCACGACCTTAAGCGACAAACAGCTACAGTTATGGCTAGATTTATTAAACTATCGCAAGACCGATAACTACGACAATACCGGTACGTTTACTAAAAAGACCGCCACGGACAAGACCGATGGTAGCCCCATCAATGAATACTATATCAACACGCGTGCCTTTGAGTTTGCCAAAGACAATACCGAACCCAATCAAATCCTAAAAATCACCTTAAAAGGCGACCAAGTCGACGCACTCCAAAGTACCCAACCCAATACATCGGGCGTGGCGCGCCTTGAGCCGGTGCTGATTGGGGGGATTTATCCGGATAACAATGAAGACCGGATTGTGCTAAATATCAACCAAATGCCACAGCATTTGATTGATGCCTTGATTGCCACCGAAGACCGGGGATTTTATGAGCATCATGGTATCTCACTGCGCGGTATCGCACGCGCCCTGTATAGCAATGTCACCGGCAAACCGCGCCAAGGTGGTTCGACCATCACCCAGCAGTTGGTCAAAAACTTTTATCTAAACTCGGATAAAACCTTTAAACGTAAGGCCAATGAGGCCCTGATGTCGGTGCTACTAGAACTTCACTACAACAAAAGTGAGATTCTACAAACCTACATGAACGAGATTAATCTCGGTCAAAATGGCAACCACTCCATTAATGGCTTTGGCTTAGCGGCGCAATTTTATTTTAATCGTCCGCTGAGTGAGCTGCGTTTGGATCAGTTGGCATTACTGGTGGGTCTTGCCAAAGGCCCGACCCAATATAACCCGTTACGCTATCCTGATGCAGCATTGGCACGGCGCAACACCGTACTGGATAATATGTTGGTAACGGGCAAAATCGACCAATCTACCCACGATGAGGCGACTGCCCGACCCTTGGATGTGGTCAAAAACCCAACCATTGGCAAAAGCCGCTTCCCTGCGTACCTTGATGTGGTCAAGCGTGAACTCAATCGAAGCTATCGCCCAGAAGATTTAAAAAACGAAGGCTTGCGGATTTTTACCAGTTTTGACCCCAATGCTCAGCAAGCCGCAGACGATGCGGTGTTGCAAAGCTTAGCCACATTAAAAAAATCCGACCCCAAACAACTGAGCAACTTACAAGCAGCCTTAGTTAGTGCTGACCCACGTACCGGTGAGTTATTGGCCGTTGTGGGTGGTGGTACTGAATTTACCGGCTTTAACCGCGCGGTGGATGCCAAGCGCCAAGTTGGTTCATTGCTAAAACCAATTATTTACCTTACCGCCTTTGAGCAAGGCCGCTATAACCTGGCAAGCCCCGTCAGTGACGCCCCGATTAAATTAAAGCTATCTGATGGCACGTCTTGGACACCGGCTAACTATGGTGGTGGTAGTCATGGTGACGTGCCACTCTTGACCGCATTGGCAAACTCGTACAACCAAGCCGCCGTTCGTGTCGGCTTAGAAGTGGGTGTACCAACTATTTTAAATCAGTTGTATAAAATGGGGATTAACACCCAATTGCCCAATTACCCTGCCGCGTTATTGGGCGCGGTCAACTTATCACCAATGGATATGCTTGGGGTGTATCAAGTATTGGCAAGCGGTGGTTTTAAGCACGATATCCACACTATTCGCAGTATTGTGGATAGTCAAGGCCGATTGATTCAAGGTAGTAGCCTACAAAATCGCCAAGTGGTGCCCATCGCACCGGCTTATATGACCAACTTTGCCATGCAACAGGTTATCAAAACGGGTACCGCAAAAGCTGCGTTAACCCTAGGCGATACATTAAACTTAGCCGGTAAAACAGGGACAACCAATGATTACCGCGACGCGTGGTTTGCCGGTTATAGCGGCAACTATGTCAATGTCGTGTGGGTCGGTCGTGATGACAACCAACCTACTGGCTTAAGTGGTGGTAATGGCGCCTTACCGATGTGGATTAACTATATGCAGCGCCTACCGTTGATTGCCGTCAACTTAACCCAACCGGGTAATATCGAATGGCTATGGCTTGAAAACGGTCAAGGCACATTGTCGAATGAAAAATGCCCGAATGCGGTACACGTACCGGTCAATATTGATGACTTGCCAACCGAAAGCAGCGAATGCGCGGTTCGTCTATACGAGCTTGAGCAAGAAGCACGTTTTGCAGCACAACGTATTGAAGATGCGAATGACCTCTACCAAAATCAACAACAGCGCCAATCCAATATTGAGCTGCAGCAATCTAACCCCTATGACAACCGCCCTAATACCGATTATCGCGAACCCGATAACAATACCGGTGACGGCGAACCGCTAAACCCAGAATCACGCTCGCAATCTTGGCTAGAAAAAACCACCAAAGAATTATTCTGAGCTTGATTTAATACCATTATTTATTAACCCAAAGGAAAAACCATGCCCTGGCAGCAACTACATATCCAATGTGACAAAGCCCAAGCGGAACTGACGGAAGCCCTACTTCTTGAAGCCGATGCTTTAAGTATCAGCCTTGATGATGCCGGTGACCAACCGTTATTTGAACCTTTACCCGGTGAATCACCTTTATGGGATGAGGTGATTTTGACCGGTCTGTTTGACACGACCACCAATCTTGAATCGCTGAGCCAAGATATCGCCCAACACGTAACCGCTACTCGCGTATGGACAACACGCGTCGATGACAAAGACTGGGAACGCGAGTGGATGAAAAACTACCACCCTATCGAGTGCGCCAATGGTTTGTGGATTGTACCAAAGTGGATGACCCCACCGGAGCCGACAGCGACCAATATCATGATGGACCCTGGCTTGGCGTTTGGTACCGGGTACCATGCGACCACCCGCCTTTGTCTAGATTGGCTCACCGAACAAGACCTAGCAGGTAAGACGGTGATTGATTATGGTTGCGGTTCTGGTATTTTAGGTATTGCCGCTTTGCTACTAGGCGCAAAACAAGTCTATGCCGTCGACATTGACCCACAAGCGGTTTTGGCCACCAACCAAAACGCTGAGCGCAATCACGTCAGCGCCCAGTTACAGGCATTCTTACCTCAAGAGTTTGAAGCGTTTTGTCAGGCTAATACCGTGTTGCCCGCCGATATGATTACCGCCAATATTTTGGCAAAACCTTTGATGGGCTTAGCACCATATTTTGCCACGTTGCTACCGACCGAGGGCAGCATTGTGTTAGCCGGTCTTATCGAGAACCAAGTGGATGATGTCAAAGCCGCGTATACGCCTTTTTTTTTGATGTCGGATGACTTTACCTTTAGCAGCCAAGAAGACAAACACTGGCATCGCTTAGCGGGCAAACGCCGCGTGGTCTAACGCCATTTAGCAGTCGTATCAATAAGGATGGTGCTTGATTGTGCCATCCTTATTTATTATCGGGCTTTTATATATTAGCTACTTTTCATGAGCATGATTACCTGTCTTGAGTAAGGTTTTCGCGCATTTAGCTTGTCCCAAATTAGGCAAATGTTGCCCTGATGCCATAGATTTAACAATTGATGCAGAATTCAATTAGGTTTTGTTGACTTTTTGAGCAAATCCCTATTAAATACCAAAATTAGTATTTCCAGGAAGAGACTACTGCCATGACAAGTTCAGCCGTGCATCAGACTGAATGCCCTTATTGCCAACATATCGTTAGCGTTACGGACGAGGAGCTTGTCATTAAAAGTGGCTATGTGCGTTGCGATAATTGCAACCGACTATTTAATGCCGTTCAACAGCTGCCATCACCCGTTGCTGATACGCTATCGGCAAAATCAGGTAAGTTCGTATTACCCACCACACCCGTTGCTTCAGCTGACGAGAATCAGCCAACCGACAGCAAGACAGGTCGTCATCAACCTACCAAACAGGCGACTGCCAACAAGCGCCCCGCAACCAAAAACCAACATCGCGATAAGCTTATCAGTGATGATATGGTACTTTTTGATGATGACACTGGCGTTGATGAGGATACAGACTCACAGCCAGTCCCAACCCATACTATAACAAGTAGCGCTGTTAACCCTAAACAACCTCATGCTATCGACAACAAACCCTTAGACTTTGAGTTAATTGATAACTTTGATGCGCTGCCCACGCAACCTGCACCGAGTTTTAATGAGATTACCACGGATAAATCAAACAAAAAAAATATTGAAGATGACGCTGCCTGGTTAAACAAACTACTTGAGGATGAAGACGGCGCAGAAGTTAGCCCCGTTCAAACAACCGCTCAACCAGCTAAACCGAGCCGCCCTGTCAGCAAGCGTAAAACACCTATCGTTGCACCGACTGATAAGCAGGAGGATAAGGTATCAAAGATGCTTGATTTTTTAGGCGTCGGCATTAAAAAATCATCGACGATTGATAAAGGCGAGTATTTGCGTAAG
>CALJUC010000275.1 GCA_937975585.1 uncultured Moraxella sp. | reverse complement strand
TACGAGATACATTGGCGTGACTGGAGTTCAGACGTGTGCTCTTCCGATCTGTGTTCCATCAATGAACGCTTCGCAAGCATCATGGCTTTTTCTGGGGTACCGCCAACACCGATACCTAGGATACCCGGTGGACACCAGCCTGCGCCCATTTGCGGAACGGTTTTTAGTACCCATTCTTCAACAGAGTCAGATGGGTTTAGCATCGCGAATTTAGCTTTGTTTTCTGAACCACCGCCTTTGGCTGCGCAGATAATGTCAACTTTATCACCGGCAACCACATTCATGTGCACAACGGCTGGAGTGTTGTCTTTGCTGTTTTGGCGTTTGCCGATTGGGTCGACCAAGATAGAGGCGCGAAGCGGGTTTTCTGGGTTGTTGTAGGCGCGGCGCACACCTTCGTTAACCATGTCTTCAACGGTCATGTCCGTATCCCATTGAACATTCATACCAATGTCTAGGAATACCACCGCACTACCGGTGTCTTGACAGATTGGGCGATGACCCATGGCTGACATACGGCTGTTTACAAGGATTTGACCCATGGCATTTTTGGCTGATGGGTTGCTTTCTTTTTTCCATGCTTCATAGACAGCATCAACAAAGTCTTTTGGGTGATAGTAGCTGATAAATTGAAAAGCACTGGCGATTGAATTAATAAAGTCGTCTTTTTTGATGACGGTCATGGCGATTCCTTTTGGCTATGAAAAGCTGGCTATAAAATCATGGACTAAAAAACGGAAACTATTATAACACTGAAACAACGTAATTAGGCAAAAAACGGACAAGACAATAGATGGGTTATTTAGCATACCTAATCGATGAAAAAATGTATCAAGACATTAGATATTCATCTGTGCTAACTGGCTATTGTACAAGGCCATAAAGGCGTGATGTAAGTACCAATAAGTCGCCAAAAACAAGGCGATGATTACACCATAACCCGCTATTACAATACCATGACGCGTTGGTAAGCCTTTTTGAGTATGCCTTGTACCATCACGGTATTGCCAAATATACAGTAAAGCTAAGATAGCGCCGGTAATCGCACCGCCGACATGACCTGCGTTATCAATACCACTCACCAAAAAACCATAACCTAAATTAATCGCCATCACCCAAAGTAGTGACTTGGTTGATAGCCGTATATCGTTGATAGACGTCTTTAGCAAGGCAGTGACCAATAAGGCTATACCAATACCCATAATACCGCCTGATGCGCCCGCACTAATTACGGGTAATTCATCTAAGGCAAGTGCCTGCCAACCCAACGCTAAATTCAAGAGATTACCGCCCAATCCTGACAAGATGAATAACAGCAATAGATTAACCGAGCCAAACATCCGTTCCGCTACCTGGCCAAAGTAATACAGCGCAAACATATTAAACATGAGGTGCATTAATCCAATATGTAGCAATAAGCTGCTAAACAAACGCCACGGCTCATTGTATAGCGTATACGGCAAAAAGTTAGCGCCCCAATGCAGCAAGTCTTGGGAGGTCGGCTGACTGGCATTTACCCCACTTAGTACCTGCCAAACGAATAACCCAATACAAATTAGCAATAATACGAGCGTCATGGGGTAATGACGTAACCCAATACTTAAGGGGGATTGGGCAGGCGGGCGAGGGGGTGTCGGTGGAGTTTGGTGGGGGCTAGCAGTCATACAACCTCAATAAATAAGCAATGTATCATTAGTTATGATAATAAAGAAAAATCATCGGCGAATCACTGATAAAATCGTGCAATCAATGTTATAATTTGCCGCTAATAGACGCTGTGTTTGTGGGTAGTGTTAGTTAGTTAAATGCGATAATGGCGGCAGGTAATTCAGTAGACAAAAGGTTATTGTGAGTTATGACGGTTAGTTTTTTGACAAGACAAGTAATTGGCTCACCTTTGACAGTTTTACCTCAGGCTCAAGCAGTAACTGCCACTTGGGCGAAACGCACCTATCCACAAAATTATCGAAGCTGTTGTGGTCTATTGTTGACTGGGTGCTTAAGCGTATTTATCCTGACCGGTTGTCAAAATAGTGACAATACTTCAAAGAGCAGCCAACCAACTGCCAGTGCCACCAATGCACAAAACAATCCTGTCAACACCAGTCATCCTAATGTCGCAAGTGGTGTAACTACGGCAAGTGCGCCTAGCAGTACCAATGTGTTAACCTTGTATACCTCAGTGCCAAAAGCACAATTACAGCCGCTACTAACCGCCTATCAGCAAGCCAATGAGTTAACCATTCAGGTGATCAATGATGAGCCGATGTCAATTTTGGCAAGACTAAAAGCAGAAGGTGAAAATAGCCCGGCAGATTTGATTTTAACTGAGGATGTGGGTGTTTTTCATCATGCGGTTGAAGCCAACTTGCTGCAACCTTTTAGCTCGGATGCAGCCGTTGCACAAGTACCTGAACGCTACCGTGACCCCGATGGTAACTGGTTAGCGATGTCCTACTACGCGCGCACAGCCGTATATGATAGCCGAGTGTTACATAAAAACGATATCTCAAGCTACGCAAGCTTTGCCAAACCGACTTGGTTCCAAAAGCTGTGTATCAGCCAAGCCAGCTATGTACCCAATCAAAGCTTGGTGGTGAATTTAATTAATAATTTAGGCGTAAGCCGTGTCCAAGAGGCATTAACAGGTTGGGTTGCCAATCTTGCCATGCCGCCAGTGCTCAATGATAAGGCATTGCTACAAGCCATCGAAAGCGGTAAGTGCCAAGTTGGCTTGGTCAATAGCCACAGCTATATGAATTATGTCCAAGAACACCCAGACACACCGCTTAAACTAACCTGGTCAAACAAAGGTTATGGTGGGGTGCATACCAATATTACCGGCGTTGCCATTCCAAAAACCGCTAAAAACCCCCAATTAGCACTGGCCTTTATCGAGTGGTTAGCACAAAAAGAACAACAAACCCTCTATGCCAGTTATAGCAACACCTTTCCCATTAATAGCAGTGCCGAAAGCTCAGTGGGTTTAAAGGCGTTAGGCGATATTGAAATCAACCCAATGCCTGTCAAATATTATGCCGAGCGCCAAAAACTGGCGATTGAGGTGATGAAAGACGCAGGTTATCCCTAATTGCTGCTAACCCAATAAGAAACTATGTTGTTGCTTGTGCCAACACATGCAGATAACGACCAAGCCATTTATACGGTTCTTGGTTGCTGTGTTTCACTTCCATCTCAATGACTGCTTGTGGGTTGGTATGCCCGCCACGCTTAAGCGGTGAGTAATCATGAAACACGCGTAGACCAGAGGTCGTTACGATATGGTAATGATGCGCAGCCAACCAATCCATTACCTCATCTTTGGCAACTGGATGATTGGGCGTTAGGCTCTTGTTGTCGGCCTTAAAGTCAGGATTATTCAGTAAGTTAAAATTACCCATCACCAAGTTGCGATAGACAAAGCTTGCTGGGTTATAAAAACACAAGGACAACGCGCCATCTTTGGCAAGCCAACGTGCGAAGAAGTCCATAATCTGCTGTGGTTCGGCAAGCCATTCAAGCACCGCATGGCACAAAATCAAATCATATTTGCCAATTAGCTTGTCATCCAAATCCTGATAGGGACAGACATGCCATGTCATGCGCTCGGCAATATCCCCCGCTTGTTGTTTGGCTAACTTAAGCATATTTTGCGAGATATCATTGACCGTAACATCGTGTCCTGCTTGTGCTAATTCAATGGATAGCTGAGCCAAGCCTGCACCGACATCCAGCAGACGTAATGGGCGATTTTGCACTTGTACCCAGTCAAAAATATCACGGCGTAATACCGCGAGCCGAATTTCGCCTTTTAGTCCGCCATAGACTTTTTTGGCAAAATGCTCGCTTATATCATCAAAATTTCGGTCTTGGTTCGATTGTGTCATTATTTCATTAATCAAAGCGGTTGGTAGTCATGTGGCTGTATATCAGTTTTTACGTATCTAAATACGCAAGAGTTGCGATTTTTTTAGCTAGGCCATATTTTTACTGGAAAACTCATCTATCAATATAATTTAGATACTGGTCGGCTCGTTTTAGGTTTGGTAACAAAACGAACCGTATAATAAACCACCACGATTGCAATCATAAGCGAAATGTTTTTGATTCCGCCAATGAGTGGTTGGTGGGTCTTATAATCATAAAAAAACACGGCAATGAAGCCTAACCATAAAACAGCTAACAGGACAGTTCTCATACATTATCCAAAATCAATGATTAATCCATATTCTTTAAGCCGCGTTGTTTATCACGTTGGAAGTCGCGTTCTTTTAGGGTAGCGCGTTTATCGTGCATTTTTTTACCTTTAGCCAAGGCGATTTCGCATTTCACGCGGCCATGACTCCAGTATACTTTGAGCGCGACACACGTATGGCCTTTTTGATTCACCATGCCAAATAGCTTATCAATTTCACGGCGATGCATGAGTAGTTTGCGGGTACGTAGTGGGTCAGCGACAATATGTGTTGAGGCTGATAATAGCGGCTGAATATGTGAGCCAAACAAAAACGCCTCACACTGGAGGCGTTTTTTATTGGAATGATTCAAGGATAGTGAAAGCCAAGTCGCAGTGGATTGTGATCAGAACCATGACTGCTGACCGCTTCGGCCTGCGAAAGTGTCAACCCGCGATAGAAGAGGTGATCCAGGGGTAATCCGGCAACCCGGGTCCGCTCATCAGGCTGGTAACTTGCCTCTTGCAACTGATAACGCGCCATGGTGTTTTGCAACAAGACCCGCCGTTTGTCACCCCAGGTATTGAAGTCCCCCGCCACTATGACCGGTCCCTGATATTTGCGCGTCAACTTGGCAACCTGAGTCACTTGCTGTTTGTACGCGGCCATCCCCAATTCAAAGTTAATGCCATGGACGTTGATCACCATCAGAGGATAACGACTGCCCTGCAGCGGATAGAGCGAAAGCAGTGAGGATTTTGGCAATCGAGTGGCCGGCTCAGGGATCCTCAGCGAGCAACTGTAGACCTGCTCAACGGTAGATCCATTGAGCACCCCTGAGGCTCGCTCCTGAAAGCGAAAAGCGGCGACCTGCTGCCACTTGAAATGTCCTGTCGCCAACCAAGCGGCGAGTCCTGGATCGTCCTGCGCCTCCTGCAGCATCAACAGATCACTCGTCTTCCCCCAGCGAGTCAACTCGTTCTGCCAGTTAGGATCCTGCAACTTGTGCAGATTCCAGACCAGCACAGTAAAATCGGCCGGCAAGCCACCAGGGAACCCCTGCCGGGCAGGCACGTGAGTGCAACGATCGACCAGTTGTTCACCAACTTGGGAATAGATAACCTCCTCGGTCGGGATCTCCAGGCAGGCCGTCAGCAGGAAACATCCTGCCAGCAAGGCACTGTGACGCAGGACAGCACGCATACTCGATCTCTTCATTTTCAATTGGATGACTCTAGTCAAGCCAGTGGGTTGGAAACACGGATCCATAGCCTAACACTCGTACAACCTGGCTCCCATCAATTTGCTTGACCTGCAAATACAGATCTGTGAATTGCAGGGGCTCTTTGTTGCCAGCGATG
>CALJUC010000274.1 GCA_937975585.1 uncultured Moraxella sp. | reverse complement strand
GCCAGTGAGCCTTGTTTGGTACTGCCGTCGTCATTTTTCACCATTTCGTTAAACAGTTTTGGATTGGCAAAAGTCGCACGTTGGGCGGTCAAATGGTCACCACGGTGGGTCGCATAGCTGTTAAAGTCTTCTTCGGGTAAGCCCATTTTTGCCAAGTATTCCCCAGCTGCCGAACTTGCCAAAATAGCATTTGATGGTGACAAGTGATCAGTAGTGATATTATCAGGCAAGATTGCCAATGGGCGCATACCTTTTAGGGTACGTTCACCGGCCAACGCGCCTTCCCAGTACGGCGGACGACGGATATAAGTTGACATTGGGCGCCAGTCGTATAGTGGGCTTGCCGCTTTTTCGCTACGATCCAAGTTAAACATTGGGATGTAGATTTGGCGGAATTGCTCAGGTTTCACGTGTTTAGCAACAATCGCGTCAATCTCTTCGTCTGATGGCCAAATGTCCATTAAGCGGATTTCTTTGCCGTCAGCTGTGGTACCTAGTACGTCTTTTTCGATATCAAAGCGGATTGTACCCGCAATTGCGTATGCCACAACTAGTGGCGGAGATGCCAAGAATGCTTGTTTGGCGTATGGGTGGATACGGCCGTCAAAGTTACGGTTACCTGAAAGGACTGCCGTAGCATACAAGTCGCGATCGATGATTTCTTGTTGAATCGCTGGGTCTAATGCACCTGACATACCATTACAAGTCGTACAAGCGAACGCTACGATACCAAAGCCTAATTTTTCAAGTTCTGGTAATAGGTTTGAGTCTTGTAGATACAATTCAGCGACTTTCGAGCCTGGTGCGAATGATGACTTAACCCAAGGTTTGCGAGTTAAACCAAGTTCATTGGCTTTTTTGGCCAATAAAGCTGCCGCTACCACGTTACGTGGGTTAGAGGTATTGGTACAAGAGGTAATCGCTGCGATAATCACGGCGCCGTCTGGCATTAAGCCGTTTTCTGATTGTGGTACAGCTTCGCCCTCTGCGTGAGCGATACCTTTGGCGGCAAGCTCATCGGTTGATACACGGGCGTGTGGGTTTGATGGCCCTGCCATGTTACGGGTAACCAATGACAAATCAAATTCTAATACGCGCTCGTACTCAGCATTTACCAAGTCATCGGCCCATAGACCTGCTACTTTGGCGTAGTTTTCAACCAATTTTACTTGGTCTTCATCACGGCCAGTTAGGCGTAGGTAGTCGATGGTGTTTTGGTCGATGTAGAACATGCCCGCAGTCGCACCATACTCTGGGGTCATGTTACTGATAGTCGCGCGGTCACCGATTGATAGGCTGTCTGCACCTTCACCGAAGAATTCCACATAGGCACCAACCACGCGCTCTTTACGTAAGAACTCGGTCAGTGCTAGTACGATGTCAGTCGCCGTGATACCAGGTTGGCGTTTGCCTTTTAGGTGTACGCCAACGATGTCTGGAAGACGCATCATTGATGGATGACCAAGCATAACGGTTTCCGCTTCAAGTCCACCCACACCCACCGAAATCACACCCAGCGCATCCACGTGTGGGGTATGGCTGTCAGTACCCACGCAAGTATCTGGGAACGCCACGCCGTTTTGTACTTGAATCACAGGTGACATTTTCTCAAGGTTGATTTGGTGCATGATGCCGTTGCCTGCGGGAATCACATCGACGTTTTCAAAGGCAGTCTTTGTCCAGTTGATAAAGTGAAAAC
>CALJUC010000273.1 GCA_937975585.1 uncultured Moraxella sp. | reverse complement strand
GTGCTCTTCCGATCTCGCTCACGCGGGCTATATCTTATATCTATCCGATGCTTTAACAACTCAGCAAGACGTTGAGAACTTGGAAGACGCAGTACGTGAATCAAAAGGTGCTGGTAACTTTAAGAACCTGTTTATGTATGTGCCCAACGGAAAGCCTGATGGGGTTAAGGTTATCCCACTCGCTGAAGTTGCCGCCAAAGATGAATTTATGAATATTAAAATCGCCAGCCGTGATGATCAGTTGGCAGGGCATCGAGTACCGCCCCAGCTGATGGGTATTGTCCCCAATAACACAGGTGGCTTTGGTGATATTAAGAAAGCAGCTGAAGTGTTCTATTGGCACGAAATTTACCCGTTGCAGAACCTACTCATGGACATCAATAACCAAGTCGGCCAAGAGCTCATCACATTTAATGATTACTCACTGACTGCTATAACCGATTCATAAAAAATAAAAAAATATTTTTCTAAAACCGTTCTTGATGAGCGGTTTTTTTGTGTCAGATGGTCGTCACGGCTCGCGCTCCCTCCCACGCGCATGCTTTATACATAAAAGGCTTATTTTTATGCAGTAAAAAACTAGCGGATGCCAAACAAATCAGGAGTTGTTGCTACTAATCATTGTTGCAGTTTGGTGCAGTTTGCTGCTTGAAATTATAGGAAGTTAAATAACGTAATGATTGATAGGTTGGTTGAAAAAAGGTAATAAGGTGATAAGTACTTAAAAAGTATAACTAAGTAATTGATTTAAATAATAAATTTTTATTACCTTTTAAAGGTGATTTCAGGTGATAAAAAAGGTGATAAAGATAAAAACTTATAAAAATTAATAAGTTGTGAAATAAAATTATCACCTTTTATAAGAGTGATAAATTACCTTAAAATCACTTTTTTATCACCTTTTTATTTTTAGTATTTTTTCATTAATATCATATATTTATATAAATTTTTATAAGATTATCACCTTATCACCTTTTTTTTTGATATGGGTCAAATTTTTGAAAATAGCAATTTTATAATTAAAAACACTCAAATTTTCCCGAGGTCGTTTATATTGCGTGGGCTAACTATGGGACTAATTATCTTGGGTAATGTAATGTAAGTTATTGATTTTGATAGCCAATAAATAGAATTTTACTAAAAATAGAGAATTCAAGTCTCTTCATCGCCACCATATATACCGCTTATAGCAACGGTTTGCGAAGTGTGTAGCCCACGAAGGTGATTTTCATGGGCTGAGTGGTTTTAGCATAGTTGATAATGACCGTTGGTATATAAGACCTCGCGCTGTTTTTGCAGTTGTGAGGTTTCTGTGTTTATATGGGCTGTAATAAGGGCAAAAAATTAAGCCACTCGTTTTGAGTGGCTTTTTTTCGTGGTGAAATTATTGCAGGGCGTTGGCTAGGTTTTTTATGATGTGGTTTGCGTCCTTGGGAATAAATTTGCCGTAGTGACGGTGAATCATATCAGTGTTGGTATGTCCAAGCTGATTGGCAAGCCATTCTGCTGTCACTGCACCTGTTGATAGCACTTGGCTTGCATAGGTGTGCCTGCCGTTATTGACAGGACGGTATCTAACCCCACAGGCGTCAAGATGGGCAGTCCATCGTCTTGATAACTGGCTATAGGTAAAATGGCTGATCTCATCATACCAAAGCCAAGTTAAAGATTGTGATTTGATTTTTTTGTTGTCGCGGTCTGTGATAGCGATTGTATTTTTGGGATTGTCTTTGACTTGGTTGATTTGTGATTGTAAGGCGTCGATAACTTCGGGCAATAAATCAACTTGGCGTTTGCGGCGGCGGTTTTTTGTTACGCGGTATTGGTCACGAACAAAACTGCGATTGACGAATAAGCAGCCTTTTTCTAGGTCTAAATCTTCGACCGCTAAACTTATCAGTTCGTGGAATGACAATCCGCTCCATAGCATGACTGTATAAAGGTTATGCAGGGTAGGGGTTGTTGGGTGGTTTAATATCCTTGTTATTTCGTCGCGGTCAAATGGGTCGATATCATCTGGGTCAGTTTGTCCTAGTGATATGTACTTGGTCGGGTCGTTGATGGTTTTTTGATGTCTTGCCCAGTAGCTGTAAATTTTGCGCCATAGCATGAGAATTTCTTTGACCGTTTTGGTAGAGAGTTTTTGTAATAGCACGTTATAAACCCATTCCTCTATATCTTCTACGCCAATCTTAGCGATAGGTTTCATGCCCCAATATGGTTCGATGTGGGTTTTGACTTTGCTGTCGTAGGTGTCAAATGATATTTTGGCGACTTTGTTGGTCTCAACTTTTCGCCATTGGTGGATATAGTATCCAAAATAGCGGTCAGCTCTCTTCGATGAGTCGGGGAATACGGTATCACGGTCAAAAATACCCATGCGTAGTTGCTGGGCTATCATGTCGGCAGTGGCTTTGGCGGCGGCAAGGTTGGCATCGGTGGGTGGGCTGTTATGTATAGTCTCGCGGTGACGCTCACCGTCGATTTTCCACCAGATTCTGATGGCGGTTTTGAGCGGTTCAATGCCTGATGATATTTTTTGCATGAGGTATCCTTAATTTCAGATTTGGATAGGTCTTTTTACGCTCGTTTTTGGGACAAACGAAGGGTTAAAAACACGGCTTTTTTGCCGTGTTTCTACCGTGTTTTTTTTGGTGGTAAAAAATAAAGGTGATAAGGTGATATTCTTACTATCTTTGGGCTAAAGCGTGCGCGATTGCCCAATCTGCGTGTGATTGCCAATTGGTGATTTTTTGGTGATTGCTGGGTGATTTTGGGGTGATACGATACGCCAACGGCAGTTTTAGATAGTATTTTTTATCTTCACGCTGGATGTGTACTTCCATTTTATCTGTGATTCGCTTAATGGCTGTCATGAATTGCTGTTTGGTGTAGTCTTTGGCGTAATCATCGTAAGCAAGGATGGTCTGACCTTCAGCTATTTTGTCGATAAAAATATGCAATAGGGTTCTAGTCTTATCTGCTACAACAGGCACAATTTTACCTTTAACCCGTATTGATAAATCGTCACCGAAGGTAAAGCCTTCATTGCGGGCTTTGTTTTGGTAATAACGGTTTAAGTCGTGCAGGTCAAACAGTCTGCCGTCCATACGAATTAAGGTCTCGCGATCTAATTGCTCAACGATTTTGAGTGTGCCTGGTTCTGATGTGGCGTTGATGTGGCTGATGACATTTTTGATATTGGCACTTAAAAAAATGTCGCTACGGGATTTGAATAACTGCATTTTCATGATGGGTGTCCTGTGAAAGTTTGTTTTGGCATTGGTCGCAGATGATGCCCACTTCTGGGATATAGGCGCAGAGGTGAGCAGGTCGATAGTTTTTGCAAACATCGCATGGGCATGGTTGGAATTTTTTAAATACCTGTGTGCCCAGCGCTAATGTTTTAGTTGCCATGTCGGTGCTTCTTGTCGTGGTATTCCTGGCAGTCAATACAGCGAGTGACGCCGCCAAGTTGTTGCCGTTTTAGTGGAATTGGTTCGCCACAGTCTTTACATTCTGTCAATGACGGGCGATTGAATTTTGGGGCGTTGGCAATGGCTCGCTCAATGGATTGTTGGGCGACGTCATTGGCTTGGTCGATAATGTCAGTCATTTATTTGTCCTTTAGTTGCGTTTGGCCAAACCAGTCATCGGCTATGTATTCGCCGATAAATAGGACTTGGTCGCCTTTGGTGATTTGCAATGTCGCACCTTCGGCATGGTCAAAGAGTTGTTCTATGTTGGCGCCAGTTAGACGCTCAATGACTTGGGCAATCTCATCGGCTGTCATTGGTTTTGGCGATTTCGGTTTTAATAAGTTTTTTAGCATGGCAAGTCCTTAAAACGGAATATAAGCTAAATCATTACCTGTGATTGTTTTATACAGGTCTTTAATTTCTTGCATTTTGACTTTTTGTTTTTCGATACAGTTTTGCCAAAAGGCTATTTCTTCAGACAAGGTGGTGTTGTTGTATTGTTGATATTTGATAGCGTCAAGCTTATCCAATTCGTTGATATGTTCTGTTTTGTCCGCAATGTAGTAACGAAAATCGTCTAAGGCTTTTTCAAAAGAAAAAGTTAATAGACTGATTTCATCTTGATTAAGTTGCATAGTCATCGTGGTTTCCTTATTTCAGTTTAAGAAGTTGCCCGTATCGTGGGCAGACGGCTAAAACCTTTGCGAAAATGAAATATTAACAAAGCAAATTTTTAGCTGCGGGTGTTGTCTACACCGCCCGCTGGTAGTTTTTTTAATCATTGGGCTTAGTAAAAATCCAGCACTTCATGGTTTTAAAACCATCAATTACTGACATAACGCTGATATTGCTATCAACGAATTTATAACGGCTGCTATTTTTGAGCAGGCGTTTCATTTGGGTGATGTCTGGTAAGTCTTGGTAATTTTCCCTTGCCACCTTATAAAAATGGTTGAGATTGATACCGATTTTGCGACTTGGGTCGTTTATGTTGGTATGACAAACAAACTTGCCTGTTGACATTAAAAATTCAAATACGCTCCAGAATTTATCAACGTCTGGGTGGTCGGCTTGTAAGCGTTGAACTCGGGTTTGCGCCATTTCAAATAATGCTTGCTTGGCTTGCTCGGCTTGTTGGTCCGTCATCAATCCAGACAGTACATGTGTTTGCAAACAGTCAATCATGGCGGCTATTTGTGCATGATTGAGGGCAATACGAGTATGGGTAACACCAAACTCGTGATAGCGTGCCTCATACATACGGATTCGCTGTTGGTAAGTTTCTAAAATCGCTTGTTCATTTTTCAGTGCATGCGCCATAAAACGACTGGTTAGCTCGATGGGTAACCGGTCAAGGCTGTCGACGATGTGCTTGGTCTCTAGCGTCTGACCATCGCGTGTCAATTTGACATGGATGATACGGGTTAGCATCGCCTCACTGGCTTGGATTTCTTCATTCTGGGATATCATCACGGCGGCACGAAATGGCGGACTGTAAGTGTCATTGCCGTTATTTTTAACGCCTTTAGAGCGGATAGAGCGACCATTAAACGCGTCTTTGAGTGAGTCCCACTCAAAGGTTTTAAACGACTTGGCTTTGCCGTCCTCATCGTTGCGGTCGCCTTCGATTAGGGCGATAGGTAGGTTTGCGACTTGGGCAAAGTTGCGGTACACCGCCACGCTTGTAGATTTGGATGGGTCAAACCCTTCGTAGTCTTCTCGACCTGAGAGTTTCCACATAAATTCAAGCAGACGTGATTTACCTGCGCCTGCTTGTCCTACCAATTCAAAAAACGGATATGAGCGATCAAGTCCGCGGATTTGCTCGGCAAAGTAAGTGCCAAGCCACCAAGCCATGACGATGGTGCCATAAGCACCGCGAACGCGATGAAAGTTATGCCACCAACTAAAATCAGGCTTGTCTTTGGTGTTGATGTGCAATACAGGGTCATTGGCCAATGATTTGATTTCAAGGCGACCGATTTTGTAATAGTCTTGGCTGTTTTTGGCGACGACTTTGCCTTTAGATATTGCCACATCATTAAAGATATAGGCTTGGTGCTCTTTGGCGTAACCAATAAAATCCGTGGTTTTGACTTCTTTTAGTCCTTCCATTTGGTGCTTGGCGATGATATCAAGCTGCATAGCGGTACCTGTCCAAAGTACACCCGCAAAAACCGATAACAAACGCGGTTTTAATTTACTGGGGCTTGATAATTGGTCACCGGTAATGGTGGTTTGCTTGTCGCCTTTGTTGGTGGTGACTCGGGTGAAGTACCAGGATTCGTCTGTGACGTCGTTTCGCTGAAAATACAGGGCTTCGAGTTTGGCATTTAAAATCTCATGGGTGGTCGATGTCTGGCGAACAAACTTTGCCATCTGTTCGTCTTCGTCTGGCATATTACCCATGATGTCTTCAACCTCATGGTCAGGCACATCCATTAGTTTTGACAATTTATTAGTATCAAGTTCAAACCAGTAGGTGCGGTTGTCATGCTCAAAATAAAATTGGTTAATTTTCCTGTGCATATAGCGGATGACCGCTGCGTCGGTCGGTGATTTTGCGGTGAGCAAGTCACCAAAGTAGCGGTATTTTTTGAGATGCTCGTCTGTTAGTTGCCCGAGTTCGTGCAGGTCGTTCCAGTCAAGCTTTTTGTGTTTGTCATACGGCGGTTGGGCAGCGACACTCTCAAATCCGATTTTTTTGGCTTGTTCGATAAATTGCTTGGTGTAGCGTTGCCCTGCGGCGTCATTGTCAAAAGCCCATACAAGAGTTGGTAATGTTTGGCGTTTCTCATCGTATTTTGCCTTGAGTTCATACAGTGAATTTTCTGGGAAATTAACGCAGCTTAGTGGGCTGACAGTGGCAAGCCCATGCTCTGCTAATGCGATAGCATCAAAGATACCCTCACAAATCCATATTTCTTTTGGCATCAAAGCGTTTGCAGGGTGCCACCACCAGTAGCCATTAATTTTGTAGCCATATTTGAAGTTGGCTTTTTTGTCAAAACGGTCTGCTTGGTCGATAAAACGCTCCCACCAGCCACCGTTGGGTAAGGTAAAACGCACCGTGGCAGTGCCTTGGTTGATTTTATTGTCAAAAAAAGATTCTTGGGTGTAGCTACCTTTGATTTTGCTGATATCCAAGCCTCTGCCTTCTTTAAGGTAGGCATCGGCGGCGGCGTTGGGGTTGGTCGGGGTACGTTGGTAAGTTTTTGACCAGTCTTTGAATAGATCGTCAAATAGTTCCTTAACATGGATTTCCAAACCGCATTTATTGAGCCGCCCGCATTTGACGACACGGGGGCTATGGGCATGGGTGAAAAGTGACTTTTTGCTACAGTCTGGGCAAACGCCTTCACGTAGCCATTCGCCGACTTGTTTAAAGCCGTACTCGGATTTCAGACGCGAGACGACTTGGTCATTAATACTCATCGTGGTTGTCCTTTTAAAAGCTGCCCTGTTATTTCAGGTTTTGGGGTAAGGCTTGGTTGGATTTGTCTTGCTATCTCGACATAGACGCTGGCGCTAAATAAGCAATCTGCATTGCGACAAGTGGCTGTCAGTTCTTTTAATAGCTCATTCATCTGACGGTGCCGTGCGGTAGTCATTTTGCTACCGCAATGCGGACATCTGATATATGCCGTTGACATACGACCTCTATTGCTTGGTTGGGTTTAGCACGGTAAAACCACCGTGTGGCAGGTGATATTTCACAGTTTGTTTCATCGCTGACTGTGGGTTATTCTTACGGTGCTCGGCGATGATTTGTTGGCTTCTCTCCACAATCATCTGACGTGCTGCTTTACCTTGAATGGCTAAATCTTGGATGCGCATGGCTTCTAAAAAGTCATTAAGTTCTTTTTGATTGAGGTAGGCATAGATACGATGGTCGCGGACATCTTGATACTGTTTATACGCCACGAGACACCTCCCCATCTTGGGTGATGGATGCCAATGCGGTAAGGGAGTCAGTGACCAAGTCATTAAGAGAGCCTTGGTATTCTGGGTCTTTTGCTTGATGGTCAGCTAATATCTCATTGACCAATTCTTGAATGCTTGAGCCTTTTTTGTAGGCTGTGACTTTGAGGTAGGTGTGCATGCTTTCAGGGGTACGCACCGCCAACATTTTGGTTGTCATCGTGATTGTCCTTTTTATAAAGGGTTGGTTGGAAAAGGTGTTAAAATGTTTTTGCTAGATTTTTAACAATTTAACAAGGTTTATTTTGACTTATAAAAATGTTTAAGTCAATAAGGTATTTATAAAAATGTTAAACAACGAAATTATAAGTGAGCGACTACGCTCCGAAAGATTGCGACTCGGCTTGAAACAAACGGATGTATTAAAATCGATTGATGTCGCTATTGCCACGCTTTCCAACTATGAAACAGGTAAGCGTTCACCTGACCTTGAATTTTTGCTCAAGTTAGGGGGTTTGGGCTATGACGTAGGTTATGTGGTGACCGGTCAACGGGTCGAAGGTGGGGCGGTTGTGTTGCCTCCAGACGAGAACGAATGGCTGGAAATTTATCGTGGGCTTGGCGTTGATGACCGTGAGCGACTTATGAAAATGGCGAAGTCACTGTTGTAAAAAAACCCCTGTCAGGTGACAAGGGTTTTTCCGGAACTAACTATTTAGTTGCCTGTTTGAGATGGCATTGGTGGCTTATCATAATTATTGACGAATGGGCAATCATCGTTAATGATAGATTGAATTTCTGCATATGCTAAACCTGTGACGTTGGCAATGTCGGCAAAGATGGCTTGTAGTTGGGCGGTGTCAATATCCGCCTTTGAGCCTTGGTTTGCCAGTTTTGCCATGACGGCGGTGTAATTAGTGATGCGGTTAAGCTCGTGACTTACGGTGTGTAATTGCTGGGTCATGATTTAATTCCTTGTATAAAATCGGTGATTCGGTGGATAACATCCCAGACAATTTTGTTTAGATCGTTTGATTGTGCCGTCGTTGGTTGCTCTGTGTTTGATTGGGTCGCCGTCGCTTTTTGTGACATCAGGTCTGCGTATCTGGCTAGTAGTATTTGGGTTGAGCTTAAGGTTAAGGCAATTTCATGTCGTTTGGCGTTGTACGTCCAGTCGATGTTGTCCCTAAATTTACCCTCTTTAATCATATCTTTCAAGGTCTCAACCAATTCATCACGACAGGATTTGTCGTAATCGGTCAGCTCTTCGAGGTGGTCAACAAGGTCAAACAGGTAAACGACAAAACGCCGTTTACCGTTGATTAAGGCTCGTTTGATGGGGAGCTTAGACATTGGCAAGCTCCTTTTCGTATTGCTGAATCACGGCATAGGCTTGCCACGGGTCAATCAGACGTTGATGCTGGAGTGCCATCAAATAGCCGTCCATCATGGTGCGTTTGTCACGGTTGTATTGGTCGTGAGCAAGGTAAGCTTTAAAACGGTTGATTAGGGCTAAGGTTTCCTCTGACATTATGCGTCCCCCTGATTTACCACAAATACCCAGCATTTCTTGGTGTTGTTGGTAATGGCACTATTTACACTCTGATTGTTGGTCTGAAACTTAGGTAATATGCTATGTTTCAATGCTTGGAGCATGGTGCGTCTTTGGGGGAGTTGTTCGCCCAATTGGTTGTATAGCTCTGGCAAATTGATGGCTAGAATGTTTGGGTTTTTGGCATGGTTGATTTGGTCGATGTTCATCTGACTGACGACTTGCCAAAACTGGTTGAGTAGTTGCTGGGTCTGTGAATCAATCAATGGTGATGGGTTGGACTGACCTGCTACTTTTGGGTAGCTTTGATAGAGGCGGTGAATGGTTTGTTCTTCGCTCAATCCTAACACTTTGGCAAGTTCTGGGATTTTATAGACTTCCTTCAGGTGTTGCAGGTCTTCATCGGTGTATTGTTTGATAGGCGATGATGTTGTGGCAGGTGTTGCTTGATACTGCCCCGTTTTGCGGATGGTAGGTAGAACTTCTTCAAACACCCAATTTTGGAAACGGACTGCACTTTCTAACTTGCTGCCAAAGGTCAAACGGTATAGGTCTGGTTCGTAAATCACCCGTACATTTTGATTGCCACCATTGGTGATAAGGGGGTGGTGTTTTACCACCCCCTTGCAAAATTGCTTAATAGCACTAACGGTATCTTTGTAACCCAAGATGGTGGCTACGTCTTTGGCGACAAATAATGGTTGTCCGTTTTCGTCTTGGAAAATACGAACATTGTTATTTTCAAAATTGAAGGTGGCTAATTGGTGATTATCACCTTTGTTTTGGGGATTTTGGTGATTGGTGTTATACTGGTTCATGCTGAATCGCTCCTTTGTGAGTTTGATTTGGTTTGGTATTTGAAGCAGACATTTCATCTTGGTGGACGGTGTCTGCTTTTTTATTGCCTAAAGCTTCAAGCGTTCTAGGCATTTTCTTTTTCCTTTTGTGAAGTTGCTAATATTTTTGCGTTAGCAAGTTGATAGTTAATTTCAGCATTAATTGAACGAAAATTAATTTCAGCTTGGTTTTTTAACCACGCCTTTAAATCTTCGGGCAGTCTCAAAGGAAACTGCGATTATTGGCTATATTTTGCACAATCACACTGTGTGGACGTGCTATAACAGCGCGTCTTTCATCCGTAAGTATTTGATAATATTCATGGCTCAAAAGTGAGTCATCTAAACTATCCAACATATTGCGAATATCACGAATAACATTCTTATGTTCTTTTTCGCACAAAGTAGCGATTTCTCGGCTACTCATCGTTTTGTTGGTTTGAATTTCAGCTAATTGCATGGTAAAATTACCTATCTGTTTGTAGTTTTGATTGAAGCCCTACCAGTTCGTGCTAGTAGGGTTTTTGTTGCTTCAACTTTTGATAATTTCTCAAAAGCTTCTTTGATTTTCTCGGCGATATGCCAAGTTGGGTTTTGACCTTTTGCATAACGTGAGATTGTTGACTGGTCAACACCTACATATTTCGCAATTTGCTCTTGGGTGATTTTTTTATCGAGTAACGATAAAATCATTTGTTGTGGACTCATAAAAACCTCTTTTAATGTAACATTTACTATTATAATGCAAATTTGCATTAATACAAGTATTTTTTCACTGGTGAATATTTGCATAATTTAATGCAAAAAGTGCTTGCATTGATTAATGCAATGTTGCATAATAAGCACATACCAAGCAATAACGCAAAGTGACGAACTAGCGAAATTCAATAAAAACTTAAGAACCTGTAACGCGGTGCAGAGAACCGCACAAGTTAATAAATTACTAGCAAAGTCGGTATGAGTTGCTAGTGCTGTATTAACACAACTCAACGAGGTGAAATTATGGAATTTGCAATCGTATTTATTGATTCTGATGATAGTGAAAAATCCGCATCAATCAAAGCAATAAGTGAGCATAAAGCAGTTGAATTATTTGCTCACATCTATGGCGACTTTGAAATAACCGAAGTTTGTGAAATGTAAAACAAAAAAAGCCCTGCAACTTTGGACGGTTACAGGGCTTTACTCAACTTATAAGGAGTAATCAAATTATGGCACAAAAACCAAAAACACGCAAATTTGAAGTGTTTTATCGTGACGCACGATATCCAAAAACGCTTTTAAGCGCCCAAGTCGAAGCATTTAACCCCACGGCAGCGCGCGGCGCGGTACGTTGGGATGCCTGCAAAGATGGTATCGATATTTCAATTAGCAAGGTTGTCGAAATCAAAGAGGAGTCTGCCGCATGAAAGATAAACTTTTCATCGTATTGGGCAAATTTGCCTTCGCTGTGCTGTGCATCTTGGCTTTTTTGGCCGTGGGTAAATTTGTCGGTCATGGCATTGTTACGGCATGGGATAGACAAGCGCAAGGCGAGCAATCGTATATCAACAGCCACAAAGCTGATATCCAGGCTCACTGGAATAAGGAATAAGCCATGAATATCAGAATCGATATTGAGCAGGTGCGCAAAGTAGTAAATCCAGAAACTTTTTTTTGCTACTTTGGCGCAGTCCTAATCGCAGACAGCGGCAATGGTCAAGAGACCCACTATGCCATTAAAACCATCACCAACAAAACCGCGCCAAAAGAGTTTTTTGTGAAAAAAAATGGAAAGTGGTTGCCGCACGCTAACAAGAAAATCAATGCGCAGTTAACCGAGAAGTTTACTGAGTTTATGGACTTATCGGGCGGACGTTGGGATAAGACCGATCAACCAAACCGCTTAAAGCTACATTTTGAAGATGGCATGACAAAAAACCGTGACCCCAATGCCATGCTCACTGTTATGAAGTTTGACGGCATATTTAACGGTCAATTTATCCGTGTTGAGTATGACGAATACTTTACCCGACCTTTTGACTTATCTAGCGACTGGACAGCGTTTGAGCCATCGAAAGATGATAAAAAGCAAATCGACGCATTCCCTCGTGGCGTTCAACGCTATCTGAGCAAAAAGACCACGGCTATCAAATACCAAACGATGCGCAAAGCTAGTGTGGTTTTCTGATGTTTCAATCCACGCACCCGTGTGGGGTGCGACAAGGTATGCTTATGGATAATCAAATCTTTAAAAGTTTCAATCCACGCACCCGTGTGGGGTGCGACCACCACTTGACTCAAACCAATACCAAGAGAGTGTTTCAATCCACGCACCCGTGTGGGGTGCGACGAGGCAACCTTTAATCAGCTAGATGCAGTGCTTGTTTCAATCCACGCACCCGTGTGGGGTGCGACGCTGAACAGCGTGTACTTGCCAAACTTGAAGCTGTTTCAATCCACGCACCCGTGTGGGGTGCGACTCAATAATGCGACCATCCATCTATCGGTTGAAGTTTCAATCCACGCACCCGTGTGGGGTGCGACGCTCATACCCTGTTCTTTAGCCTTGTAGCTAAGTTTCAATCCACGCACCCGTGTGGGGTGCGACTAATTTCTCAATCTGACCCTGCGGTAGCGGTTGTTTCAATCCACGCACCCGTGTGGGGTGCGACATGAGTATTTTTCTGGCTGGCTTTTGATCATCCAGTTTCAATCCACGCACCCGTGTGGGGTGCGACAATACCATACATATCCTGCTGAATGTCTGGATTGTTTCAATCCACGCACCCGTGTGG
>CALJUC010000272.1 GCA_937975585.1 uncultured Moraxella sp. | reverse complement strand
CTCTTCCGATCTAATAAAGTCAACATTTGTGCTATTGGGCGTTGCCGATAAATTGAGGTAAAAGCCAGTCATGCATTGGGTGCTTAGGGAACGCATTATCTAAGCAAAATGATTGATATTTCTGCGATTTTTGGTTTTTGGGATGCTTAGGAATGATGAGGTTGATAGAGTAAAAACCGCCTTTTTATTTGTTGCATTTCATATATAAATATTTTTTGGTTAAGGTTAAGGTCAGTACGCTATGTAATTGCAAGCTTAAAAGTTGCCCACTGAGTGTACACAAACTGGCAATAACCTGTTGTAAAACTTGATAAAGTGTTTTTTTTAATTTATTAAATTTTATATTTGTTGATTTTTATTCAGTAAAAACGAATGTAGATACAAGGTTATTTAATGGCGTCCGTAAAACAAAGTCTAGGTTTTACTCTGATAGAGTTATTAATAACGATTGCCATTATGGCGATTGTTATGGGTATTGCTGCGCCGTCTATGAGCCGTGTTATAGCGAATTCAAAATTACGCGATATCGCTACGACCACTGAGCTTGCGATTAAAGAGGCGAGAACGCAGGCGTTTATCACGCAGCGTAATACTCAGCTAACCTTTGACTTAGATAGCGATGACGCGGATAGTGAACACCGGCTCATTGTGGCCTTACTGTCACCTGAAGTGGTGGTCACAGAGCACACGTTGGATAAACAGCTGGTTATGACCAATAACTTGGTGGTGAATACAACCAACAATGCCCTAAGTTTTACCCCTAAGCAATTCATGTTTCAAGGTGATAATGCTTCCGATGTCATTTTGGCAAATACGACGTTCTCATTTTGTTTGAAAAATCGCGAAAGTGATAAATATCTATTGACCGTTACACCTAGAGGAAAGACGGACATCACCATCTCGGGGAGCTGCTCATGAAACACAGTCAACAAGGGGTCGGCTTGGTCGAGGTTATGGTGTCATTGCTTATCTTAGGCGTTGCGATATTGGGCTTTATTGCCATGCAGTTGCAATCGTTAAAAGCAACATCCGAGTCGATAGACCGAACCCAAGCCCTCACGATTATGCGGTCTTTCGCGGAAAGAATTCGGACCAACTCTAGCGTGATGGATACGTATGCCACCGCATTTCACCAAATCAAAGATAGTAGCTTTAGTCAGCCCTCAAAGCTGTGTTTGCCATCTGATAGTAACCCAACCAAATGTACGGCAGAGCAATTAGCCAATGCGGATGCTTGGCAGTTTAAGCAACAGCTCGATGGGTTCGGCATGACCATGGATTTGTTGCCGTGTCCAAGCTCGGGCGGGGGAACCAGTACCAATATTATGTACTCATATTGCCTCATTGCTGCGTGGGAAGACACGACCCCCACGATTGGTAGCGATAACGACCCGTCCGATGGCGCGATGGATTGTTTAACGCAAAGAGATGCGAGCAACGCTGAGGCTGTGAAGACGGGCGGTACTTATCATCCCAAGGCAACCTGTATATTTATGGAGGTCAATTAATGCTAAATCAGGGTGTACAACGAGGATTTACCTTAATTGAACTGATGGTGTCTTTGGTATTGGGGCTGTTGATTACGGCGGCAACCTTGCAGATTTTTTATACCAGTAGCGTTTCTAATAGCATACAGCAGGCCGGTTTTGAGGTCGTTGATAACAACACATTTGGCTTTGATGATTTTATTAAGCAGGTCAGAAAGGCGAATTACGGTGCGCTACCAAATGGTAGCACCAGTAGCTTTTTTCTCAACCATCAGACGCCATTAGGCGGTATTGTGTTAAGCACCCCCACGGATTTGAAAGTGTTTGGCAACACGATTGAATATCAAAATGCCAAAGGCCAAACCGTCACTGATACCGTACCCAGTAATCTACGCGGGATATCAATTGAGAATAACGTGACGGGTCTAGCCGCACTCGTCACGTAAGCCGAATCCCCGCTCAGTAGTAGCCATGTTACCACCTCGGCAGGTACAGCACTTAACAGTGACCAACTCACGATTCAGTATCAAGCCGCATTAGACAATCAACTCGATTGTCGTGGTCGCGCCATCATGCAAGGCGACTATGTAATAGAGCGCTATTTTGTGCGTGATGGGGGGCTGGCTTGTGCGTCCGCTATCTATACTTATAACCCCGATGTCGCCAAAAAAGATGCGAACAACCAAAACGCCATTGATATCAGTAAGTATAGAAAACCGATTAAAGATGCCAATGGTAAGTTTCAAAGAGATGCAGAAGAAACCGAACAGAACTTGGCCGATGATGGCGAAATTGTTATTCCGAATGTTGATTACTTTGGGGTATTGCTCGGCGTGAGTGAAAGTAAGGACTTTTCTATCGACCCAACTAATTATGATTTGCAATACATCCGTATTCCTGAGCGTGTATCGGCAGAGAAAAAAGATCAATACCCGACATTAATGAATAAACGCATTGTGAGTTTGCAAATCGCGCTGTTAGTGCGTTCAGATGGTTCAGTCAAGGCATCTAATAACCCGCAGTTTGATGTGTTAGATAAGGTTGGTACTGACGGTATCAAATTAGTTGACTCAGTCAAAAACGATGGAAAAATGCGTAAGGTGCTACAAACGACCGTCTTATTACGTAATGCAAGAGGGGCGGTATGATGCACCAGATCACTATGAATAGTAGCCGAATAAGAAGTAGTCGAATGAGCAGCCGACAAGCACAATCAGGTGTTGTCATGATTGTGGTACTAATTGTCTTAGCGCTCATCTCGGTGCTAGGTATAATGGCGTACAAACAAAGCACGACAGGTCTTAGGGTCGCAACCGCCTCACAAATCACGCAGTTGATGTTTCAGGCCAACGATGCCGCATTTGGTAAGGTCGAAAAAGAAGACCGCATTAATGCCAGTAAAGGCGATGTCAGCACGTTACAAGGGTTTATCACACGTCCAGGCCAAGAGCATATCGGCGCTGAAGTCGTATTTTGCGTGCGCCCACGCGAAACCGCACTATTTAGGCTTAATAAAGTCACCCAAAAAGATGCCAACGGCAATATTTTGGCCAATGCCAATCAAGGTTTTTGTGATGTCAATGAACCCAAGGACTATGTGAATGAAGGTCGGGTGATGACACAGATGACATTCATCAAGACCCAAGACATCGGTAATGACTGTCCCTTATGTGGTCATGGCAAAAACGATTCGAGCAATGATTTGACCACCAGCGCTGGCTATGACGAACCACAATGCACCTATTTTAGAGGCTATGCAGTGTCACTTATCCCGAGTTATGCCAGTAGCAATATCAAGTTAGGTGAAAAAAATGACCGCACTACTGACACGGTGTCTGGCTGCTTGAAGCAAGCCATCGATGACATTGATCAATGTCTGACTGACTTGGGGGTGCCGCATAATATCCAAATGCAAAGTTATAAGCATGAGCCCGTTGGAGTGCAGTGTGTATTGTAGCTCTAAGTGTTAGACCCGTTATCAATTTAATATTTTCTCAACCTGAATAATAGTCTGCTAAGGTGGATACCTATGAAATGCCCTGATAAACACATTACAAATCGCTTAAGCACACATTTGAAAGTGTTATCAATGACAGTCAGCAGCTTAATGCTTGCACCCAGCTTGGGTAACGCCAGTGATATTGAATTGTATCGATCCGCTACGGCCGGTGGTGCCAATGTCATGTTGGTGTTTGACAACTCGGGTAGTATGGATGCAAGAAGCATTGGTGTTGATTACAAATCAGATGGTGTGTCAATTGGCACACAGAGCGGAAATTATTATTGTGCTCAGGGTGGAAAGGCAGTTTGGACACAAAGTAAAAACTTTAGTGAAACTATTTACAATGACGATGGCTCGGCAACGACAGCCGCTATTAGTTACCCTGTGACGTATTGTAGTATTAATGGTAAAATCTATTATGATCGCATTTCACGTTTAAAAATAGCCTTAATGCCATTACTCGCAAATCCAAAAAAATCATTTGGCGATGGGGTCGACTTTAGTAAATACAAAATTGGTCTGGTGAACTTTTTTTATACGGATAGGAATACAGGTGGGGGCCAAATTAGCTATCCTGCTAAAGAATTCAACCTCACCAATCGTACGGCAATGTTAAATATCATCAAAAACTTAAAAGCCGAAACCAATACCCCTAGTGCGCATGCGTATGCTGAAGCAGGCGCCTATATGTTAGGCACAAGCACCAAATACGCCAATACCGGCACATATGCATCGGTTAAGCAAGACAGTATTTATTCCGGTTTTGCCAAAGCACATACCAATGCCATCAGTGGTGATAACTATATCTCACCCTTAACCGCGCCAACGTCTGCCAGTGACCAACAGGCGATATCGACAGGGACGATGGCGGTACCATTGGATGCGCTGAATACTCAACAGTCGCGCGGCTATGCGTATACTCCGATTTTGGACCCAAAACCGGGTACGACCACGCTGTGGGATGGTAATCTTAAAAAGTATTTTATTCGCAATAGCACCGTAACTTCGGATACCACGGGTACGAACGCTGTATTTTTGGATAAAACGGGACGATTCTCGACCTCGACTTCTGATATTTGGAATACGATTAATGATACCAGTCGTGCTGATGCCCAGCGGCCGGATAGTGCCTCACCACAAGTGGGCGGTGCTTATCAGCAAGTCTTTGAAAAAACCAATAATGACCGTAACCTATGGGTTAATGTGAATGGCACATTGACCAATATTAAAGTTGACCCAATAACCAAAAAGCCGGAAGGCTTGACCGCACTTAAACCTGAGTTGCGTCAGGATTTGGTCAAACCAAGTACAGGCACAGACCCAAGAACGTCTGTTATCACCGGTATTGTGAATCGTATTTTGGTATTTATGGGTTATCCGGCACAAGCGGCTGCTGACATTGATGATACCACCGTTGTGGCGGGCGAGCGCAGTAATAAAGATAAAAACATCGGTGGCGTGATTCATTCTATCCCTCAGTTAGTGACGTATGGCGTTACCCTAAATGAGGACGGTAGCTTTGATGTGGATACGCGTAAAGATAGCGTGTTATATGGCTCAATGGATGGGGCATTGCATTTGGTGGATGATAAAACCGGTCAAGAGCAGTTTACCTTTATTCCCAAAGAAATCCTTGATTTGCAATCGGGCGCTTTGGTGAAGGGCGGCACAACCGAAGAGAGTCAATTACCGTATGGGGTGGATGCACCATGGAATGTGTACACAAATTACGCCTTAAAGACCTCAACCGGTACCAAGACCTCGACACAATACGCGGCCAAACAAGTCTTTGCATCCGGTGGTCTGCGTATGGGTGGGTCGACCTATTATGGGTTAAACATCAGTGATGCCAATACCCCAAGTATGGTGTACTCTGTGGGTTCAAACTATGCCAATGTGTTGCAAGGTAAAGCGACCACGCTACAAGGTATGCGTAATGGTACGTATGGTACGACCGATGAACAAAAAGCCTTTGCCCGTATGGGACAATCATGGGCTAAGCCTAGTGTCGGATTTGTCAAAGTCAATGGCAAAAAAGTCATGGTCAATTTCTTGGCAGGGGGATACGATACCTGTTATGAAGATGCAGCCTTCACCCTAAAAACCACGGGCGATAATGTAAGCTGTGCGACCAAAACCCAAGCCCAAGGTAACGCCGTCTATATGGTACGGGTCGGTGAAGAAAAAGGCGGGGAAGAAAGCAAAGACCAAACAGGTACCTATACCGATACCACGATAGACACCTCAGCCGATAACGGCAAACTGCTATGGTGGGCAAGCTACGGTGCGTCAAAAAGCGAAACCAACAATAACACCACACGCACCACCGCCTTACAAAAATCCGAACACACGGATATGACCAACAGTATCGTCACCGAGATTCGCACACTGGATAGAAACTATGATGGCTTTACCGATCATATTTACTATGCTGATCTTGGCGGGCGTGTGTGGCGCGCTGATATCAATAACAATAAAGACACCGATACCTTTCGGGTCGACCGCGTGGTCAAATTACTGGATGTCAGTGCCGAAGCCAGCAATACCGATGCGCCACCGCGATTTTATGAAAGACCTTTACTGACTGTGACCAACGAAGTTGTTGATGGTGAAGCAATGGGTCAGATTACCGTTGGGACGGGCAATCGTAGTCTGCCGATTAGCGAACAACGTAGCACGGCTGATGCGATTTATAGCTTTATCGACCGAGAAGTGGGTAAACGCAGTTTATTTTGCTACCAGTCCGATGAGGACTGCAAAACCAATGGCTCGGATAATACCTTAACACAAGCTATTCAAACCAAGAATTTGACCAAAGCGAATTTACAAGTCTTACAGTTTGCGCCGACCGATGCAGCCATTAAAAGTAATATGAAAAAAGCCGTCAATGACACAGACTTTAGACATGGCTGGTATTATGTGATGGATAAGTGGAATACCATCACCGGCAAAGGCACAACGTTAAAAGCGAGTGCAACCGTCGAAAACAATGTCAAAGGCCTAAAGATGTTTAACGAGCCTGACGCACAAGCTGGATTGCTTTTCGTGTCTGTGTTCAACCCCAATGTGAACTTGATGGAAGGTGGCTGTTCGGCAACGGTTCAAGGTGCGACACAGCGTATGCTAATGTGCTTGCCCTTTGGTAACTGTGGCAATTCAGACTATAAAGCAGCCGACGGCGTAGATATCTTTAGCACACGCTCAGTCGGTGTTGCCGGTGCGGGTATCATTGATAACATCATTACCCAAAACAAACCGGGCACCAAAAAGTCCTTATACGGTGCGTTACAACTGCATTGTACCGGTGATGAGTGCGATAAAAATTTATTTGGTAAAGATAGTATATTTGGTGAGGACACCATCAACAGTGCAGGCGTGCAACGTGACAAGCTGATTAATCCACGTTTATGGTTGGAAAAATAATATGACCGTATTACTGAGTCAGCCGACAGTAGCCAAGCCAAAACCTCGCGTGTTCCAAGCGGAAAGCGCGGGGTTTACCTTGATTGAAATGATGGTAACGGTGACAATCATGGCGATTTTGGCAGGTATCGCTATACCGTCCTATCGCCATTATGTGCTCAAAAATCACCAAGAAAAGGTCAAATCAATCATGTTAAGTCAAGCGATAGCACTTGAGCGATGGCGTACCAAACAGTTGAACTTCGCGGGATTTACACCAGAGTCGATTGCGCTAGACGATGACAATATCACGTTTCGTTATCCAAGCGATACCACGCCCACTGAATATACCATGCAGTTAGTTACCATCAATGGCAGTAATGCCGCCGTTGCGTTATCGAGTAATAGCATAGCGACTAATTGGGTGATATTCGCCACGCCAAGAACAGGCAGCGGTATGCCATACATTGCCTTAACGAGCCAAGGCACAAGATGTCAATCCATTGATGCGACGATTACCCCAGTGACCGTGTTTAGCACCAATGGCTGCGGAACAGGTAGTACAGCATGGTAAAAGGCTATGTACAACAAGGTTTTACCTTAATTGAGCTAATGATAGTCGTGGCACTTATCGGCATCTTAGCCGCGATTGCCTATCCAAGCTATCAGCAATATACGATAAGAGCCAAACGCGGTGACATGATGACAGAAATGTACAACATGGCCAGCCGTATAGAATCCCGCAGATTGGTCAATGGTGGCTATACCAATATCCGTCTTGCTGAAGTAGTCGGTGGCACGCCTGTGTTGGGCAATGTATCTTACCCGAGTGGCACTGGTGCGGTTTATCAGGTGGGTGTGTGGGATATTGGGCAAACGCCAGCAACACAGATGACCGGAACGCATATCACGTCATTTCGTTGGGAATTAAGAGCCACGCCTATCAATAACACCATACAGGCTGAGGATGGACTTCTGACCTTAGATTATAAAGGTGAAAAATGCCGTGACAAAAATAATGATGGGTATGCTACCGATACTGATGGCAGCAAAGAATGTGGCACCGGCACCCAATGGAGGGACTAAGCAGCTTTATCCTGACATTTTGTCCTGCCATATACTGGCATCCACGTATTTACAAACGTTCTGCCAAAAAATCCATTAACAAACGGATTTTAGAATTCAAAAACGCCCGATTCATATACACGGCATACAAATGCACGCTACTGTGCTTTTGCGCCCATAAATGCACCAATCTTCCATCCGCCACCGCATCATGAATCAGCCACTCTGGCAAAATACCCACGCCCATACCGGCCATCACCATTTGTGCAACCATGGTGGTGTTATTGCTGTCATTAAACTTAGTTAATGGCGTATCCATTAACGTATAATTGGGTAACACCCCGGTATAAGCTGACAATTCATCCACATGCTTTGGCGTGCCATGTTGCTGTAAAAACTGCGGACTGGCGACATAATAAAAATCAATCTGCCCCAAGGGTTTGACAATCAAATTGTCTTGTGGGGTACTCACCACACGTAAGGCCAAATCATAGCCTTCGGCAATCAAATCGGTAAAACGATTTTCCAAATCGACGCTTAGCTGAATCTTTGGGTATAACTGCTGAAAATCCGCTAACAACTGCACAAAATACGGTGTGGCAAACCATAAAGGTGCCACCAGCCGCAGCTTACCCTCGGGCAGAATGCTACCGGCTTGGGCCTTGGACTTGGCGTCTTGTAACAGCTCTAGGGCTTGTATCGCTTCGGCATAATATTGTTGTCCGACTTCGGTCAGGCTTAAATTGCGATTATTACGGTGTAGTAGCTTGGCTTGTACATGATTTTCCAGGTGTTGTAAATGCTTGCTGGTCATGGCTAGTGACATATTGAGCTGCTCACTGGCTTTGGTAAAGCTGCCTTTTTCCACAATCGCTTTAAAGACTTGTAGGCTTTTTAACGTGTCCATCTTTCGTCTTAATCAAAAATAGTTGGTTATCAATAAATAAGAAAAAGTATATCAAATATTTGGTTATTTTTTTCTTATAAAGATATCAATATACTAGTTGCCATCGAAACCAACTTATTTAGCTTTGAAATTATAGGAAAAAATCATGAATACTTTGAACCGTTATCAACCCTATCTCCTTGCTGTCTTACGTATCGTGGTGGGTTATACCTTTATGCTACATGGTACAGCAAAACTGTTTAGCATCCCGCATGTCGCGATGTTTGATGGTATGCAGTTGTTTTCAATGATGGGGCTGGCAGGTATCTTGGAATTGGTCGGTGGTGTGTTAATCATCTTGGGCTGGTTCACGCGCCCGGTGGCATTTTTATTGTCAGGCCAAATGGCGGTTGCTTATTTTATGGCACACGCAGGGGTGGATAATTTTTGGTTACCGCTTTTGAACCAAGGCGAGCCTGCGGTATTGTATAGCTTTGTATTCTTGTATTTGGCGGCCGCGGGTGCAGGCGCGTGGTCGATTGACAATCGTGGTGAAGCCGTAGCCTAATGCTATCGCCACGCCACCAATACCTTAATGGTTAACTTGATAAAAAAAGGCATCACCATGAAACCGCTAACCTTACATCATGTCCTTGCTGATAATGTAACTAGGCCCGATACCTTGCCAAGCTTATTTATCTCACATGGTGCACCCACCATTGCGTTGGAAGATACGCCCTTTACCCAAGCGTTGGCACAACTTGGCAAGACTTTGCCAAAACCAAGAGTGATTATCGTGATGTCGGCGCATTGGGAAAGCGAGGAGCTCGTGATTAATGCCAACCCCGCGCCAAGTACTTGGCATGATTTTGGTGGTTTTTCGAGGGCGTTATTCGAGATTAATTATCCGGCGCTTGGCCATGCCAATGTTGCGCATAGCCTAGTTCAGCAGTTACAAGATAATGGCGTGGCAGCCAAGCTTACCGATAATCGGCCGTTTGACCATGGGGTATGGACACCACTTTTGCATCTGTACCCACAAGCCGATGTACCCATTGTACAAGTGTCATTGCCATATGATTTTGATGCCAAGGCACTTGATACACTGGGTCAGTCATTCGCCGCGTTACGCCATGAGCAAGTGTTGGTGATGGCGTCGGGTAGTATTACCCACCATCTGGGTCATGTACGATTAGGCTCGCAGGCGATTGAGCCAGAGGCCAGTATCTTTAAACACTGGATGATTGAGCAGTTGCAATGTGGGGCGGACACGGTGTTTGATTGGCAACAACACCCGTTGGCACTTTATAATCACCCAACCCCAGAGCATTTATTACCCTTATTCTTTGCAAGAGGGGCAGGACAGCACATGAGTGTGGTGCATGAAAGTTTTGCACATTACAGCTTGGGAATGGATATTTATCGGTTTGATTAAAATTAGTAAAACTTCCAATTGGGAGTTTTATTCACCCAAAAAAAAGAGCGCCAAACTTATTTGTCGCTCTTTTTTGTATTGGCTTAATTGATAAAAACGTGTATAAAAAGCCTAACGTCAATTATGACATTAGGCTCAACGTTCATTCTATGGAAGCTAAATTACAATCAGAAGAACCCCATTGGTTTTTCCGAATAGCTGACCAGAAGGTTTTTGATGTTTTGATAGTGCTCAAGCATCATCTTATGATTCTCACGACCAATACCGGACT
>CALJUC010000271.1 GCA_937975585.1 uncultured Moraxella sp. | reverse complement strand
CGATTCGGCATTTGACCGAAAACGCCGGGTTACGTGACTCAATCTTGGCAAGCACGGTCACCCCCTGCGGCATGATATGATTAAGACGCACCAGCGGCGTGTTACCAATAGCATCGGCATTGTTGGCATATACCGCTGTACCAAGGTTGGCGGGTGCGGTGTAGTGATCATCAGGTTGTTGTAGCATAGGTATTCCCTTTTTTTTGAGGTATTGTTGAATGATTTTACGGCAGTGATTTTGCGGTGTCTAACGCCATTTGGTAAATTCCATATATCAAAAAGCATTAACACGCGGGGCTATAACACAAGGCTGTAACACGAAGCCGTAACACGGTGCTATAAAAAGGTTTATCAACTGTTTATAGCCTGTCGATTAAACTTTCCTATTAAACTGTATTATTAGCTTGGCGCTGTACTACGTTTAGCCAAGCTTGCATCGCTGGGGTCAGCGGTCGGTGTTTTCGCCATGCCATCACCATTTGCCAAGTCAAATTGGGCTGGACGAGCGGCAGACAAACTAGCTGTTTGTCATCGAGCTTATCGGTGTAATATTTGGGCAGTAGCGTCACCCCCATGTTTTTTTTCAACAAGGTTGTCAATAGTTGCCATTGGTTGGTGTGGCAAACGATATTGGGTTCAAAGCCGAGTTTTTGGCATTCTTCGACAATCATTGAGGTAAATGACGAATGGGACGCAAACAACATCAACGACGCATTTTTTAAAGATTTTAAAGTCACTTGTTTGATGTTATTGCCCATATGCTGCCGGTGTGCCACCATCATAATGGGATAATCGCATACCGGAATATAATCAAAGTCCGCTTCAATCGGTTGCATCAAGGTACACACATCAAGCGTATCATCGAGCAAGGCTTGTTTTAACAACTCTGCGCCATCTTCTAGCAACGACAGGTCAATATGGCGATGGGTTTGATAAAACTCAAAAATCGCATCGCTCAACAACTCACCCCCGAGCGGTGACAACCCTAGCCGCAGCTGCCCGCGATCCATTTGCTGATATTGTGTCACCGTCTGCTCAAGGTAGCCGACATGTTGTAACACCGTCTGCGCCTGCTCATATACCAATGCGCCAATTTCGGTCAGCGCAATATCCCGCTTGCGGCTCATCAGTTGCTTATCAAAGAGCGCAACTCCCAGCGTATCTTCCAAATTAGAAATGGCTTTGGTCACTGTTGGCTGCGTCAAACTCAATGTATCGGCAGCATGAGAAAATCCGCCGGTCTTCACCACAGTGATAAAGCATTGAAGTTGTTTTAAGGTCATCATGTTTTTGCACTGCCCAAAATAATTTTGTAGCTTTATAGTATTATAGCTCTGTTTTGTAGCTTTATAGATTTTACGCATAATTTTAAAAATATTATTCATATTTTTTGTTAATGGGTTTTTTATACTAGATATCATCAATTGTTGATGACTGGTTTACCATGAAACGCGCTATGAATCTTCCGACTTTTCAGCAGCTATTACCCCATAAACTGGTGCCCCATAAACTGGTGCCCCATAAACTGCTACGCCATAAACTGTTACCCCATAAAACAGACCCTATGTTACAACAGCCACTGGTCAAAATTTTACTGCAAATCACCCTCATTGGTGTGGTATGGGGTGCGGCTGACATCCTCAAAGAATTATTTAACCTACCTATGTCATCTGGCATCGTAGGGCTGTTTTTGATGCTGGGATTACTATTGACTGGGGTCATTAAACTCAACTGGGTCAATGTCGGCGCGAAGTTTATCTTGGGTGAGTTGGTGCTGTTATTTATTCCGCTGATGATGTCGATTACCCAATATCAGCAGTTATTTTTTGCTAAAGGTTGGCAGCTGATGATTACCATTGTCGTGAGTACGGCATTGGTGATGCTAAGCTCTGCCATCACTTTTATGCTAGGCAATCGTGTGAAACGCGCGTTATATCGCCGCACGCACCATGCACATCAATAATCAAACTTATCACGACTCATATATTATTAATCATTAATCATACCAATCGTAATTTACTATGAATATTATCTCTATCGGCTGTTTACTTTGGACTATCTTGGCGTATATTTTAGCAAAGCGGGTGTATGCCCGTTTCCCAAAATTTTGGCTCAATCCTGCCATCACGGTGGCGACGGTAACGATTGTATTGATGATTGTGCTTGGGATTTCTTATCAAACCTATTTTGCCGATACCGCTTGGATTGTTGAGTTGTTGGGCCCTGCAACCGTGGCATTTGCCATACCGATTTATCAGTATCGTCAATTGATTTACCGCTATGCTGCCGTGCTTGCGGTGTCGATTGTGGTGGGCATGTTGGTGGGTATTGCTAGCATCATGGTGTTTGCTCGTGTGTTTAAATTTGATGCCACCCTCACCTACAGCTTAATGGCACGGTCAATTTCTACCCCATTTGCGATTGATTTGGCGCAGCAGATTCATGGCTCAGCGGCGCTCGTATCGCTATTTACCTTAATTACTGGGGTGGTCGGCATGGTGATTGGCGATATGGTACTGGCCTGGTCAAAAATTCGTTTTCATCTTGCCCACGGCGTGGCATTGGGTAATGCGTCGCATGGTTTTGGTACCGCAAGAGCCAGTCAGCGCCATGAAAGCGAAGGCGTGATTGCCAGTCTGACGATGGTATTAGCAGGGTTATTTATGGTATTTTTTGGCCCTGCGCTGATTCATTTAATGACGGCCATTTAACCCATGCTTTTTTAAGCTATTTAACACATGCCTTTTAATACCTGCTGTGATTTTACAACACCTCAAAGCTGTCTAGTCATGAAAACTTGCCAAAATGACGTATTAATATTTGCCAAACAAAATAAAATTAGCGACAATGACCTACCTTTTTTTGGATTGTAGGAAAAAATTATGTCAT
>CALJUC010000270.1 GCA_937975585.1 uncultured Moraxella sp. | reverse complement strand
CCAAATGGTCATCAATATGTCTGAGTGGATGCAGCAATATTGGTGGATAATGATGTTTCTCATCGCTGCCGCGGTTATCGGCTTTTCTGAAGGTAAAAAGCGCAGTAAAAAATTCCGCGATTTCTTAGATCGCTTGACATTAAAGTTACCGATTTTTGGAAACATTGCGTACCAAGCGGTGATTGCACGTTTTGCACGTACGTTGTCTACCACCTTTGCGGCGGGTGTGCCGCTGATTGATGCGTTGAATTCGACCGCGGGTGCGACCAATAATGTGGTGTTCTACGATGCCACGCAAAAAATCAAACAAGATGTGGCGACGGGTCAACAGTTACAATTCTCGATGCGTTCGACCAACTTATTCCCAAGTATGGCGATTCAGATGGTTGGGATTGGTGAAGAGGCTGGTAGTTTAGAGGAAATGCTGGATAAAGTTGCGACCTATTACGAAAATGAGGTGGATAATGCGGTCGATGGCTTAACCAGTCTTATGGAGCCAATGATTATGGCAATTCTAGGGGTACTGGTAGGTGGTTTGGTGATTGCCATGTACTTACCAATCTTCCAATTGGGTAATGTGGTAGGCTAATGGATTTAGTGTCAGACTTCATCGTATTATTACAACAATCTGCCTTTGTAACTATGTTTGTAGTTGCGCTATTAGGTCTATGTATTGGCAGTTTTTTAAATGTCGTTATTTATCGCACACCATTGATGATGCAAGCCCAATGGCAAGATGAATGCCGTTATTTGCTCCAAGATGAATTAGCTAGACCATATCAGGTCGAGGCATCAAATAACAAGGCTATGTCATTAAGCTTTCCACCATCGCGTTGTCCGCATTGTGCGCATCAAATTCGTTGGTACGAAAACCTGCCGGTGATTAGCTGGCTCGCACTACGTGGCAAGTGTAGTGATTGTAAAGCACACATTAGTATACGCTATCCATTGGTGGAAATTATCACGGCGATTTTATCCGTGTTGGTCGTGATAAAGTTCGGTGTGACGTGGCAAGGATTAGCTGCTTTGGTGTTTACTTGGACATTAGTTGCGTTGACCGGTATCGATTTTGATACCCAGTTATTACCCGATCGCTTTACTTTACCATTGGCCGGTCTAGGACTTTGGGTAAATGCTTATGGGTTATTTGTCAGCCCTACCCAAGCGATTTTTGGTTATGTTATCGGTTTTTTGTGTTTGTGGGTGGTGTATAAACTGTTTTTACTGTTGACCGGCAAGCACGGTATGGGGCACGGGGATTTTAAGCTATTAGCCGCATTGGGCGCTTGGTTGGGACCTTTGATGTTACCACTGATTGTGTTTTTATCCGCTATGATTGGCTCAATTATCGGTGTAATATTGATGAAGCGTGCAGGTGAGAGTAAACCTTTTGCGTTTGGCCCTTATATTGCGATTGCGGGTATGGTAGCCTTGTTGTATGGTCAGGAAATGATAAGTTGGTATCTTGGTTCTTTTTAAGCGCTTGCGTCTTAGATATTGGCATGCAATCGGATGATGTCAACCAACGTTGTCTATGGCAAGGTGATAGGAGAAAGCTATGTTCGTGGTAGGTTTAACAGGTGGTATCGGTAGTGGTAAGTCACAAGTCAGCCGTTGGTTTGAGCAACAAGGTATTAATGTCATTGATGCTGATGTACTAGCCCGTGATGTGGTCGCCAAAGGCTCACCTACCTTGAAAAAAATAGCCAAAAAATTTGGTGATTGGGTTTTTGATGAAGTGGGTGAACTCGACCGTCGAGCCATGCGTGAGTTTGTCTTTGCCCGACCACAAGCATTGATGGACTTGGAGCAAATCACTCACCCAGCAATTCGTCAACGTGCGCGTGACTTGCTAGCGATATCAACCTCTGCTTATACCATGATTGTCGCGCCATTATTATTAGAAGGCTCGGAGGCGGGGCTTGCCAATCTGTGTCAACGTATTTTGGTCGTGGATAGTGAAGAAGCATTGCAACTAGAGCGCGCTAGTCAGCGTGACGGTCAAACGCGTGCAAAAATCGAGAAAATTATGGCTAACCAACTAACACGTGATGATCGTGTCAGCCGTGCCCACGATGTGGTGAGCAATAATGGCTCGTTAGATGAGTTATATACGCAACTAGAGCCGCTTCATGAGATGTATCTAAGTCTCGCTAAATATCAATAAATCGCTTTTAAATTAATATCGTTAGAGTGATAAAAAGCCGTTCATTATCATTAATAACCGGCTTCTTTATATTTACGTATTTATCTTTACTAACATTAAAATAAATCGTATCAATGCTGACTACGCAGGCGAATGGTGGCTAACGTATCATCGATCAACAATTCGCCATTGATAAATACGTCGCGTAATAAATTATCTTGTGTCGCCATTTCATCTTCACGAATCGTCACATAAATACCTTGGTTATACATCAGTGCCAAACGTCCGCGTTTACTGCGTTTATTAACGCTAGTGATAGGGTCTTTATACACATCACGCCATTCACCATCGATACGAGCGGCACTGGTTTTCATGGCAAAATTTAATGTGTCGCGGTTGACCTGTTGAAGTAGTCCACCGCCCATACCAAAGGTAATATTTTCGCTACTAAAGCCTGCGGCCAAAACCGCTTCAATAATTTTACCAATACTGGTTGGGTTGATACCATCACCTTGAATTAAGCGCACATAGTTTGGCAAGACCTTATAACCCTTGGTATTGGTCGTGGTACCAAATTTAACTGCCAAACGTTGTAAGGCTTCACGCACCACTTTGATGGGATCACCACTGTCCGGGCGGATTACCAAAGTACCTCCCATGGTTTCGACTTGCTGTTTGAGCTCGCCGCCCCAGATATTATCAATCGCATTCCACAAGTCATAACTATCGCTGACCACAGCCAATATTTTGCCATCACCGCCAAACTGCTTCAGCATATTGGCATAGGCATCCACTTCATGCTCACGTCCCCATGCGGTCATGGTGCTGTGTTCAGCGGCTGGAATTGAAAAGGCAGCAATTCCCGTATCCACCGTATTGCCATCCATGCCATACCAACGACTTGCACCCACAATCGCACTTAAGGTATCAGTTCCAGAAAAATTGACCAATTGACCCAAGCCACCCAGTGCTGCTGATTCAAGGCTAGAAACCCCACGCGCACCGAAGTCATGCAGTTTGAACGGCAGACTATCAAGGGTATCCGCCGATTTTTCTAAACCTTGTCTAATAATTTGTTTGCAGTAATACGATAGGCTGGCAACCGTACTTGGGTACCAAATAGCGCGTAATAGCGAAGTTTCGACATAGCTTGTTAGCCAGTAGAACTCTGGGTCAGTATTGACTACCTGACAAAGCACATGACCGGTTGGAATAACCATGCCTTCAGGCACTGCTTGAATACGTAAGGGTAAATAACCGTTATGTTTTTCTAATAAGCGTTGCCAACCACTTTCATTAAAGGGTACGCCATGTGCGCTAAGTAACACACGCGCTTCATCGATATCACGTTGGCAAATGGGTTTGCTTAGGTATTCTTTTAAATACGCTTGTAGCCCAAAAAACAGCACATTATCAAACTGGTTACTGCTACCACGTGCTTCGATATAACTAGACACGTACTCGGTATTGGGTGGGTATTGCACCCAGTGTGACGTTTTATAGCTATCACTATTTAAAATAAAGTTGGCCAAATTATTAGTAAGCATCACAGAACTCCTCTGGTGATTGGCGATTGCCATGAATAGGTCTTAATCGTCTATCGATTTAGACCAAGGTTATACCATGTCCAAAAAACACATCATCTTGGTCAAACTCGCTCGTTTTACTCAAAATGATAGTCGCTGAATTTAGTATTGGGTTTATTATAAACCGACCATTTTACAAATGATGGCGTAATGGTCTTCAAATAGTTTATTCGCTTTTAACTCAGCCAATGGTAACCAAAAGGCTTTTTTGGCGTCATCGCCACCTTTGACGGGTGGTAGGCCTTTCGGATCATTTTTAAGCACAAAATAAAAAGCTTGGGTAATGGTACGGCCACGCGCTGAGCGATATGGGTCGTCAAAGGTATGTTGGCTATGCCATGAGCCGCGCAACACCGCTTCAGGGACTTTTAAGCGCGTTTCTTCGCGTAATTCACGAATACAAGCATCGAACAAGGTCTCTTTTTGATCGATAAACCCACCGGGTAAGGCCCAAAGCCCTTGTCCTGGCAAACTGCGTCGCTCAACCAATAAGATATGCCCCGATTGAATCACCACGGCATCCACGGTCATAAAGGTTGGTGGGTAAGGCGTGGCATCCCATTGTTTTTTATACTTATCAATAAATCCGGCTTCTTCATGCAACTTTTGGTAATCTTCAGTCTTTTTAAAGGCTTGCATGACCTTAGCGGTTGATTCTGGTACCACATTGGTTAATGGATTGGCACCTAGCAAAAAGCCTTCACGAATCGGTGTGGCTGACAAATCATGGAAGTTAGGCACAGAAATCGCTTGCCAATTGGGAAATAGCGATAAGTAATACGATGAACTGTCTTTTGAATGACCAATCAAACCAATATTGGCATATAAATCATGGGTGACTGATTTGACGCATTGTTGGACATACTGCAACCACTTGGTGTCGTTATACAGCGCATCATCCAAACCTACGCAATGAATGCGCGCGGCATCTTCGGCACTATAAGCGCCCAAAATCATCTTGGTGCGTTCAGCCACGGTAAAGCTATTACGCGTACTGCGGGGCAAATTGGCGGAACCAATCAAAATAATGACATCTTTGGCTAGGGTCAAGGCCTGGTCAATGACTGACTTATGACCCAAATGAAACGGCTGAAAACGACCGATAAATACCAAGTAATCAAATTGATAGCCTTCGCTATTGCGGGCAGGGGCAAAGCGGCTAGGATTATCCGTAGCGGTTGTAGTGTTGGACATAGCGCAAACTCCTTGCGATTTTACTCATTCACAGCACGGTCGGTATCGGTCTATCCATTACCATCACGGCTGCGCTCAAACATCTTATCTAAACGTTAAATCCTATCATGCCAAATATCAGCATTAAACACCAATCCAAACTACCAAAAACCCGTCAAAAGTTACAAATTGATGAAAATAGGGATTAAAAAAGGGCAGTATCAATCACTTGATACTGCCTTTTTATTGAATGATAGCGCTCTTAATACTAGCGACTCAACATTAGAACTCAGTTTCAGGGGTGCTAAATTCTTCAAAGGCTGCCATGGCATCAGCGGCATACATCAATGCTGGACCGCCACCCATATAGACACACATACCCAGCATTTCAGCGGTTTCTTCACGCGTTGCACCATACTTAACCGCTGCTTTCATATGAAAACCAATACAAGGGTCACAGCGTTGGGTAACGGCAATGGCAAGCGCAATCAATTCTTTGGTTTTTTTGTCCAATGCACCATCTTCTGAAGCATGGGTCGATAGCTCGCCAAAGCTCTTCATGGTGTCAGGGATTTTACGGCGCAATTTTGCCATATTGGTTGAAACGCGTTTTGTAATATCTTGATATGACTTGCTCATAATATGACCTCTGCTAAAGTGGGTAACATATTCATTATACTAAAAAGTATAATGATTGAAAGCCCTTTATTTGCAGTAAATATGTAACAGGATTTGTTTTGTCATCAATTATTAACGTAACTGAGCCGTTTTAACCACTTGAAATTCACGATTAAAATCCCACTAAATTACTCAAGATTTTGTTA
>CALJUC010000269.1 GCA_937975585.1 uncultured Moraxella sp. | reverse complement strand
ACACATGCTGAATCAACTGACGTAACCAACGATGCGCAGGGTGATGCTGTAATAGGGGCGACCATGCCATCGTCAATTCAAACTCTGGAATAAAAAATGGCGGCTCTTTAATGACGATACTGTCATTATTGGCTTGCATGCGCGCGACACGCGTTGGCAACGTCGCAATCAAATCCTTATTGGCCGCAAGCATCGCAGGCATTTGATAATGACGGGTAAAGACGCTAATTTGGCGACGTTGACCCAAGCGGTGCAATGCCGCATCAATCGAACCCAAACCGCCTGATTTTTCCGGATTAACGCCAAAACCCACGCCCATACCGGTTTTCGAGACCCACACGTGCTGACCTTTGAGATAATTTTTCAGGTTAAAGCGATGAATATAAGGGCTATCTGATGACAGTAGACAGCTAAAAGTATCACGCCAGACTAATACTTGGTGAAAACTTTGCGGTATCTCATTAAAGCGGTTAATCGCTAAATCCACGCGACCTTGTTCCATATCACGATACGATACATCGGATGGGGTCAAAAAGTCCAAAATCACATTCGGCGCTTCACTACGCAGTGCCTTGACCAATCGCGGTACAAGGGTCGCTTCCGCATAGTCTGAGGTCATAATACGGAATACGCGGTTTGACGTATAAGGACGGAACTCAGTACGTGGTTCAAGCAGTTGGGTCAAATCAGACAACAGTTCACGCACCCGTGGTTGCAACTCTAGGGCACGCTCGGTCGGTGTCATGCCCTCAGATGAGCGGATGAGTAGCGGGTCGTTAAACAGCTTGCGTAATCGGCGCAAAATATTACTCATCGCAGGTTGGGTAATGCCTAATTGCTCAGAAGCGCGCGTCACGTTTTTTTCACGCAATAATACGTCTAAGTGCACCAATAAGTTTAAATCGACACGCTGTAAATTCATACAATTTTTCCTAATTTGGCAATTTATCTTATATAAACTACCCAATACAAAAGATTACCCGCCCATAAGATAATCAAGTCACCAATATGGTTACAAAAAACACTAAAAAAATGGTCGCTTAATTCAATTTGTCATCATTAAGTCATTAATATTAATGTACTATATTAATGATAAATACCAAAGATAATTTTCATAAATTAGCTAAATTATAAGTTAAGCAGTATAGTGAGTCTATACCAAATAGATTGTAAAGGAAGTTTTTTACAGTCACTTGGCTAAATGATAAACCATCATTGATTGATTACGATTAGCTAAACAATATATCCCAATTAGCTAATGAATGAAGTCACTAATGATACATCTGCCTCGAAACTTATAGTCAACCTATATCACAGAATGAGCAAAACCGTTATACAGTGCAATTTTAGCAAAATATTTACCATCACGGATAAAAATATGTTAAATTTTTGCCTGTTTTACCAAAGAAATGCCCATTCTTAACCAAAATCGAAGAACTTAAGACTAGCGCAAACAGGAGACTGCTATGACCACTTACGTTTCAGCCATCGACCATATCAAAGCATTAAAAGAAAAATATGGTAACTGGCAAAATATCAGCGAAAACGATGCAGCACGTTTAGTCGTACAAAACACGTTCCAAACTGGCTTAGACATCGCTAAATACACCGCTGGTATCATGCGTCGCGACATGGCAGCTTATGACGCTGACAAGTCAAAATACACCCAATCTCTTGGTGCATGGCATGGCTTTATCGGTCAACAAACCATGTACGCGGTAAAAAAATACACTGGTTCAACTGAACGTAAATATATCTACCTATCAGGTTGGATGGTTGCGGCACTTCGCTCAGAGTTTGGTCCACTACCTGACCAATCAATGCACGAAAAAACCGCTGTGCCAAAACTAATCGAAGAAATCTATACTTTCTTACGTCAAGCTGACGAAAAAGTATTGAACGATTACTTCCGTGAATTGAACGCTGCCCAAGAAGCGGGTCAAGACACCAAAGCTATCTTGGACAAAATCAACAACTTCGAAACTCATATCGTTCCAATCATCGCTGACATCGACGCAGGTTTTGGTAACGAAGAAGCCACTTACTTGTTGACCAAACAAATGATCCAAGCCGGTGCTTGTGCAATCCAAGTTGAAAACCAAGTATCTGACGCTAAACAATGTGGTCACCAAGACGGTAAAGTAACAGTTCCACACGAAGACTTCATCGCTAAAATCAACGCTATCCGTTACGCGTTCTTAGAGCTTGGCGTTGACGACGGTGTAATCGTTGCACGTACTGACTCTGAAGGTGCTTCATTAACGCAAAAACTGCCAGTTTCAAACGAACCAGGCGACTTGGCATCACAATACCTAGACTTCCTAGACGTTGAAGAAGTAACGTTAGAAAATGCAAACGAATACGACGTATTGCTAAAACGTGATGGTAAACTAGTACGTCCAGTACGTATGCCAAACGGCTTGTACTCATTCCGTGAAGGTACGAACATCGACCGCGTTGTACTTGACTGTGTCACCTCACTACAAAACGGTGCAGACTTACTATGGATCGAAACACCAACGCCAGACGTAGCACACATCAAATCAATGACTGACCGTATCGTTGCTCAAGTACCAAACGCTAAACTTGTATACAACAACAGCCCATCATTCAACTGGACGCTAAACTTCCGTAAACAAGTTATCGCGAAATGGGAAAAAGAAGGTAAAGACACTTCTGCATACGACAAAGCGAATTTGATGTCTGCTGAATACGACAACTCAGAATTGAATACTGCGGCTGATGACTTGGCACGTACATTCCAAGCTGACGCATCACGTGAAGCGTGTGTATTCCACCACTTGATCACCCTACCAACCTTCCACACTGCAGCATTGTCTACTCACTTGCTAGCAAAAGGTTACTTCGGTGATAAAGGTATGTTGGCTTATGTTGAAGAAGTTCAACGTAAAGAACTACGTGAAGGCGTAGCAGCTGTTAAACACCAAGCAATGGCTGGTTCTGACATCGGTGACGACCACAAAGAAATTTTCTCTGGTGAGAACGCATTGAAAGCAGGCGGCGCTAAAAACACCGCTAACCAATTCGGTCACTAATTCATTGTAGAATTTGAACTGAACAATTGGTTCAACCCAAAGTAGTATAAAGAACACCTTATCACAAGATGGGGTGTTTTTTATGTCTAAAATATTTCAAAGAAAAATTAAATTGTTTGCATAATTTGCTGATAACGTAATTGAAAGTTTTTAATAAATTCAATAGTCGTCTGAATGCCCATGAATAATACGATATAAGGGTTCAAACTATTATCCGTTGCCAATTCGACCTTGCTATCACTTGGAAACTCACCAATCAACATCATGTCATGCTGTCGTTGGGCTTGGATATCGGCTAACTGCTTTTCAAAATCCGGTTCTGCCAAAATATAACTACTCGAATCAAACGATTTGATATCGCTTAAATACGTCACGCATAAAATTTCCAAGTCTTCCCATCGGTAGGTTTCCGTTTCACGAACCAAATTTTCAATACTTTTTACCAACTCATCCAAGGACTGATAATAATACCAAATCAGGGGTTTGCGCGGGTCATCGGTCAGCCGACTTGACGCATTAAATAAATGCTGCAAATCAGTAAATACCAATGCTTCGGGAATCGGCTCATGAATACCTATTAGTTGTTTAGGAACCCGCGCAGTAGGCGTATTGGATAAGGTGGGTGAATTTACCAAATTTGCCTGACCTTGGCCGTCTGACTGGGCAACCGGGGTTTGTTCTGACTCAATGCCTAATAATTGATTAACGCGATTGAGATAGGTATTCATATAGCGCTTTAACACAGGTGTAATTGGTGTTGGGTTAGTTGGCAGCGCAGGGTTAGAATTTTTTTTTCATAGATGATCGTTATTGTTGTTTTTACTGAGCCTAGCATAATTAATTACAAAGCAAAATAAGGTTGTGGTAATGTAGTTTTTTAAGTGCTAATGAGTAAAAAGAGGCCGAATAGGTGTCTTTATTGACTAGGAGAAATAGAATGGTAATTTTACAAATTCATTTTGATTATACTGGTGGTTATGGCGAGCAGATGCTCCATGAAGCAAGAGAGCTTGCGGAGTCTATCAATAATGAACCAGGGTTTATGTGGAAGATTTGGACAGAAAACCAAGAAAAAGGTATTGCAGGCGGTATTTATGCGTTTGATAACCGTGAACATGCCGAGTGTTATGCGCATATGCATATGAAACGCTTAACTGAATATGGTATGGCCTCAAATTTCAAATATGAAATCATGAATGTGAATGAGCAACTAAGCGAAATTAACCAGTTTCGAGTGGGTTAATCTATCGGGTAGTAAGAAAACGCCATGATTCTATGGCGTTTTTTTATTAATTAACCCTATCAATCCACTTAATTGCTCTATACCTTCAAATGTAGTGGGAATTTTGTCATCAGTCGCTACAATTGGTGCAAAAATGACATTTTCAAATTTATCGAAGCTTTCTTTTGCGTTTCCACGCATCTTTGCAGTTTCTTCAGTATAGTTTGAAATAAACTCACACAAAGATAATCTTAAATCAATTTGTAGAAGTTGAGATTTTAAGGCACGAATGTTGAAAAGTGAGATGCGAAAAAAATATAATAAAACAAAAAGTACAATAATGGATGCAATCGATAATCCTATCAAATTAGTCAATTGCAAAGTCTGATAATTATTTGAAAACCAATATAATTTTGCTCCAGAGAAAAATAAAATTGCACACATAATGAAATAGTAAAATATATTTTGTCTGAAAAGCTCCTTATCCTTTTTATCTCTGATATTTGTAAAACCTTTGGATAAACCAACAAAATTAAATTCGTGACGATAATTTTCTAATCTTTCTTTAAGTTTATTAACATCCAATTCTAATTCTTTGGTTTCTTCCAAAGATTTTGAAATTATAGTTTCTTTATCACTCAAAATTTCAATTTTTTTGAAGTCTTCAGAAGCAATTATCTTTTTGAATCCTAAACTTGGAATAATTGATAACAAACGTGTAAGACAAATAAAATTATCGCTAGTAAAAAACTGAAAATTTTGTATTACGGTTCTTACAAAACTATTAAAATCATGCATACGTATTGGGTTGCTATGAAACAACGTATATTCATAAAAATCCGCAAAAAACATTAGATTAAGAGCTTGGATAGTGTCATCATCAGTTGTTCTAATATCATTAGAATTAAAAAAAGCTACAATCTTGTCTTTAATTGAATAATCCAAGTCTTGAGAAAGTCTCTCGTGAAAAGCTAAGTTTGAGTTATCTAATATTTTTAAATCATCCGATTGATAAAGATTTACAACTATTTTTAAATTTAATAATAAATCTTTCATCGGTAATGCATCAGACAAATTAGCCGTACTGTAATCGTCACTTTTAGTACTTATCAAATCATTAATTTTAGATATTAGAATCGGAAAATCTGAGCCAGAATACTTAATAAACATATAAACTCCAAATAAATTAGGTAAAAAAATAGCCTTGTAATTGCAAGACTATTTAAAATAATTTAATTTAACATTGGCTTTAAGAATCTGCCAGTATGCGATTTCGGATTTTCCGCCACTTCCTCTGGCGTACCCTCAGCGATGATTTCACCACCGCCCGAACCACCCTCAGGGCCTAAGTCGACAATCCAATCAGCGGTTTTAATCACATCCAAATTATGCTCAATCACCACCACGGTATTACCACGGTCGCGTAGGGTATGGATAATGTCTAATAGCTTGGCGATATCATGGAAATGTAGCCCCGTCGTCGGCTCATCCAAGATATACAAGGTCTGTCCGGTATCGCGTTTTGATAACTCTTTGGCAAGTTTGACCCGCTGTGCTTCACCCCCTGAAAGCGTAGTCGCTGACTGACCCAAACGGATATAGCCCAAACCCACCTCAATCAGCGCCTGTAAACGACGCGAAATTGATGGAATCGCTGAAAAGAACTCGGCCGCATCTTCCACGGTCATTTCAAGAATATCCGAAATAGTTTTGCCTTTATAATGAATTTCAAGGGTTTCACGGTTATAGCGCTTGCCATGACATACATCACATGGCACATACATGTCCGGTAGGAAGTGCATCTCAACCTTAATCAAACCATCGCCTTGGCAAGTTTCGCAGCGCCCACCTTTGACGTTAAAGCTAAATCGCCCGGCTTGGTAGCCACGCGCTTTTGACTCTGGTACTTCGGCAAACAACTCACGAATCGGGGTAAATACACCGGTATAAGTTGCCGGGTTCGAGCGAGGCGTGCGACCAATCGGGCTTTGGTCGATATCCACGACTTTATCCAAATGCTCAAGTCCAGTAATACTGTCAAAGCTTTCCGCCACATGTGTGGTGGCATTGTTAAGCTGGGTGGTCGCCAATGGCAATAAGGTGCGGTTAATCAAGGTGGATTTGCCTGAGCCTGACACCCCTGTAATGGCGGTAAAAATACCAATTGGCAGATTTAAAGTAACGTTTTTTAGGTTGTTGCCCGTTGCCCCTGTCAAAGTTACCATCAGCGGTTTTGCTGCAGTTTTTTCTTTTTTTGGCTTTTCTTGCTTTTGGGCTTCGGCTTTTTTGGCTTGGTTTTTGGTCAGGGGAATTGCCGAATCTTGCATTTTTTGGTATTTATCATCATTGGCGGTTTTGGCTTGATGACGTACTTTTGGTACTTCGATTTTCTTTTTGCCTGACAAATATTGCCCTGTCAATGAATCAGCGTTGTTGGCGATTTCTTTGGCGGTGCCTTCAGCAATCACATGACCACCATGCACCCCAGCGCCCACGCCAATGTCAATGATATGGTCGGCAAGGCGAATGGCATCTTCATCGTGTTCCACCACAATCACGGTGTTGCCAAGGTCGCGCAAGCGAGTGAGCGTTTGCAGCAAACGGTCATTGTCGCGCTGGTGCAAGCCAATGGATGGCTCATCAAGTACATACATCACGCCCATCAAGCCCGCCCCGATTTGGCTAGCAAGGCGTATCCGCTGCGCTTCACCGC
>CALJUC010000268.1 GCA_937975585.1 uncultured Moraxella sp. | reverse complement strand
ATGACACCGTATGTAGCTTCCATCGATGAATAACCACTCTGTATCAATTTCTGATCAAAAGCTAAAAAAAATTCTGCCATAATCCGTTTTCCGACCATCGGTTAAATCGGTTATAGGCAGTTTTCCATGAGATTAATTCTTCAGGGATGTCTCCCCATGGTGCGCCTGTTCTTAGTTTCCATAGGATGGCTTCCATCACGGTACGGGTATTTTTTGTGATATAATATCCATGTTGCTTCATGGTATGTTGTAGTTGTGCCCATAATTCATCTGTTAATGCGATTCGTGCCATTTTTTCCTGTTCTAATTTCTATTAGTTTAGGTATAGTTTGGCACTTTTTATCTCGTTTTTGAATTAGGGACACAGCCTAATAAGACGATATTTTAGTTCATAAAAAAACAGCGTTTTTGATAAAACGCTGTTTTAGTATAGCTGTCAAAGCTTAACGCCATATTTAGGGGTTAAACTTGTTTTGATTTTATCATGGCTAATACAATCATCACCAATAACACTGAGAAGAAGGCCAACGACAGTTCTGGTACGCTAAATCCCAACCATGTCCAATCAATAACTGCACACTCGCCCGAACCTTTAAAAACTTCCGCAACGACTTGGGCGATTGGCAACGTATCGACCCAGTAGTTGAGACCAGGGCCACAGGATGGTACTTGATCCGGTGGGAGATGCTGAAGCCAAACATGTCGTGTTGCCACGCCTACTGACCATAACATCCCTAACAATGCGCCAAACATTAAACCTAAACGCGCCCATAATTTTTTTGGATTGAACAAAAATGCGATTAAAGCAGAAATCCCCATGGCGATTAAGCCAATACGTTGGAAAATACACAGCGGACAAGGGTCTAACATTTGAACTTTTTGTAAATAATACGCAAATGACATGCCAATAATACTAGCAAGGGTTAACAAACCAGCTAAACTACGATAACTGATAAGTCGCTGAAGCAACGATGGTTGACGCATAAATTACCTATAAATATTCAATATATATTTAATAGTCTATCATAAATTTTTAGAAAAATTAACGATATTGTGCAACAAACGCATTAAAACTAATATCATCTTGTTGTTCTAATTCGTGTTGTTGCTTAACCGATTGGTCGGCTAATTGCTGATAGTAATTCTGTTTTTCAGCCGTTAATGGTTGTCCAAGAAGCTGCGCGGCATGTCGCTCTGCCAAGGCTTTACCGAGCTTCCATGCACTACCCAAACGTTCGGTGTCATCAAGCACTTGCGCGGATAACGTCAAACGCGGATCTTGGGCACGACCCACCATAACCGAGAGTGCAGCACGATAATTATTGCTACCGTGTAGTTGGTCTAAAAGGTTGGCCATCGGTTGCATGGCTTCAAGATGTTGATTGAGCCAATCAGATAAGGCTTGTTCGCCCGTGGTTGTTTGAATCATTACGCTAGTATCTCGACCACGATTGACAATGATGTCTTGGTTCGCGGCCAGCATAGCATCCTCATCCGGTAATAAGTCTGGGCTATCAAGTAGCAAGCAATATAACGCCACGATTTCTATAAAGCAAGCGGTAGTGATACTGATACCAATATCCGTATAGGGGTCAAGGTCAATCGCACGGAATTCAATATAGCCGATACCACGATTTTGTAGCGCCTGACTGGGTGCTTCACCCGCTTTGGTCACTTGTTTTGGGCGAATAGGGCTGTAGTATTCGTTTTCGATTTGCAGAATATGGTCATTGATTTGAATTGGGTTGCCATCTTGGTCATCCACACCGAGCTTGGTAAAGCTTTGGTGTGGGGTATGAATCGCTTGTTGTAAGCCTTTGACATACTCATCAAGACTGTTATAACGGATATCCAAGTCATCTTGTACGCTGTTTTGATAGCCCAATTTACCCATACGAAGTGAGGTCGCATACGGTAGATAATACGTGGTCGGATTTAACGGTTGTAGATGATGTTGACGTCCTTGGACAAAACACGCGCATATTGCAGGACTTGCACCCAATAAATACAGTACCATACCACTCAAACGTTTAAAGTTACGAATCAGACCCAAATACTTATCATCTTTAAACGCGGTCAACGTGCGAGTGTCACCACTGGCTTTTTGCCACGCGCTGAACAACTCATCACCAAACGATAGGTTGTAGTGAAGTCCGGCAATGGTTTGCATACGACGGCCATATCGAATGCCCAAACCATTACGATAAAGCGTCTTAAAGCGGCCAGTGTTTGACGTACCATAGTCAGCTAGCAAGATATCGTTGTCATCTTTTGACAACATACATGGCATTGATAATGGCCAAAATAGCTCACCTGCTTCTAGTGATTGTTGTACGACAATATGCAGCTCACGCAATAAGGCTAACGTCTGTTCAATGCTCGAAGTCGGCTCAGTAATCAGCTCAAGTAAGCTTTCGGCATAATCGGTGGTGATGTAGGGGTGAGTAAGTTTTGAACCCAGCTTGGCAGGGTGTGGCAAGTGCGAAATCAGGCCATCCGCGTTCATGCGTAGACCTTCTTTTTCGATACCGCGCAACATACCTTGCAGATTGCTTGGCGTTAACCAATGTGGTAAGGCGGTTGCTACCTCAGTCGATAAAGTATTATTTAGAGGTGCTGTTATTTCCTGAGTCATAATGTATCCAAGCTTACAATCATTTTAATTTTTCAAATTATGACATTAAACGTCAGCAAAGACTAATTAAAAATCGTAATGCACTGATGCCGAAATACACTAAAGACCGCGCATAAAAAAACGCCTGTAACTTATCGCTATAGGCGTTTTTACGATTAATTCAGGGTAATACTTACCGCAAATTATGAAAAATCTAGTTCAGTTTCAAACGCTTTTAACTCATGGCGAGCCATTGCAAGGTTTGATTTTTGACGGTCAAGTACCAAGTACAAGAACAAGTTTTCGTTACGTACCAATGGACGGATTAAGTGGTATTGCTTGCTTAACGTAATCAAGATATCTTCGATATTGTCATTTAAGCCTAATGCTTTAGCAACTTTACGGTTTGCACGTACCACTTCAGTGTTACCAGCAGCTGCTAATTCTAAGTCAATACCAGTACCGATAGCTGCTAGTGATAGACCTGATTCGCTGTCAACCAATGCAGCAGCAATGAAACCATCGATATTGTTTAGTGATTCTAAAGATAATTTAGCCATTTGAAACTCCAATTATTTGATTTTATAAATAATAGATTTGGCATAATAATTCGTTCTTAATAAACTTAACGATAAGTTACTTATCTTATTCAAGTAATTAATACCGAGCAAATTACGCTAATCTATTCATGGGTGTTACCAGCTCAACTATCTTTCTCACAACTTATTCAGTCATACTTAAGAATCGTAAGACTGTAACAACAAGATAGTTTTGACTTGAGAAAAGATTAACATAACAAAAAATGCTAGTTTAGCCCAATCTATTATTCGGTAGATAATAACCGATAAATGGAAATCAAATTTATTACTAGTATAATTTTGTAAGGAAATTAGATAGAAAAGGATGATCCACAGCCACAAGTGGTCGTCGCATTGGGATTGTCAACTACAAAACGTGAACCCTCCAGACCTTCTACATAGTCGATGGTCGAGCCATTAAGATACTGATAACTTAAGCTATCAACCACCAATGATACGTCGCCATTATTAAACTGGGCATCATCTTCACCCAACTCTTCCGCAAAGTTAAAGTTGTAAGAAAACCCTGAACAGCCACCACCGGTGACATACACACGTAGCATCAAATCATTATTGCCTTCTTGCTCACGTAGGCTGCGTACTTTTTTTGCGGCATTGTCGGTTAAGGTCATGGTATCTGACATAGGGATTTCCTCGAAAAAACGTTGTTCTTATTATGGGGCGCTTGCTTTATACTATCAAGAATTTTGCCAATTAATTTTTGCTGTGATTTGAGCGCCTTATGATTGAACTAAAAAACGCCAGTATTCGCCGAGATGGTCGTGTACTTTTTCAAGATGTGAACTTACAAATTCATCCCTCATGGAAAGTCGGTCTAACTGGCAATAATGGTACCGGTAAATCCAGTTTTTTTGCAGTCTTATTGGGTGAATTGGGGCTTGATAGCGGTGAGTTGTCGATACCCAGTAACTGGTCAATCGGCCATATGGCACAAGAAATTGATAGTACCGACCAAACCGCGATTGATTTCGTGTTAAGCGGTGACAAGGTATGGTATGAACTCAATCATAAAATCAATCACCACGAAGGTATCTCAGAAACCGAACTGGCCCATATTCATACCCAGTTTGATGATATTCACGGTTATACGATCCCTGCCAAAGCCTCACAAATTATGGCGGGCTTAGGCTTTAGCCGTGAGCAGGAGCAAAAGCCTGTTAGTAGCTTCTCGGGCGGTTGGCGCATGCGATTGAACCTTGCCAAAACTTTGATGAGCCGAGCTGATTTGTTACTACTCGATGAACCGACCAATCACTTGGACCTGGATGCGATTTTGTGGCTTGAGGACTGGCTTGGTGCCTATGATGGCACGCTATTGATGATTTCGCATGACCAAGCCTTTCTGGATAATGTGGTCGGGCGGATTTTGCATATTGAAAACCAAAGCATGACCTTGTATACGGGTAACTATAGTACCTTTATTCGTACCCGTAGTGAGCGTTTGGCACAACAACAAATAGCCTTTGAAAAACAACAAGCCACGCGCGCGCATTTGGAAGACTTTATCCGCCGTTTTAAAGCTAAGGCCTCAAAAGCCAAACAGGCGCAGTCACGCGTCAAACAACTAGAACGTATGGCCGAGCTTGCGCCTGTGATGGCGGACAATCCCTTTACCTTTTCGTTTTATTCACCCGCGCAGCTAACCTCGCCATTGATGGTGATGGATAATGCCAGTGTTGGCTATAACGAGGTACCGCTGATTGAGAAAATCCGCCTACAAATCACCCCTGACAGCCGTATTGGTCTATTGGGTATGAATGGGGCAGGCAAGTCCACGGTGATTAAAGGTTTGGTTGGTGAGTTGCCGATTTTATCGGGTACGCGAAAAGTCGCGGACAGTTTGGTGCTAGGGTACTTTAACCAGCACCAGATGGATAGCCTTGATGGTGAAGCATCACCAATGCTGATGTTACAGCGCTTGGCGGGGAAGACGTCAGATGCGGAGTTACGCGCATTTTTGGGTGGTTTTGACTTTCGCGGTGACCGCATTGATACCCCAAGTAAGTTGTTTTCCGGTGGTGAGCGAGCCCGCCTGACGCTAGCGCTTATCGTATGGCAGCGCCCGAATGTGTTGGTACTGGACGAACCGACCAACCATTTAGACCTTGAAATGCGTCAAGCATTAAGCTTAGCGTTACAAGAGTTTGAGGGGGCGGTCATCTTGGTGTCGCATGACCGTGAGATGATTGCCAATGTCTGTGATACCTTGTACCTAGTCCATGATGGTCGCTGTGAATTGTTTGACCATGACATTGCCTATTATAGTCAATGGTTATCGGACACGCGTAAACAACAAGCCAAACAAGCGGCACAAGTGAAACAAAGCGAAAATGTTCCACGTGAAACAACTAGTCAAATAGACAGTGATAAGCCAACGTTATCCAAAGAAGAGCAACGCAAAAAATCTGCCGAACAGCGCAAACTCACCGCACCGATTCGCAAAAAAATCGAAGCAGATGAAAAGCAGCTTGAAAAATTGAGTGCAAAGTTATCGGGTATTGAAGAAAAATTAGGCGATACGAGTCTGTATAATGACAGCCGAAAGGCCGACTTGCTTAAATTACTTGATGAACAAACCACATTTAAAAACCAAATCGCTGAAATAGAAGAAAGCCTGATGGAAAAAATGATGGAATTAGAAGAGATGGAAAGTAGCTTCGAATAAGCTAATCAGCACGCAAAAAAAGACAGCCAAACAGCTGTCTTTTTTTAAATCTTCAAAGATTATTTTTTATCAGCAAAATATTGTTGCAACTCTTCATTACCGCCGATATGCTTACCACCGATAAATGCCTGTGGTGTAGTATGACTACCTGATACCGCACGCATTGCCGTTAAGTTGGTATCTTTGCCTAACTCAATCTCTTCGTACTTATATCCTTTTTCGTTCAAAGCTCTGCTGACATAAGCAAGTGACCGATTAAGCAGATAAAGATCTTTTAATTCACGGCAAATGGAGGCTTCGTCTTCACGTATGAAAAAGACTTTTTCTTTAGGATCATAACTATATCCAAAAGGAATGCGTCCACCGTTCCATTGGCCACTGTTAGCTCTTGATATCATAGTTGCTGTTACTCGCTCAGATGTCATGTTTCTTTCCAGCTCGGCAAAAACCAATATGATTTTCAACATGGCTTCTCCGATTGCAGTTGAGGTATCAAATTGTTCGTTCTTACTTACAAAGGTTACACGTAGCGAACGCAGCTCCTCATACATTTCCGCAAAGTCCAATAGATTTCTGGATACCCTGTCTATTTTCCAAACCAGAACATGAGTGAATTCGCCCTTTCGGATTCTCCCCATCATATTCTGAAATGCTGGTCTGTCTGTATTTTTTCCAGAATACCCTGCATCTTCAAAAATTTCATAATTATCGGTTCCGAGGATGAGCTGGCAGTATGCAATTAAATCCTTTTTCTGCATGGGGATAGAGTCTTTGTCTACCTGATGAATGGTAGAAACTCGAATATATATAGCGACTTTTGTTTCGCGTACAGACGGAGTGTTGCCGATTAGATTAGTTCTCTTTCGTGCCATATGGATGCTCCTTTGTTGAAATATATGTAATATCTGTTTGACAAAAAGTATATGAATAGATAA
>CALJUC010000267.1 GCA_937975585.1 uncultured Moraxella sp. | reverse complement strand
GCGTCGCCATTGACGATCGTGTAGTTCAGGATGACGCCGAAGCCGGTGTCCCAGAAGCTGTGCTGTAGCGCGAATTCCCAGCCGTTCAGCGACGCGGTCTGGTCGCTGTTGATCGGCGTCGTGATCTCGAAATTCAGCAACGGATCGCCGGGGGCGCTGTTGATGATGTTTGCACGTTCTGCGAATATGATTCCTAAGACACTGGCAGCCACAGGGGTAGATGTGCACTTGTACAGTAATCATCTGGAACAGGTTAAGGAACAGGTTTCTCGTGAACCACGGGCTTTGCCACGTCTTCACCTGAAGAAGCCAGTAGGTACTTCCGTACTGGACTACAGCTACGAAGATTTTGAGCTTGTGGGATATGATCCTCATCCCGCTATTAAAGCACCCATTGCGGTTTAACTGCACTACTTTACAAACAAAGGAAAATACAATGCAAGATACTTATCGTAAAGCTATTCGTTTGGAAATCGAGTCTTACGGCGTGGTAAATTTTTCAGTAGGGCAGTCCAGCGCCTGGATGACAGAATTGAATACCATCTTCACACCACCAGACGACCAACACGCCCTCAACACCATCTCCAAATTCCTGGACAGTATCCAGATTTTGCCGTTAGAAAATCTGGCTGTTCACCAAGACATTTGCAATAATGTCGAAAAAGAATTTGAGGAGTTTCAAAAAGCCAAGCGAGAAAAAGCCTTAAAAAATGGCATTGCTGAGCGTTACTACGATTGCAAGTTATCGGACTTTTCTAAGCCACGCATGTGGTGGGAAGCTATCTAATAGCGGATGTTTCCACCGCTTAGGTTTTCTAAGCCACGCATGTGGTGGGAAGCATGATTATCAAGCCTTATATCACCTTGCTCAATTTCTAAGCCACGCATGTGGTGGGAAGCGCGTATTGTTGAAGATGGTACGGGCAGGCAATGGCGGCTATTATCTAGCTTGACGGTAGCGCCTGATGAAACGCGAACCGTGGTGTGTGAGCAAAGCATTGTTAGCGCGCTTACAGCCAATATAGCGCTTAGCGAGCCATTTTATCAAATCAAATTACCCATTAGCGATGAAGCCTATTTAGCCGGTATTAGCATTACCAACAAAACCCAAAACAAGCCGTTTGTTTACACGCCTAAATTTATGAACGCGCGCCAAGGGGACGCGGTTTACACGTTAATCACTGACGATTTATCAAGTATCTATGTGATGTTTGGTGATAGCGACCGTATTGGCCAGACTGTGCAGGCGGGCGAGGTGTACGAGTTTAGAATTACCCAAACGTATGGGTATGTTGATACGTCAACACTTAAGCAAGCCGCATTGGGTGAAATGCTGGCGGATGATGAGCGTTACCTGAATGCTTACTTCAAGTATGGCGGATTGGTAAGAAGCGGTGCTAATCCACTGAGCGTATCACAATTGCGTTTATTGGCGTCATTTCCGGCAACCTATGACCAAAACGCGGTATTCATGGGTAATTTTGATATGTTGGTTCGTTGGCATTTTATGAGCCGCTTTGCCTACATGGCTATTTGGAATGAAACCATCAATGAGCGCTTTTACGGCGCAAGCCTTGATAGTATTAACCGCATGAATTTAACCGTGGTTGCTAACAACCCAGCAGACCAAGCGCAATTAGTATTAGACATCCAGCGCCTTGTAGCAAAAGCAGATAGCTTGCTTGATGGGCGTGTTCGCGTGATGCCCGTGGCCGAACGGCCTTACCAAATTACCATCAATGGTAGCTTGGCGGGCGTGCATGATACCGACAGCGTTAAAACACAAATCCAAGAATTACTATTGGCCAATTATGGCAAGGGCAGTATTGCAGCAAGCCATCCTAACAGTGATGGGTTTAACCGACAAGAAATTGCAACACTTATCCGCAATACAGTGCCAGAATTTCAAGACCGGATTAGCGACTTTACGGTATTGGGTGAAGATACCTACCAAAACCCTATCAAGCCGCATGAGTGGGCGTATTTGACCCGTGATAGCATTCATATCAACCTAGTACGCACCGCTGACGCCGGTAATAGCGTGTGGACAATCTAGCGGGTAGGTGGTATCAATGATCAACGAACCAATAACCGAATTTGAAATAACCCAGCCAATTAGCTTTAGCCATCTATACGATGACACCGAAAAGGCAATGGCGCAGGTGTTACGGCAAATGCTCAAAGATGGTGTGCTGTCTGATATCAATGATATCCATCAATACGGTACGCCGTTTTTGGGCAGTAAAACCGTGGTTGAGCGCTTCACCAAGCTAAACGGCTTAGCTGTTCTAAGGCGCAATGATAGCGGCTTATCTGATAAGATAATGGCGATTATTTTGGCCAACTGGCAAAGCTTAGCAAGTGAGCGCGGCTTGGCGTTTTTACAGTTTGTGCTTGATATGCTATACCCTGGTCAAAATGAGGTTATCCGGCTATGGCATAGCAAGACAAAGGCAGCTCAATACCCGTTGTATATTTATGAAACTAAAGCCAGTGATAGGTTTTTAACTAGCCGTGTTCGTATTAAGATGAATAGTCAAATTGATACCAGTGAACTTGTTGAGTTGGTGCCAGTATTTCGCCGCCTGGTGCCTTGGCAAGTGGTGCCAGAAGTTGCGGTTGCTTTGCGCGTTGAAGACAAAAAACTAGGCATGGCGATGGCTGCTGAGCGCTACCATGTTGCTGATTTTTCGCCATGGTAAATCGCCACGCCAGCCTACGCTTTATCCCGCATTAACAAAGATAGCTGGCTGCCAATAGATTTTAAATTCCTTGTTTTGCCCCACACCCGCCCATACGCCGTGCCAATGACCGCGCCGGATATGTGGGCGTTTGCGTGATGATATACGACTATCACCACCGGTAATACGCTCATTAAACGTGCGTATCTCACCACCCAGACGCTTACCGATATCATAGATTGTTGGTTTATCTGGCGGAATAAAAACGCCTGTTTTTTTGTTGACGCGGTATTTTGGCAGCCGCAATTGGTCTTTATTGACCGGCTCACCTAAAATATTTGATATATCGGGTTCCTCAGCGCACAACCAAAGCAAAGCTGATAACATAACCTTGAGCATAGCCACGTCCGCTTTTGCATAAGCATTAGCAATAAATGG
>CALJUC010000266.1 GCA_937975585.1 uncultured Moraxella sp. | reverse complement strand
GTCTGCGTATCGCATAATGACATTTCCTTTTGTCTATGGTACCGCTCCTTGCGGTAGAGAAGGGGCTGATTTTATCAGCATGAAAGTTATATCGCGCCAAACGGTTGTTTGTACGGCTTAACATATCGTTAGACTGACGACACAAAATGGCGCAATTATTTATTTCACAAAAAAAAATTTACCCCAGACCAGTGGTACAATGGTAGCGGTTTTTTGTAACGATATGCGGTATCACTGATATCCGGTATCTCTAAGGATGCGGTAATAATAAAAATAGGATAGTAGCAATGAGCGAGCCAGTAAAAAATCATTGGGAGCAAGTTTATCAAACCAAAGCGGTGGATTCGGTGAGTTGGTACCAAGCTGAAGATAAGCGCACGTTGACCTTGTTTAAGTCCTTACAGCTGCCGTTGGAGGCGTCTATTATCGATGTGGGTAGTGGTGCTTCGATATTGGTTGATCAGTTGCTTGAGGCGGGTTATCACAAGCTGTATGTGTTAGATTTGTCTAAAACAGCGCTTCAACACACCCAGTCGCGGGTGAGGGAAAAGGGCTTAGATAGCCAACAGGTAACTTGGCAAGTGGGTGATGTGTGTGAGGTTAAACTGCTATCTCAGCAGTTTGATGTGTGGCATGACCGTGCGGTGTTTCATTTTATGCTGACCGAAGCGCAGCAAACCCAATACTTAAACAACCTAAAGCGCGCGCTTAAGTCAGGTGGGTATGTCAGCATGTCAACTTTTGATGAACATGGCCCTACCCAGTGCAGCGGCTTACCAGTACAGCGTTATAATATTACGCAATTACAACAGCGCTTAGGCGAAGATTTTCAACTGATTGACAGTGAGCAGCACAATCACGTGACACCTTGGGACAGTGAGCAAGCCTTTTTGACCAGTGTTTGGCAATATCATGGCTCAGCCAATTAATCGGTGTCAGGGCGAGCGATTATTAACTCGCTTTGATATCCTTCTCACAAAACGATTTATAACATCATCATCGCAATCAAAATACCGTTAAAGGTCAATGTCTGTGCCCAAAGCCCTGTGATAAAGTATTTGCCATATTGCCAACCACCGGTCATCACAGCATTGATGGATTTAGAAATGGTATGAAGGGTCATGCCTAATACCAGTGAGAGCATCAACGTGTTGTGCAAAGATAAGACTGGCGCCCCTTGGACAAAAACCGCGGCCATTGCGGCATGAATTTCGAAGATACTGGCAAGCAAGGTACCAGCAAGTAACCCGGTGTCCCCGATGAGCTGACCTAAGCCATAGATTAATACCTGAATAACGGTCAGTGCTAAGGCAACCAATGCCGCTTCTTTTAAGCTAAACATACGGCTGTCTTGGGGTTGGGTGGGGGCTGTTGCGTTATTAATCTGGGGTGTGCTTTTATCCGTTCGTAACAACCATAGTCCCCATAAAATACCGAGCAAACTACCTGCAATAATTGGCAGTGCCAAGACTTTGAGCCAAGCAATATTAGAACCAATGGCAATGACTACAAATTGCAATAAAGTTGCTACACAAGAAAATAACGCACCACCGGCATTGGCCTTGGCAGGGGCGGTGCCTGCACGTACTTGTAGACCCAGACTGGCAACCGTTGCCGTACTCGAAACAAACCCAGATGCCAAGCTACTTAGCGATAACGCATGACGTAATGACAATAAGCGTTTTGCCAAATGCGCAACCGCTTGCACCGCCAAAATCAGAATCAATAAGCGCACAGTCACATACGGATTTAATACCGTGCCCCAATACGGTTTATTGGGCATTAAGGGCAAAGCCACCAGTGCCAACGCCAGTAGCATCGTGCCATCGCGTACCTCTGCTTCAGTCAGCCAGCGACTGGCAAAATTGCTCAGTGATGTTTTGGAAAATAAAAAACCCGTTATGATAACCGCGGTACTGGTTGCGACCAAGGGTTGCCATAGACAAATGGCACCGATTAAAAATGTCATGACCAAGGCGACTTCAGAGGTGATACCGGGATGTTCTGGGGGATTTTTGAAGTGGGCGATCAGTGCAATGCCACTGGCGAATAAAAAACCAACAATACCTATCGCAAAGCCAAAGGCAAAGCTCATGGCACCCATCAGGCTCATAAACACATAAGTACGAAATCCGGCAAACTCAGGGGTTTCTCGACTGGCATTATGACGTTCGCGCTCGATACCAATTAACATGCCACAGCCGATAGCGGCTGCAAATATCGTCAGCACCTGCTGATACGAGTATTGCTGTAAATTTACCAACCAGTCCGCGTGTGTCATATTTACTCCCCTAACTTCATCAATCGCAACGCGTTGCTTATCCTCATCTTATGCTATCTAAGGTTTTTCGCAACAGCCTGTGTCAAAAAAGCCCCAAACGCTAGGGATTTTTTACAATTACTGCACGAATACAGGGATAATTTTAGCAAGGTAAGCAGCGAATTGGCTTAAGTTACAGGTGCAGTAGGTGGTAAGGTAATGGTTCTCAATCCTCGATAGCGGGGGAAGGTAGCGCGCAAATGACGGCTTTCGACCAATCAGGCAGGTCGTGCGCTAACGAATACCAAATCCAGGTACCGCGACGCTCGCTGGTCAAGATACCTAAGCGTTTGAGGTGGGTTAGATGGCGTGATACGGTCGGTTGTGGCTGTTGAAGCTGAGCGGTTATATCGCAGACGCATAACGCATCTGTAGCCCTTAGTAGCTCGATAATGGTCAGGCGTGTTGGGTCGCTTAAGGCTTTAAAAAATTCTATCGGCGGTAATTTTATTTTCATATATTTACATATCCGAATATATGGAATATCATTTGCCAATCATAGCACCCCTATCGGCAACTTGCCAAAATATTTATCAGCCTGCGAGACGAGACTCATGATGTTTTTGATTTTTCTGGGCTCAGTACGTGATAGCACACCGCCTAGACCTGCACGATTAGGCCATCGAGTGGCATTGGCGTGTCAGCAGTATTTACAAGCCGCCTATCCTGATATCGATACAGAAATCATTGACCCGCTTGACTACCCGCCTGAAAAAATTTTCAAACCACATTTTGCTTATGCCAAAGGTAAAGCGCCGCTGCACTGGGAACAATTAGCGACCAAGATTGAGCAAGCGAATGGCTATGTGATGATTAGCCCTGAATATAACCATGCGATGAGCCCTGCTTTAATGGATTTACTCAACCATTTTGGCGGTTCGTTGTTTGCATTCAAGCCAAGTGCGATAGTTACGTATTCAGCAGGACAATGGGGCGGTATGCGTGCGGCGGTCAATATGCGCACATTCTTGGCAGAATTAGGTTGTTTACCGGTTTCTGCCATGATTCATTTACCCAAAGCACAAGAGATTTTTGATGAGCATGGTGAATTTCACCCAGATGTCGATGGTGCTGCTTGGCAAACCTATTTGGGGCGCACGTTGTTACAGTTGCATTGGTGGGCAACAGCGACTCAGACGTACAGGGTGTTAGTGAATCCGCATACGCTGACACCACCGTTTTTGATGACACCCACCCAGCGTAATAGCCCTTTTTAATGGTCGAACCAATTAGGATTTGTATGTGGTTAGCGATAGCGATTTTTATTTTGACACTGACGTTTGTTATTTGGCAGCCTAAAGGATTGGGTATTGGATGGACGGCCAGTATTGGCGCATTGTTGGCGTTATTGACGGGTGTTATCAGTCAGGCGGATATCCCCGTGGTTTGGGGCATTGTGTGGAACGCGACCTTTGCGTTTATCGCGATTATTATTATCAGTTTGTTGCTCGATGAAGCGGGTTTTTTTAAATGGATTGCCTTGCATGTGGCGCGCTTGGCCAGTGGTCGTGGCAGCCGGTTATTTGGGTTTATCGTCCTGCTCGGGGCAGTGGTGTCAGCCTTATTTGCCAATGATGGGGCGGCTTTGATTTTGACGCCCATTGTGATTGCGATTTTGGTGGCATTGCGGTTTAGTGCCGCGACCACACTAGCCTTTATCATGGCGGCTGGTTTTATTGCGGATACGGCCAGTCTGCCGTTGGTGGTGTCCAACTTGGTTAATATCGTGTCGGCAGATTTTTTTGCGGTGCCATTTGACCGGTATGCCCAAGTGATGGTGCCGGTGAATGGGGTGTCCGTGGTGGCATCGTTACTGGTGTTATACGGTTTTTATCGCCGTGATATTCCCCGTGTGTATGAGTTAACGCTCATTGATGAGCCGAACACAGCCATTGCTGATAAAACCACGTTTGTAACGGGTTGGTGGGTGTTGGCTGCGTTATTGGTCGGATTTTTTGTGTTAGAGCCACTAGGCATACCGATTAGTGTGATTGCGGGTATCGGCGCGACCGTGTTGTTATTGGTCGCGACACTGGGTAAAAAACTCCCGATTAAGCCGGTATTGCGTCATGCACCGTGGCAAATCGTGGTGTTTTCACTGGGCATGTATTTGGTGGTATATGGGCTAAAAAATGCTGGATTGACCGATTATTTGGCGGCTATTTTGCAGCAGCTATCTAGCCAAGGTATTTGGGTTGCAACATTAGGCACTGGTTTTTTATCGGCCATCTTGTCCTCTGTGATGAACAATATGCCAACGGTTTTGATACAGGCGTTGGCAATTGACGCGGCCTCTGTGAGCAACCCGATGATTAAAGAAGCGATGGTATTTGCCAATGTCATTGGCTGTGATTTGGGGCCCAAAATCACCCCTATCGGCTCATTAGCGACTTTGCTATGGCTTCATGTACTCGCCAAAAAACAAATTGATATCACATGGGGTTATTACTTGAAGGTCGGTGTTATTTTGACGGTGCCAGTATTGGCCGCGACACTCCTAGGTTTGGCGCTTTGGCTGAGCCTGATTTATTAAAGCCGTTTTAACGAAGTGGTGTAAATTAGCACAAGGAAATTTAATGAATATTTTATATATCTGTACTCATAATCGTTGCCGCAGTATTTTATCTGAAGCTATCACGCGCCAAAAAGCCCAAGGCGTTATCAATGCCCAAAGTGCGGGCAGTCAGCCAGTCGGTGAGGTACATCCACTATCGCTGCGCTATTTACAAGAATCGGGCTATGGGATTGAGGGTTTGCGCTCAAAGTCATGGGAAAACCTCAGTGATGAACACGGGCATGACTTTATCCCCGATGTGGTCATAACCGTGTGTGACCAAGCCGCGGGTGAAAGCTGTCCATTGTGGCTCGGTCATACCCCAAAATTGCATTGGGGACTATCTGACCCATCAAAACTTGATGGCACAGATGCGCAAAAACGGGAGGCGTTTTTGGCAACCATCCACGAGATTGAACAACGCGTTGACAAACTTATGGCAATTGCAAAATTGGATAAAGACCAACAGTTAGCCGCGTTAACCCAATTGACGCAAGCCTTTTAGGGAAAGCTCCTTAGAGAAAGTCCCTTGTGGTTGTGCCGCAATTGGTCAATAATACCTTCTGGTTTTCAATAAAAAAGTTTCAATCAATGTCTGTCCAAGTCGTTGGCTATGCGCGTGTATCGACCAAAGAACAAGATTTATCACTGCAATTGGATGCGTTAACCAAACACGGTTGCGATAGGGTGTTTACCGATAAACTAAGTGCGGCCAAACAGCGTCAAGGATTGGCAGATGCGCTTGACTACTTACGTGCCGGCGACACGTTAGTCGTGTGGAAATTGGATAGATTGTGTCGTTCGTTACCGGATTTGATTGGTATTAGTGAACAAATTCAGCAAAAAGGTGCGGCCTTGGTCAGTATCACTGAAAGCATTGATACCAGCACCCCCGCAGGACGCTTGTACTTTAATATTTTGGGTGCATTGGGTCAGATGGAGCGTGAGCTGATTCAAGAGCGCGTAAAAGCCGGTCTAACCGCCGCACGCAAACGTGGCAAAATCGGTGGTAAACCACGTGTGAGCCAAGACAAGCTTGAATTGGCACGCCGTGAATTGTCAGAAGGACGTACTTACCCCGATGTCGCACGTATTATTGGCGTACACCCACAAACACTGTATCGTTTAATCCCAGTTCGAAGTCTAAATTTATAATACTTTCATAAATATGCGCTGATTTAACTCTTAACAAAAGCAAGGCATAAAGAATAAAATTACGAATTAAATAATCGATTAACCATTGATTAACATCCAAAATCGTACTATGATTAAAGTCATTAATGTGATTTTATTTCTTGTTACGATTTGCATGGAGCGCAAAAATGACCCCTGCTTTAACCAGCTTCTTAGACATCGCTGTCGACTCTGACTTTTCAATCTATAATCTACCGTATGGCGTATTTAGTCGCAGCCAAGATGGCGAGCGTCATGTGGGCGTTGCCATTGGTGACTATGTGCTAGATTTGGCGGTACTTGAACAACAAGGCTTGCTAAATCTAGACGGCAATCACTACTTTGACCAACCAACGCTAAATGACTTTATCGCATCCGGTAAAGACAACTGGACCAAAGCGCGTCAAACTATCCAAACCCTACTGCTGACCGACAGCGCAGAATTGCGTGACAACACAGCGCTACGCGAACAAGCCTTAATCAAACAAGCCGATGTTGTGCTACACATGCCAATCGAAGTACCAGGCTATACCGACTTTTACTCATCAAAAGAACACGCCACCAACGTGGGCTGTATGTTCCGTGACCCAAAAAACGCCCTACTACCAAACTGGTCAGAGTTGCCAGTCGGCTATAACGGCCGTGCAAGCACAGTCGTGGCATCAGGCTTTGACGTGGTACGTCCATCAGGTCAAATCAAGCTACCTGACCAAGAACGTCCTATCTTCTCCCCATGTCGTAAACTCGACTTTGAGCTTGAAACTGGCTTTATCGTGGGTAAACCCAACAAAATCGGCCAACCGATTGCGATTGAGGACGCATGGGAACATATCTTTGGTATGGTGCTGTTCAATGACTGGTCAGCGCGTGATATCCAACAATGGGAATATGTGCCACTTGGGCCATTTAACTCAAAAACCTTTGCTTCATCAATCTCGCCATGGATTGTCACCATGGATGCGTTGGAACCATTCAAAACGTGTACACCGCACCAAGAGCCGCGTCCATTGGCGTATTTACGCGAAGAAAATGTGGACAACAGCTATGACATCAAGCTATCCGTTGAACTAAAACCAGAAAAGAGCGACAAAGCCGACGTTATCTGCCAAACCAACTTCAAATACCTGTACTGGTCAATGGCGCAACAGTTAGCCCATCACACCATCGCAGGCTGTAGCGTACGTGTTGGTGACTTAATGGGTTCAGGTACGATTTCAGGCCCAACCCCAGACTCATTTGGCTCAATGCTAGAGCTCGCTTGGAATGCGACCAAGCCATTGACCCTATCCAATGGCGAAACGCGCAGCTTTATCCAAGACGGCGACACCGTCATCATGAAAGGCTACTGTGAAAAAGACGGCATCCGTGTCGGCTTTGGTGAAGTCAGCGGCAAAGTATTGCCCGCATTAAGCTTTAATTTTTCGGAATAATCACGCATACAAGGAGTTCTGTGATGACCTTTAAAGTCGAAAAAATCCACCATGTGGCTTATCGTTGTAAAGACGCCAAAGAAACCGTTGACTGGTACAAACAGAACCTCAACATGGACTTTATCTTGGCATTTGCTGAAGACTATGTGCCATCAACCCACGCGTTTGACCCCTACATGCACATTTTCTTGGATGCCGGTAATGGTAACGTGTTGGCGTTCTTTGAGTTGCCAACCCAACCAGAAATGGGTTCAGACCCAAACACCCCAGCATGGGTACAGCACTTGGCATTGTCGGTCAAAGACCGTGACACGCTGTTAGCGGCAAAAGCACAGTTAGAAAACAATGGTATCGAGGTATTGGGGGTCACCAACCACGGTATTTTCCACTCGATTTACTTCTTTGATCCAAATGGTCATCGCATCGAGCTGACTTATGATGATGTTGCTGCCCCTGAAAAGATTGCCCAAATCACCGAAGAATTAAAATACGAGATGCTCGAAGAATGGTCAAAAACCAAACGTGCGCCAAAACACACCCAGTTCTTGCATGCGGCTGAATTGGATGACGTCAAAGCGCAAGCACCAATGGGTGAATAGTTGATTCATCGACACAAAAAAGCGATGTCTACTTCAGACATCGCTTTTTTGATGGACCATGATTCGTGCTAGGATCCAAACTAAAAAATCAAAAACTTATCGTTAACATCGCAAGTTTATTGCGAGATATAAGGTAAATTTGGCACATTCTGCGCTTCTGAAAAGCCGAATTGGCGATAAATCAGCCCAATGGTGTCGAGCATAGATTGTAAATACGCATTATGTTCCATATGGCGGAAAATCAAATAGATTTGACTGACGACACCCACATCTAAAATTGGTACATACGCTAAATCACTGATTTGGATGCTTTGACTGCTTTTGGGTACGATGGTTATCCCTTCGCCAGCCGCAACCAATCCTAAGGCTAACTGCACCTCACGAACTTCTACGGTTTTATTGGGTGTCAGACCATTATCCGAAAAAATTGACACGACATGGGTGGAATAATTGGGTTTGGTCGTATGGGGGTATAACAGAATTTTTTCATCAACCAAGTCGGCCAAATAGACACCGGTATCTCTGAACATGGCAAGTGGATGTCTAGCATGAACCGCCAAGACGAGGGGCTCTGTGCGTAGCAAGGTACGCTTGATCGCTGGATCGCTAATTGAAAGCCGACCAAAACCGACATCAATTTTGCCTTGTTTGAGTGCCTCTACCTGCATTTTAGTGCCCATCTCAATCAGCTCAATCTGAATATTGGGGTTAAACTGCCGAAATTGATAGACAATTTTGGGTAGTAGGCCAAATAACAGCGAGCCGACAAAACCGATTTTAACCACTTGTTCAACGCGGTTAACACGCTTGGTCATTTGCACCATTTGGTCAACATTGGCTAATACCTTTTTGGCATGTTGGTAAAAAAACAGCCCGGCTTCCGTGGCTTTGACCGGTCGACTACCGCGTTCGAGTAGCGCAAGCCCCAATTCCTCTTCAAGATTTTGGATTTGTCGGCTTAAGGGGGGTTGAGCGATGTATAAGCGTTCTGCTGCTTTGGTAAAGCTTTGTTCTTCTACCACAGCCACAAAATAGCGTAAATGTCGAAATTCCATAAACCTTTAATCCCTTCTAATTTTTGCATAGGTTAACGCAAATTTAATACCTATAAGGTATTTTATTATAGCTAAAATGTGTTGGAAAATATCAATATATTCCTTTAAGGTATATACAACAGGGAATAATGCAGTGTAGTCGACCCTATTATACCTTGATGCAACTCGCATCATCTTTAATAAACTGACTAATACTGTGTCATCTAAGAGGGAATTATGTACCAAGCTATCGAAGCGATCATTGTTGATATTCCAACCATTCGTCCACATAAGATGGCGGTTGCCACTATGCAGCGCCAAACCTTAGTTTTGGTAAAAGTGACAGCGAATGACGGTGTTATCGGTTGGGGTGAAGCAACGACGATTGGTGGTCTAAGCTACGGTGATGAAAGCCCAGAAAGCATCAAGACCAATCTCGATACCTATTTTTCCCCGCTTTTAACCAACTTACCTAGCACTATCAGCAATATCGCGCAAACCATGCGTTATCTAAATCTTAACATTATGGGTAATCGCTTTGCCAAATGTGCTGTCCAAACTGCCTTGTTAGATATCGAAGCCAAACGTCGTAACTTGCCATTAAGTGAGTTGTTGGGTGGCCGCTTACGTGACCGTTTACCGGTACTATGGGTATTGGCATCGGGTAACACTGAAAAAGACATCGCCGAAGCCAAGCAAATGATTGCGGCCAAGCGTCACAACGTATTCAAGCTAAAAATTGGCTCACGCCCTGTCCAAGACGACATCGACCATGTCTGCGCCATTAAAGAGGCGTTGGGTGATGACGTAAGTATCCGTGTTGATGTGAACCGTGCTTGGTCAGAAATGCAAGCGATTAAAGGCATCCAAGCGCTACAAGAGGGTGGTATTGACCTTATCGAACAACCTTGTGCGATTGAACAAACAGACGTATTAGCGCGTTTAACCGCGCGTTTTGATGTGGCGATTATGGCGGATGAAGCCGTGATGGGCCCACAAAGTGCTTATCGCTTGGCAAAAGCGAATGCCGCAGACGTATTTGCGGTCAAAGTTGAGCAATCAGGTGGTTTGATTGAGGCTTGTGAGGTTGCCAAGATTGCGGATTTAGCCGGTATTGACCTATATGGCGGCACCATGCTAGAGGGCCCAGTGGGTACGATTGCGTCAGCGCATACCTTTAGCACCTTCAAAAACTTGGCCTACGGTACAGAGTTGTTTGCGCCGCTATTGCTGACCGAACAAATTTTAAAACAACCATTAACTTACGAAAATTTTGAGTTGGTAGTGCCAACGGGTGCTGGATTGGGCATTGAGTTGGACGAAGACAAAATCGATAACTTACGCCGCGCGTAATTCCCCATTATAAGGAATTAACTATGTTATTTCATGTACGTATGGATGTGAACATCCCGCTAGATCTTGATGAAGCTGTGGCCAATGACATCAAAGCCGTGGAAAAAGCTTACTCACAAGAATTGCAGCGTCAAGGCAAATGGCGACATATTTGGCGTATTACAGGCCAGTACTCAAATATCAGTATCTTCGATGTAGAGAGCAATGAAGAGTTGCACACCTTGTTACAAGGTCTACCACTTTACAAGTATATGGATATCGAAGTGATGGCATTAAACCGTCATCCATCATCAGTACGTGACGATGACTCATAAATAACGGGTATCCGTCGTGATGGTGGTTAATGGGTTTTTGATGCTTATTGGATGAGCAAATAACGGCTGAATGGATTGAGGGTATCCCGAAATTTTTTTGGTCTTATATTTTGAAAGTTGCTGTACTGGCATTGTTTTTAATAGATATTCTTCGTTATTTTTGGTAAGAATTATTTCTCTAGCAATTGTATTAGCGCTTCTCCATTTTTCGGTAGGTACTTCTTGTGCATAGGCCCAATTAGACATCCATCCAATCATTAATCTTTTTCCGTTAGGAGCATTATTCCAAGTAACAGAAGCGTAATTATCTTTGCCCCAATCTAGCCAGATTGCTTCTTTGCCTTCTAGTTGTTTATTGTAGATGTTATCGGGTTTAAATGATTTTCCGTCAAAATCACCTACAAAATATTGTGTAGCAGAACCTCCATTTGGACCACCTGGATTTATACTTACCATAAGAACCCATTTTTCTTCGTTAGTTTCTTTTACTTTTATTGGGAAAATATCAGGACATTCCCACACTCCACCGTGAGCTCCTATATTATAACCAAAGTCTGAAATAAAATTCCAATCTTTCAGATTTTTCGAGGTATAGAAATGCACTTTATTTTGTGCAGCTAGTACCATCAACCATTGTTGTCTTTTTATATCCCAGATTACTTTTGGATCACGAAAATCTCTTATTCCAGGATTTTTAAGAACAGGATTATTGCTGTATTTAATCCAATTTTTACCGTTGTCAATAGAGTATGCTATTCCCTGAGATTCTACATCTATTTTGTGCTCTTTTTCTTTTTCTGTATTATAAGGTTGTATTGAAAATTTTTT
>CALJUC010000265.1 GCA_937975585.1 uncultured Moraxella sp. | reverse complement strand
ACGATGAATACCAAATGACATCAAGTCATTCATGATGTCGTATTTTTTGGCAACTGAGGTAAAGACTTCAGCGACTTTTTCTTGTTTTTCTGCTTTTTTAACCGTGCGATAGCCAAAGTGGGTGTCTTCTTCACCATCGGTTTCTGCAGTGTGCGGATTCACAATCGCTGTTTTGTCAAAACCACTGGCCGACTTATTGGCTACATTGTCTTTTGGTGTCACAATCGCAGGTTGGGTTAACTGTTGGCCTTGCGGTACTGATTCCGGCAAGCTTTGAGAACTGCTAAATTGCTGTGATGCGCTTTGACTCATGGTTGGCGTATCGCTTGAATTGGCAGCTTGACTGTTTTGTTGTAACCCTTGTTGCACTTGTTCGTTTAAGCGTTGATTAGCTGTTAAGCTGTCGCGTACCAGTTTATCTTGAATAGACGTTGTATTATCTGCGCTATTGTTAACGTCATTGTGGCTATCGCTCATCATCATCCCCAGTTCATTTATCTAAATCTAATGTAAGACGCAGCTAACTTTATTTGCATTAGCTTTCGCTTTAGGTTTCAGCTTTATGCTTGAGCGAGCCGCGTTGTCTTGATGTTATCAGCGCTATTATACGTCAAATGGCTGTGGTTTGCCTGTATGAACGTTGTCAATAATCTGCAATTCTTTCACACAAAATGGTTCAATAAACTTGCCAATACTTTTAATAGGCTTCATCGCAACAAACCCATCGGCAATAAAGTCATATAATGGCTGATATTTATATTTATAGGCGGGTCCTTTGGCTAGCGAGAATGCCTTTTGTAAGATAAAGGACTTAAGATACTTATCAGTACGATAGCACATGGTTTTTAAATCTTCGATTTGCTTTTCTCGTGCCGTACGCGCATTCACCGCTTGATAGGCGGCTAACATATTCGCTTCATTGACCTCAAGATTTTGGTCAAATAAGTATTGTGCCAACTGCAAATCTAACTTAATCGCGGTAATGGCTTCAATAATGCCCGCCACACCCGTTTCAACCGCTGTTCTTGGGATAAACTTTTCAAGCTTTTCTGCCTTGCCCGCCATACGCCCCAACTGTTTGGCCAATACATTGAACTTGGCACCACCATATAACTGGTCAATCAAAAATTCACCCATGGCTTGGTGATTCGGCTGACCAAATAGCGCTTGATGGGTACGATGAATTCGATCGCGCTGCCATGATTGGACTTGGGCGAGTTTTTCTGCCAAGGCGGCATTGTCATGATAAGGCAGTTGCCAAAAGCTCTCTAAGTCTAGTTGTAATTGGTGAAAGGCGCTCATGGTATCTATTTTCTCTCAATAAATGTTGTTAAATTTCGAATTTGGATAAAATTGCCATTACCTTAATGCAAAAGTCCAAAAAATACAAATCGTAAATTGTTGATGCTGGTTAAATCCTGTAAGGTAAAATCCTTACAATTTATAATAATTATCTGACAAGCTTTATACCTCACTTGATAAGGAATAATAATGGCCAAAAAACCCGCGACCAACAACCCTCTCCCAACAACGAATCCAACCTCCAAATCAACCGAACCGGATAAACCAAACCTAACCGCCTTGGATGAAGACCAGCTTAATTATGCGCTATTACAAGCGCAATCTGCCTTACGAGCGTCACGGGATAAACCAAATGCCCGCGGTGTCCTGATTTTAGTCAATGGCATGGAAAAATCTGGTAAAGGCGAAGCCGTCAAGACCTTGAGTGAGTGGATGGATGCGCGTTACCTGAAAGTCCATGCGACAATGGGACAATACCCCAGCGACTATCAGCCGATTTGGCAGCGTCATACCGCACAATTGCCACGTCATGGCGAAGTGGCGGTTTATTTCGGTAACTGGTACGCGGATCTGATTCGTTATTATTTTGACAATATTGATAACCTTGATCACGCGCGTTTGTCGCAGATGATGGAAGACATCGAGGCCTTTGAACAAGACCTAAGCAATAACAACACCGAAATCATTAAATGTTGGTTCTGTGTTGAAGCAAATATACTCAAAGAACGGCTTAAAGAAGATCCGACTATTCCAGAACCCCTCTATCATCTAGATTGGAATAAGTCCAAACATCGTAAACGCTTTCAGCAGTTTACCGAGCATCTATTAGATAAGCAGGCTAGTTGGCACAGAATTTATGATAATGACCGCGATTTAAGTGCTATCAAATTTGCTCAATTGGTATTGGATAAACTCCAACAAGTCAATGCGTGTATTGATGCGCCAGTCACTAACGCTAAATCGGCTGATGAATTTAAAATGGCCGACATTCCGCAAGAACTGCTTAAACCAGATAGCGAGGCATTGGGCAAAGTTACCTATAAAAAGTACTTGGAGCGCTATCAACACACGCTCGCCAAGCTACTCACCAAACGCGGCTCTCGTCATATTATTTTGGTGTTTGAAGGCATGGACGCCGCGGGCAAAGGTGGTGCGATTAAACGCATCATCGCCCCGCTCGATCCACGTGAATATGCCATTCATCCCATTGGCGCGCCTACCGAAGACGAATTAAAACACCCGTATTTATGGCGGTTTTGGACGCGCTTACCCCATGATGAGTTGGTCGATATTGATTTAAACCCATTACGTCAGCGCCACCCTAAAGCTTATAATCATTTGCTAAAAAATGCCCACGACAGCCGCCTAACTATCTTTGACCGCAGTTGGTATGGTCGAGTACTGGTAGAACGCATTGAAGGCTTTGCCAAACCAAACGAATGGCAACGCGCTTATGATGAAATCAACCGATTTGAACAAGACCTAACCCAAAGCGGCGCGATTGTTATCAAGTTTTGGCTAGCGATTAGTAATGAAGAAGAACTCAAACGTTTTAATGCGCGTGAAGATACCCCGAATAAGCAATATAAAATCACCGATGAGGATTGGCGCAACCGCAGCAAATGGGATGAATACGTCCAAGCAGCAAGCGATATGATAGCGCATACCCACCAGACGGACTGCCCGTGGCAAATCATTGCCACCGATGACAAATATACCGCGCGATTAAAGGTCTTAAAAGCCCTGATCGACCGACTGGATGAACGTTTATAGTTTTTATATCTTAAATGACTGGTAGGTGTACTGCGGCAAACATCCATTTTGCCGCAGTCGTTATTTTTATCATACCAATTTTTATAATCCCAACCTCAAAAACACCCCTATCAAAAAAAACGCGTAGAGATGTGAGAAGCACTGCTTCGCAAGGTAGAATGGTAGGCATGTTTGTCAAAGATAGTGTATTTTTGGGAAAGGTATAACATAGCTTTTATGACGAAGTTCACCTATAATAAAGCGTTTATTTTTTTGATAAATTAAGCGACACAACGCACTGATGTTGGCGCGGTTGAACAAGTGAGTAACGATGGAAGCATTACGCGAGTTTTTAAAAGGTTGGATGGGTAAAGGGTTACTCATTTTGTTCTTATTACCCTTAGCGATTACTGGTTTTGAATCTATTGTGAATCAAGGCGATGATCCAAATGCCGTGGCCAAAGTTGGCGAACAAAATATTGACGCCGCTACGTTACAAAATAGCGTGAATGACCGCCGTCAAGCCTTATTAGAGCAAGTCAATGGTGATACAAGCTTGATTAACAATGACGCGCTACGTGACCAAGTCATGCAAAACCTGGTCGACCGTTACTTACTCATTCACCAAAGCAATCAACTTGGCTTTACCGTGTCAGATGCCAGTATTACCCAATTATTGGCCACCGAAAAAACCTTCTTGGATGCAAATGGTAAATTCTCTAACGAGTTATTTGCCGAATTTCTAAAACAACGCGGTATGACCAAAGAGCAATTGTTTGACTCATTGCGCCAAGACTTAACAGTGACTGCGTTTAGTCGCAGCATTATGAATACTGCCTTGTTTCCGATGGCCAATGTCGATACCTTGATTAACCAACAAGCCCAAGTCCGTTCTGTATCGGTTGCACGTATCAACTGGCAAGACTTTGCCTCACAAGTTCAAGTCACTGACGCAGAGATTAGCGCCTACTATAACCAACATAAAGCTGAGCTAAAAAGCCCAGAGCGCGTTGACCTTAACTACTTGATAGTGGATAAAGCCACGCTATCGGTTCCTGCACCAACCGCGCAAGAACTTCAGCAACAATATCAAAGCTATCTAGCCACAAGTGGTAACCAAACCGAATACGAATTGGCGATGATTTTAATCAATGGCAACAATGCGCAAGCGACCTTGACTGGCTTAAAGCAGCAGCTTGATAGCAATAAGGCCGATTTCACCGCCCTTGCCAAACAATACTCACAAGACGAAGGCAGTAAAAACACGGGCGGTAATATTGGTCCTATTACCAAAGACATGTTCCCAAATGACTATGACAAAATCATGGCTGCGGTTAAAGCCTTAAAAGTTGGGCAAGTCACTGCCCCAATTCAAACCAATTATGGTTATCACTTATTTAAATTGGTTAAAATCAATGGTGCAACCCCACCAAGCCTCGAAAGCGTGCAAGCAGAATTAACCCAACAAATCGCCACGCAAAAACGTGAGCATCTGTATCAGCAGTTAGTCGGCAAAATCAACAATGACGCCGTGGCCGGTGCTAGTATTAGCGAGCTTGCTAGCCGTTATAATATTGCGGCACATAGCCTAGCGAACTATACTAAGACTGATAATACCACGGTTCTCAACCAACCAGCGGTCATCGCAGCCGTGTTTAATGAATTAGCGCTGCAAGAAGGCAGCGTATCAGTTGGCGTGGACTTAAAAGACAAAACCGTATGGGTACAACCTAAAAATCATCGTGCGGTTAAAGCATTAAGCCAAGCTGAAGCAGTTCCAGTGATTAAAGCCAAATTAACTGAGCAAAAAGCGCGTCAACTGGCTCTGAGCAAAGCCAATACCTTAGCCACCCAAATCCGTCAGCGTAACAGCACTCAAGGACTTGGTATTGACTTTAACGCGCTTGGCCCAGTATCACGCCAAAGCCCAACGCTATTACCTGAAGAACGTAGCGCGGCGTTTAGCACACCAGCGACTGACACAAACCTAGCCGTCACGACCCAAACGACGTCGCAAGGCGTTAGTATTTTGGTAGGCGGTCCAATCAATCAAGACACCAACCAAATCACCCCTGAGTTACGTCAACAAACCGCGCAGATGGTACGTGATACCATTGGTCAATCGCAGCTTGAAGACTACTTAGCGTACTTGCGTAGTGTTACTGAGGTCAAAATCAAACCGACGACTGAAACTACCGCACAGTAGCGCTAATGCAAAACTAAGCGTTTATCTTTGCATTTAGCAGATAATAAAAAAGCCACTGATTAATCAGTGACTTTTTTATTATGTACTATTTACTAAGCACTGACACTCTCATCATGATTGTAGTCTTCGTCATGCGCTTGATTTAATGCCTCTGGTGACTCAATCAATGACAATAGGGTCAAAATTGACTCACGTAAACTTGCCACTTCACTGAATGTCCACTTTTTAGACAAGTGGCTAATTGGTAAAATTACACATAAATGGTCACGATAATTTACCGTGTTAAACGCATTACGGGTTAATATCTGCCCTGTGATACGCTCAAAATACTTACTCACGTCACTATTCTGGGTCACAATCAACTTAGGCTGTACGGTATCGACCAACCAATCAAATATATCAGTACGGCGTTGCTCATTTGACAACATGCCCTTTTTTGGGGTGATACTACTATATAGGTAAGTTTCTAATACTGGATATGTTGGCAGCTCATCAATCAGATTCTGCTGAAAAATATGATTTCGACTCCATTTTGACTCATCTTGTTGATAGCCTGCTAAGTCATAATATTCAACAAATTGCTCACGGTCAAAGCCAGTTTCATCATTCCAAATACGTGGGTCAAACAGTTCAACATCGACATTTCTTGATGGGTTAAAACCTACCATCATAATTTCACAAGCCAAAGGTGAACCGGTACATACAAACGGCCTGACATCATCTTCTGCTAAGCCAACTTCTTGTAGTTTCGCAGACAGTTGTTCACGAAACTCATCTAATGACATTGATACTTTACTCAATTTTACTCACTCCTGGTTTAAGGTACCACGTCTTGAACTATCTTATTATTGTTGTATCACTGTCTCATATAGAAAAATCGCTTATGCGCTTATTTTCATATAATGAATCAATCTCAAAGACGTTTTAACCTACAATACGTTTAACATTTAAACAGTCTAATTAGAAAAACTAGTACTGACAACTTATCATAGACTCATGTCATATATTTTACTATCGCAAATGTCGATATTATTTGTAAGCCAAAGCTGATAGCGACTGTCGGTTAAAACGCCTTTATTCATGAATTAATTTTAGCACTTTTGGTTCTGATAACGCACAGAGATTATAAACTTCTTATTAAATATCAACACAATTAACGATTTATTTATGAACAATTACAATATTGGATTGGCATTGACTTGAGCGTTTTATGACTTATTCTATGCACTCTTTTAGCGGCTTTTTGAGATAATATGAAACACGCTGACCTATATGATGCATTATTCTATCGTGATTTTCGTTTAATGACGTTTAATCAATTATTGATGATGGTAACAACCTTGATTGAAGAAGTCGCGGTATCTTATGAATTATATCACTTGACGAAAAACCCGCTGGTATGAGGGCTAATGGGCTTGGCACTGGTATTACCATATTTTGATTTCGGTTTGGTGGCGTGGTTGCCTTGTTACCGATTTTTGCGACTGATATTTTAAAAATAGACCCTTAAGGCTTAGTTCTATCACGTTCTACGCCATCGATTGGTACTTTGCTGACGATGTATTCGCCCCCACCAAACACGCGTGGCGCAATATGCTATTTAGTGCTGCCGCACGACTAGGAGGCGCTGTTCCTGCTGTGATGTTTGGTGGTGTGATGACACTACTAGTCGTTGGTCTAACCACCGCAAAAGCACGTCAATTATTTGTTGTTTCCCTACCCGATAATAAGATTAAAGTAGTAAAGCATAAAAGTAATTAAGGCAAATTCGCTTGGTTAAAAATAGATTAGCCAATAAAAAACCCTGTAATACGTTACAGGGTTTTTACTATTTATCGCTTACCGCGAATTATAGTTTTGAGGTTAGCTCTGGCAATACTTGGAAAATATCGCCTTCCAAGAAGTAGTCAGCCACTTGTGCGATTGGTGCTTCTGGGTCATTGTTAATTGCAACGATGACTTTCGAGTCTTTCATACCTGCCAAGTGCTGAATCGCGCCTGAAATACCAGCTGCGATGTATAGGTTTGGCGCAACGATTTTACCAGTTTGACCAACTTGTAGGTCGTTTGGTACGTAGCCTGCGTCAACCGCTGCACGTGAGGCACCCATCGCAGCACCTAGCTTGTCTGCCAGTGGCTCGATGTATTTGGTGAAGTTTTCGCTGCTAGCCAATGCACGGCCACCAGATACAACGATTTCGGCACCGGTCAACTCTGGACGGTCTGATTTTGCCAACTCTTCGCCAACAAATTTTGCTTTGCCAGTGTCGTTACCATCAGTGCGATGTTCAACAGTCGCTGAACCACCTTCGCTAGCCGCGGCATCAAATGCGGTGGTACGTACAGTTAATACTTTTTTGCTTTCGGTGTTTTTAACAGTTGCAGTCGCGTTACCAGCATAAATAGGACGCTCAAATGTTTCTGCATCAACCACAGCGGTGATATCAGTCAACATGTTAACGTCAAGCAATGCCGCTACACGTGGCATAAAGTTTTTACCCGTAGTAGTTGCTGGTGCCAAGATATGGCTGTAATCACCTGCCAATGACGCAACTAAGTCTGCTACGTTCTCGGCCAATTGGTATTCATAAGCTGCGTTGCTATCACAAATAACTTTGCTTACACCAGCGACTTTTGCCGCTTGGTCAGCCACGCCTTCACAACCTAAACCTGCAACCAATACCACCACGTCACCGCCGATTTGGGTAGCCGCAGTCACGGTATTTAACGTTGCTTTTTTTAGCTCTTTATTATCATGCTCTGCATATACTAAAATTGCCATGTTATTTTCCTTCCATCTAAATATCAATAAGTTAATTAACCAAGTGTTATCAATCAGGCATCAATACAATGCTTAGATAACTTTGGCTTCATTTCTTAATTTATCGATTAATTCGTCCACTGATTTAACGGTTACACCGGCTTTGCGCTCAGCTGGTGGGGTGACTTTAACCACTTGGATATTTGAAGCGGTTGATACACCGTAATCTTCTGGTTTTTTCTCATCCAATGGTTTTTTCTTGGCTTTCATGATGTTTGGCAATTTGGCATAACGTGGTTCGTTTAAGCGCAAGTCAGTGGTAATAACCGCTGGTAATGCCAATTCTAGGGTTTGTAGACCACCGTCAACTTCACGCGTTACTTTTACCGCATTACCTTCAACCGCAACTTTTGACGCAAATGTTGCTTGGCCTACGCCCATAAGCGCTGCTAACATTTGACCAGTTTGGTTGTTGTCATCATCAATGGCTTGTTTACCCAATAGAATAATGTCGGCAGATTCTGCTTCAGCAACGGCTTTTAGGATTTTAGCAACTTGTAGTGGGCGCAAGGTGTCAGTGGTTTCTACTAAGATACCACGGTCTGCACCAAGTGCCATTGCACCACGAATTTGTTCTTGTGCTTCTTTTGGACCGATAGAGACGACTACGATTTCGCTAACCACGCCTGATTCCTGCAAACGTACCGCTTCTTCTACCGCAATTTCGTCAAATGGGTTAACTGACATTTTTACGTTAGTTAGATCCACACCACTATTATCAGCTTTTACACGAACCTTGACATTATAGTCAATCACACGCTTCACAGCGACTAATGCTTTCATACGTTCCTCGTTTGTTATGTGATTGTAAAAAATAGAAGATAGTCATTGCTACCCTCATTAATGAAACTTAACTATCCTTTTCATTTAGAATATTATTAAGACGTTCTCTATGTTGCGATAACTTACGCGACAAATCAAGGGGCTACAATGAATTCTAGGTCATAAATTGTAGTTTTTTTCTCAAAAACTCGCTCAAAAATCATAAAACAAGCCACTTTCAAAGACATTATGTATTTTTTTATCGTTGTCAATCGAAAAAATTACTTAAGAAATTGTTTTTCCATACTAACTAGACAGGTTGACTGAATAAATTGTAGACATAAAAAAAGCAACCAGTGGTTGGTTGCTTAATTTTATTGTAAAACAATGTATCACCAATAACAGACTCGAAGTCTTGTTTATTGCTATTATTGTGCTTCGATTTGTTCTGCTTGTGGGCCTTTTTGACCTTGGCTTAACACAAAGCTCACGCGTTGACCTTCTTTAAGGGTTTTGAAACCTGAGCCTTGGATGGCACTGTAATGAGCAAATACGTCTTGTCCGCCATTGTCTTGAGCGATAAAGCCAAAACCTTTGCTTTCGTTAAACCACTTAACAGTACCAGTTGCTTTGTCTGACATAAAAAATCCTACTGAATTAACAAGTAAATTATGGGTGATTGCCAAGTCCAATCGCAAAACAATGGACTGAGACTAACACCATAATTTGTATCAAATTAACATATCGGTGGGTGGTTAAATTAACGCTGGCAAACCGCCCTCATACATCCGTTCACTAACCGATTTTCACAGTATAGCCTACTTTGTAATAATCACCTAATGTTATTTAGCATAAATTTGCATTTTATCGCGTTTTATTTTACTTAAGTGTCGGCATAAGTCATGTTATAGCGTTATAAAATCACTAATAACTGACCTTGGACGAATGAAAAAACACCTTGATAATATAAATAGCCCAAGAACGCCAATGCGGCCAAAATAATAACTAGCGCAAATGATTGACTATAATCCATGTATTTTGCAGGCATTGGGACATCATCAATATCATCAACATCCGTTGGCTTAATATCCTGATCTTTGAGTAGGAAAAAGCCATAAATCCAACCAAATACACTATATAAGGTATAAGCGACTGCAATAACTTTTGGTAAGGTCGTAAAGTCGGCAAAATACAAGGCAATACCCGATATCACAAACCAAACGGTTTCCATGATGGAGCTAACATTGAATGCGGTGTTATGAGGAATCTTACCGGCATTCGCCTTTAGTTTACGCGCTGCATATAAAATCATCATACCCACAATGGCTGTACCGGCTAGGTAGACGGCTTGCCAACTGATAATATCAAATAACGGTGTAATACCCTGTGTTAGCCCTGCTGCAATCGGCATGGTGGTGATGATAGTCGGCTCAACAAATATTAAATTTAGTAAGCTTGAACTGCTCGATATAACACTCGATACAGTACTCAATGCAATGGTAGATACACTCAAACCAATCTCTCATCTGTAATCAATCAGGGGAAGTATTCTATAACAAAAAACCCCATCAGTGGGAACTTTCCTAGCGTTAGGCGTTACCCAAAGATGAGGTTTTTTGATAAATAATTAAGCTAATGTATTAGCTAAAATTAGTTTTTCGCTTTATCGATGATTTTGCTCTCAGTGATCCAAGGCATCATCGCACGTAGTTTAGCACCAGTTTTTTCGATTTCGTGCTCAGCGGTTTGACGACGACGAGCAGTCATTGATGGATAGCCAGTTGCGCCTTCAGCGATGAACATCTTAGCATATTCACCTGATTGAACGCGTTTTAGAGCGTTGCGCATTGCTGCACGTGATTGGTCATTGATAACTTCTAGGCCAGTTACGTACTCACCGTATTCAGCGTTGTTACTGATTGAGTAGTTCATGTCAGCGATACCGCCTTGGTACATCAAGTCAACGATAAGTTTTAACTCGTGTAAGCACTCGAAGTAAGCCATTTCTGGGGCATAACCGGCTTCAACCAAAGTTTCGAAGCCCATTTTAACCAATTCAACGGCACCTCCACACAATACCGCTTGTTCGCCGAACAAGTCAGTTTCAGTTTCGTCTTTGAACGTGGTTTCGATGATACCTGAACGACCACCGCCAACACCGATAGCGTATGACAAGGCAACTTGTTTCGCTTGGCCAGAAGCGTCTTGGTAGATTGCGATTAGGTCAGGAATACCGCCGCCTTGTACGAATTCGTTACGAACCGTGTGACCTGGTGCTTTTGGTGCAACCATGATGACGTCTAGGTCTTTACGTGGCACAACTTGGTTGTAATGGATTGAGAAACCATGAGCAAATGCCAACGTCGCGCCTTCTTTGATGTTTGGCTCGATAACTTCGTTATATAGTTGTTTTTGGAATTCGTCTGGGGTCAAAATCATGACCAAGTCAGCGCCTTTTACTGCGTCTTCAACTTCGGCAACTTTTAGACCAGCGTTTTCAGCTTTAGCCCAAGAGCTTGAATCTTTGCGTAGACCAACGGTTACATCAACGCCTGAATCTTTTAGGTTAAGCGCGTGTGCGTGGCCTTGTGAACCGTAACCAATGATGGCAACTTTTTTGCCTT
>CALJUC010000264.1 GCA_937975585.1 uncultured Moraxella sp. | reverse complement strand
TAGTGTGGCAAGTTATGTTTAAGGTTTCAAGGTGCTAGGTTGGCTATACGTCATTGTTCGTCGTGTTGTTTGCCTTATATCCACCGCCTAAAGGGGGTGGTTTTACGGCAACGGAGGATAAATTTTAAATTCCGCATGGTTTCTCCTTAAGTTCACAAAGTTAGTCATATCTTAAAATTGTGAGCATCTTCCCTGGTTGTCTTGGATAAGTTTTCTAGGCCTTTTAAAAAATCATCTGCCACCGAATAGATGGGCTAATAAGCTTTTTACTTCCGCTTGCTTTGATATGGTAGTTAGTTTTACGCCGACTGTATGCTCATGTTCATACCCTTCTTCTAGATAATCTAAAGGCGTTTCGCTGGGATTTTCATCCTTGAAATAATTAATTCTATTAGTATCGGGCGTCGCTGGCAAGGTGGAATCCAAAATCCATTGACCAACTGCCATTTGAGTGTCGGTTTGCGTGGTACCACAAGCAATGGTACAGATCGGGGTCTCTATGGTACTTGGGTCGTCATACATATTTTCTTCAAAGAACTTACCCATGATTGCGTTGCAATGTGGGCAGCTATTGGCCATATAATCGGTTTTCTCCGTTTTGCTATACCGCTTAGATAACTTTGCGAAATGAAAAGCCGGCTGAAAATACTGATTGATGAAATCAACATCCATTAAAGAAATTTCTCTGATTGTTCTACTTGGCCAAAGCTTTATCAACCATCCATACAAATTTTGGTGATAATAAACCTGTCCGACAATCACTATCGACCGGCGACACCTCCAGCAGGTATCATTAATGAGTTGTACTGACATGTATTGGTTAGGGTCATTGTTTCTTAGTATAAAGCTAAACCTGCCGTTAAATAGGTGCCTGATAAACGTTGTTAGCTCTAGGCTGACTGGTTGAAATTTCTCGGCTAAATGTATGCCTTTTTCATTGACTTGATATATATTGTGGACGCGCATTGCACCGTCTTTGGTTTTTGCCAGGGTAAACACCGGAATATCTTTTGTTCTAAACCTATAATCGCCGGTTAACGCATTGTTATGACCATCTTTAAGGTCCCTAAGCAACCATACGCATCGAATACCGGCATCCTTATAGATTTGCTGTCTTAACGTTGTTTCTTCATAGGATTGCGGCGACCATTGAACCTCAACTGCCATCTTTGCTCTACCCTTCTCAGTATAGATATCGGCGATCCACGCTTTGCCTTGTGGTGTGATTCCCTTTTTTTCAGTTTCAACTTGCCAGCCCATTTCAAACAAGGTTCTGCTGATTAAGTATTTGGCAAAAAGGTGTTCTCTTGTTTCAAGAGCCGGTGATGGGCAGCTTTCACTTTTAGTCTTATGGGCAAAAAACTGTGTACCCAATGCGCTCGTTTTGAGTAAGGCTTTTGCACCACAACAAGGCATTCTAAATACATGCTGCTTATACTCGCACTTCAACTTAATCCACTGTTCAGGCGAAAAATGAAAGCTGTAAATTTTTTCTTCGTTCATAACACATGAAAAAGCCATAATCTGCACCTTAACCTATAGCGATGGTCTTTTTCTACTATAGCTTATCATAACGCCAACCATTATCTAGCAGCCTTCATGTTTCCAAAAATTATTGAGTTAGTGTCAAAATATCTTGGGTGAGCTGTTGTGGACTAGGTACGATACGGTATCGTAGCACCTTATACCCAGCTGCTTTAAGCATATCATCTCGAGCTTTATCCTGTGCTTGCTTATCGTCATGGCTTTTATCATCCAATTCGATAACAGCTAGAATATTAAAGTTTTGATCAGTCACCACAAAGTCAGCGATTTTTTGGGAGAATTTATTGCGCGTTTTCCAGCTTTTTGTTCTTAAAATAGCACCCAAAGACACCTGACAAAAAATATGACAACCTGGTACACCTTTTAACTGCGTGAACATGGTTTTTTCATGTTCGGTCATTAACCTTTTGGCATAGATGGGGGTATCGCCTGTGCTATCTTGACTTTGTTTAGTGTGTTTTTTGGAGCCAATGACCCCAAAAAAGACACTAATAACAATGGCTAATACAATAACCGCAGCAGCTACTTCTAACATGGTTCGTTATACCCCTTAGGTGGTGGCGTAAAATTGATGCCTAGATTTAGTCGCATCAGTTGTAGAGCTTCTTTATCCAACAATTTAATAGACTCGGCCATTTTACGCTCGAAAGCTGGCGTGATATTTAAGCAGATTTGAATTTTCTTATCATTTTTTTGTTGCTCAATGCTGGTAATCTGCTGGTCGAGTAAATAAATACCTGTTTTAATTGCTTCAATACGACTGATATCGCCCAAATTTTTAGCTTTGATTTGTTTAATATAGCTGCTCAATGTTTGCTTTAAGTATAGATTATGGTTGAGCGTTTCTTCAATACTACTATCATGTTTTTGCAAAACTTCCTCATCATAAACGTAACATGCTTCAATAGTGAGTTCAGTTTCAATCCCGGGCAAGTCCTCGCCAGTAAAAAAATGATAAACACCACCCTCTTTGGCTTTTTGTATAGCATTGTCTCGATAAAGTTCCAGCCACACACGACAATTTTGTAATGCCGTCATCACATCAAATATATTGAGCTGCTGATTCATGATTTATCCTTAATCTATCCGAAATAATTAAAACTGTCTTGATAATATAAGCGCATAAGCTCCATATTTTCTAAGTAATTAAGGTTAAGTAAGAGATCGGAAGAGCACACGTC
>CALJUC010000263.1 GCA_937975585.1 uncultured Moraxella sp. | reverse complement strand
AAATACAGGCACAGGAGAAAGGAGATTCCATCACCGGGAAAGTGCATAAAATAGACGAAGTTACGGTTACGGCTGAACGTACCAAGCAACAGGTTAAAAGTAGCAGTCCCTTCCAACAACTCAACAAGAAGCAATTGCAACAACAAGGCATTACGGATATTGCTGATGCTTTACGTCGCTTCTCAGGAGTCAACATAAAAGATTATGGGGGTGCAGGAGGAATGAAAACTATCTCCGTCCGGAGTTTAGGAGCCAAACATACAGCCGTAGTTTATGACGGGGTTACACTCAGTGATTGTCAAAGCGGACAAATAGACTTGTCTCGTTTCTCTATTGACAATATCCAGCAAATTTCACTGACCATTGGGGACAATGAAGATATTTTTGTACCGGCACGTACAGTTGCTTCTGCTGCCGCCTTAAAATTACAAAGCATATCCCCGGATTTTTCAAACAAAAAAAATCACTTGACGGGACAGATAAAGACAGGTTCTTTCGGGATGATTAATCCCCTTATCCGCTACGAACAAAAGTTTAACGAAAAGATTTCAGCATCTACCACTGGTGAATTTATGAGGGCAGATAACCTATATCCTTTCACTTTAGTCAACGGAGATTATGTTTCCAAAGAAAAACGCTATAACAAACGCCTAAAGTATGGCAATATTTGGTATGCCCATAAAATTGTATGCCCATTAAACAATGAGGAAACCCCAATGAGCAAGCCTGAAAAACCTTTTATTGCGCTTAATATCGCAATCTTAACTGTATCAGACACCCGCAGTTTAGAAGAAGATACCTCTGGTAAATATCTAGCTGATAGCCTTGTCGAATCAGGGCATACCCTGGCAGAGCGAACCATACGCACCGATGATATTTATCAAATCCGTGCGATCGTGAGTCAATGGATTGCCGACCCTGCGATTCACGCTATCATTACCACAGGCGGGACAGGTTTTTATATCCGTGACCAAATCCCTGAAGCCTTAAGCCCGCTGTTTGATAAAGAAGTACAAGGTTTTGGTGAGATGTTCCGCGCGCTATCTCGTGATGAAATCGGCATGTCAACCTTGCAATCTCGTGCCCTAGCAGGCATGGCGAATAATACGGTGATTTTTTGTTTACCTGGCTCTTCGGGTGCCTGTCGCACAGGCTGGGAAGGCATCATCAAAGAACAGCTCGACAACCGTACCCGTCCGTGTAACTTTGTGCCGCATCTGATGCGTGAAAATCCAAAACATGACCATTAAATTGGCAGGGGTGGTGATTTTGGCGGGGGGTGAATCATCTCGGATGGGTTCGCCCAAGGCGCTATTAAGCTTGCCAAATGGCGAAACTTTGCTTGATTTTCATATTCGTCAAGCCAAACGCTTAAATGTCCCTGTCATGGTGGCGGATAATGGTAAGCGCTTATGTCATGATGCAACCGTCAAAATTATTGATGATTATCTGCCAAATCAACAAGATGGCAAAGGAGCAGGGGCGTTATCCGCCATGGCAAGTGCCATGAATCAGGTCATGTCTCCTTACCATTATTTACTGGTGATAAGCTGTGATAGTTTGGTTCATGCCCATCAAGTTTTTGATAAATTGCGTTATGCGGTAACCGATAATGAAGCGGTGATTTATTTAAAAGATGAAAAGGATTATCCATTGCTGGGTTTATATCGTACGGATTTATTAATAGAATTATATGACTATTTGGATAAGGGTCAGCGCGCAGTGATGAAGTTTTTGGTGGATAAAAAAATACAAACCGCTGCATTGCCAAATGAATGGATAACTTTAGCAAATTTTAATACCAAAAATGAATTTGATTTGGCGTTGAACTCACTCAATGAAATAGGATAAATAAGTCAAATTTTGGGAAATTATTCACATTAACAGGATAAAAAATAATTTCATCAATTAAGGGTAGGAGTTAAAATTTAGGCATGGTAATTGCATTTTTAAATTACCTAGTTTGATTATGTTGGAAAACTGCTATGCCTTCAATCAGTAGCCCTGTGAGTGTTGAACTTTTTCCCCATGACAGCGTGAAAGAAAATTGTTTTGACCTTCTTAAAACGCCCAAACCTGCAAAAGCTGTACAAAATCAGGGCAAAGTATATCTGGTTGGTGCAGGTACAGGCGACCCAGAATTACTCACAATTAAAGCATATAAAGCTATCTTAAAAGCAGATGTTATTTGTTACGACAATTTGGTTAGTGATGAGATTTTGGCTATTAACCCAACAGCAAAGAAAATTTACGTTGGAAAAAAATGTGCAAAGCACAGTATGTCCCAACAAGATATTAATAGCCTGCTCGTAAAACTGGCTAAACAAGGTAAAATCGTCATTCGGCTCAAATCGGGCGACCCGTTTATCTTTGGGCGTGGTGGTGAAGAAATGCAAACCGTCATTGGTGCTGGGGTAGCGTGTGAATCGATTGCCGGCATTACTACCGCGCTAGCAGTCGCCAATAGCGTCAATATTCCGCTCACCCATCGTGACTATGCGCAATCCGTCAAATTTGTGACAGGATTCTTGAAGGCAGACACGCCAAATGAACAATATGCAGAGCTGCTTGCCGATAATCAAACCGTGGTGTTTTATATGGGATTAAATACCTTGCCAAATTTAACCCAAGGTCTGTTGCAAGCGGGTAAATCAGCCGATACACCATTTGCGATTATTGCCAATGTCAGTCGTCCTAACGAGCAAGTTTTGGTGGCTACGCTAAGCACCATTCAAGCATTGCAAAATGACGCTAAACTGCCATCGCCTGCGGTGATGATTATGGGCGAAGTCGTATCACTATATAATGAGTTAAATGCCAGTCGGCAATATTATCAACAATTAGTGGTGTAGTTTGATTGGGGTAAAGATAAAGGGGCATGATTTCTATACCCCTTTATATATTGTCGGCATTTAGTTAAATAAACACAGCGCCATGATTGACCTTAACTGGATACGATCTTAACGAAACTCGCTCATCATCAAGACACTTACCTGTTGCCAAGTCAAAACGTTGTTTGTACATGGGTGATGCGACATAACGCACTTTTTGCCCGTCAATTTCACAGCTACCAAGTAGTCCCCTGGAAATGACATTAGCCTTACTAAAAGGATCAAAGTTATCCATGGCAAATACATCATCGTTTTGGGTGCGAAAGATCGCGACTTGCTCGCCGCCCACTAATGCACAAACGCCAGTTTCAGGGATGATATCGTCAATTTTACAGATTTCGTTCATCGTAATTTTCCACTATTTTGATTGAAAATGGCAAGCTAAATTAGCGCCATTTTGCTATTGTTAACCATTAAGCAAGCTCGATGTCCGCTTGGGATGGAATGGCGTTGTAAGCTAATCCTTGCTTTTCCTCAGCTGTTGCAGGGCGGATTTGGCTCCGCTCTTCGACAAACACCACGTTGTCATCGAATTTGTCACTGTTGATAAAGTGCTTAAAGCGTTTAAGGCGCTCGGGGTCAGACAGTGTGGTTTTCCATTCGCACTGGTAAGCGTCAATATCCGCTTGCATTTGGGTTTCAAGCTCATGAGCAATGCCCAAGCTATCATTGATGACTACCTGTTGAATGTACTCAAGTCCGCCTTCCATTTTCTCACGCCAGACTGACGTGCGTTGTAAGCGGTCGCCTGTTTTTATGTAGAACATTAAGAAACGATCGATATATTTAACCAGCGTAGCTGTGTCCAAATCACTGGCAAATAGTTCAGCATGTCTAGGACGCATGCCGCCATTGCCACAGACGTATAGGTTCCAGCCGTTTTCGGTGGCGATAATACCGATATCCTTGCCTTGGGCTTCAGCACATTCACGGGTACAGCCTGATACCCCAAATTTGATTTTATGCGGTGAGCGTAAGCCTTTGTAGCGGTTTTCTAATTCGATTGCTAAACCAACAGAATCATCCACACCGTAGCGGCACCAAGTGCTACCCACACATGATTTCACTGTACGTAATGATTTACCGTAAGCATGCCCTGACTCGAAGCCTGCTGCATTCAACTCTTCCCAAATAAATGGTAGCTCGTGCA
>CALJUC010000262.1 GCA_937975585.1 uncultured Moraxella sp. | reverse complement strand
CCCAAGTGCCTATGCAGCAGCCCAATCCGTACGGGGTTGAATTCTTCGAAAACGAGTACAGCCTATACCGGCAAATGCACTTTTACCCAAAACCGATTATCTTGTGGGGTAACGGCATTGTCATGGGCGGTGGTATGGGCTTGATGGCCATGTGTAGCCACCGTGTCGTGACCGAAACCACGCGTTTTGCCATGCCAGAGATTACCATTGGTCTATATCCGGATGCTACCGGCTCATGGTTCTTGGCACGTATGCCAGCCAAAGTGGGTTTATTCTTGGGACTCACAGGTGCTAACTGTAACGCACAAGATGCGATTTTTACCAGTCTTGCTGAATATGCGGTCGCCAGTGACGAGTACGACAAGGTTGTACAGGCTTTAACTCAAGCTAACTGGCAATCAAGCCTAGATGGTAAGCAAGAAATCAGCCTACACGATGTGGCAAGCCAAGCCTTAGCAACCGTTCATCATACCGAACAATTAGCAGATAGCAATATTTTAAGCCACTTTGACCGTGTGCAAACCTTGGTCAACCAAGGCTCGATGTACGACATCGATAAAGCATTAACTGCGGACGACTTTGCCCAAGTGGATGGCGAGCAAGACAAATGGCTGTCTAAAGCAGTCGATACCTACAAGCATGGCTGTCCTGTGTCAGCGGTATTAACCTATGAAGCCTATGAGCGTGCCAAAAAATTATCGCTTGAACAAGTGCTATATATGGAAATGAACTTATCATTGCACTGTGCGAATAACCCTGATTTCCGTGAAGGTGTCCGCGCGCTGTTGATTGATAAAGATCGCAATCCGCAGTGGAGCCGCACCTTAGAGCAGTGTGATAAAGCGTATATCGAGTCGCATTTTGCGTCAGCTTTCCCAACGAGTGAGCATCCATTTGAGGGTTGGTTAAGTCAAGAATCCTTGTCTGCAAAAGTCGCCAAAAACGATTAAACAAAACGATTAAGAAGCCGCTTGGATAGCAGTAACGTAAAATATAGATAAGGAATGTCAATGGAAATAGTCGACCAACCCACCGCCAGCTTTAATGTGGGCGATACCTTTGGTAAAAGTTGGCAGTTTGACGAAGAATCCGTCAAGCAATTCGCCACGCTCACCGGTGATATGAATCCGTTACACCAATATAATGAGTTAGCTGCAAAAAGCCGTTTTAAGCGTTTAATCGTAAGCGCGACACAATACACAGGCTGATGCTTGGCACCTTAGCGACCTACGTGGGTGAGCTTGAAATGACCGTTGGCTTAGAAATAAGTTATCAGTTTAAAAAAGCCATTTTTGTCGATGATACCATTGAGATGCGTTGGCAAATTACCAAAATCGAACACAGTGAAAAGATGCGTGGCGATATTCTTCATCTAGAAGGGGAGATTCACAATGCGTAAGGCCAACTATGCACGGTGGCGCACGCCAAAGTTTTACACTTGCACCATTAACACCGCTCACTACGCACTGAGCGAAATACCACAAGCATGAAACAATACAAGGACTGTATATGAAAACAATTAACCACATCGCATTCATCGGACTTGGCAACATGGGTAAGCCAATGGCAGAAAATCTGCTAAAAAAAGGCTTTAAGCTTAACGTGTTCGACCTTAACCATGCGGTACTTGAAGATATCTCGAAACAAGGTGCAAACGTGGCGAGCTCGCCGGTTGAAGCCGCCAAAAATGTTGATATGGTCATCACCATGTTACCCGCCGGTCAACACGTTAAGAGTGTCTACTTGGGCGCAGATGGTCAAACCGGTCTATTGGATGCCGTGAACGCAGATACCATTTTGGCCGATTGTAGTACCATTGCTGCGAGCGATGCACGCGAAGTCGCGAACGCTGCAACGGCAAAAGGTATTCACTTTGTTGATGCACCCGTATCAGGTGGGACAGGTGGCGCAACGGCCGGTACCTTAACCTTTATCGTGGGCGGTGACACCGCAGACTTCGAGCAAGTCAAGCCGGTACTAGAGGCGATGGGTAAAAACATTTTCCACGCGGGTAACCACGGTGCAGGCCAAGTCGCTAAAATCTGTAACAACATGCTGTTGGGTATCTTGATGGCAGGTACCGCAGAAGCGATTAACTTGGGCGTGAAAAATGGCCTAGACGCCAAGGTCTTGTCGGACATCATGCTACAAAGCTCAGGCCGTAACTGGACGCTTGAAGTATACAACCCATACCCAAATGTGTCAGAAACCGTACCATCAAGCAAAGGCTACACCGGTGGCTTTATGACCAAGCTAATGCTAAAAGACATGAATCTAGCCAAGCAAACGGCCGACGACACAGGGGTGGCAACACCAATGGCGGATGAAGCGCGCGGTCTGTATGATGAACATGCTGGTGAGCATGGTGACAGAGATTTCTCTAGCATCATGGCAAAGTATGACCGTGACGTTTTGGTATAAGTCAACATTATGCTATAGTCGGTTGAGCAGATAATACTTTTTGATCTGCTCACTATCGGATTAGCCAAAAAGCTAGGCGTGATGGCCTGGCTTTTTTAAACCAAGTAAGTTTTTTATGATAGCAGATATGACGGTCAAGGATGGCAGTCAAGCAAGCAGCCGAAGAACCTTAAACCGATAGTCGGTAATAAGAACTAGGATATAGCCTAGTTATCAATCATTTTATTAGTAAAGGTGCTAACGGCATGGAAGCCAAAGCAGCCATCTTCCATCATCACTGCCTCTTTTACTTATGCTGCCCTATTTTCATTGACCGCAAAAGCGGGTATCCTACTAACCTTTTTTCTTAAGTTGGGCGTGTTTTATGGCTCGTGTTTCTTCTATTACTCGTGTATTACAAATTATTGAGGCAGTATCGGCGGCAAGCCGACCATTGTCCCCTCTAGATTTGTCGCAAATGTTGGATATTCCCAAGCCATCCATGCATCGGTTAATCCAGCAATTGCAGGCGGAAGGTTTTTTACGTGTTGATTTAAACGGTACGATTGTGGCTGCATCACGCACACGCCATATGGCGATTCATCTTTGGCAAAGTGAGCAAAATGCCATTCAGCGTATTTCAATTGTCCAAAGACTGGTTGATGAACTGGGTGAAACTTGTGGCGTGGCGGTACCTTACCATCTAAAAATGGTCTATACTGATCGCGTCCAAACTCCATATCCCTTGCAAGTGTATCAGCCTATCGGCAGTGAAGCACCAATGTGGTGTACAGCGACAGGTAAGTTGTACCTTAGTACGTTGCCCGAAATCGAACGGGTAAATACCATTAAACAGCTAAAACTAACCCGGTACACGAAAAATACGGTGGTCAATGTCGATGCATTAATCAATATGTTAGAGAAATTAAGCGAACAGCAGCTTGGTATCGATAACCAAGAGTTTATTGACGAAATGGTCGCGGTTTCGGTGCCGATTAATGACACAGAAGGTAGGTATATTGCTTCCTTGTATGCGCATGCGCCCACCGTACGTAAAAGCTTGGATGATTTAATCGAGTTTGTACCAACTATGCGACAAGCGGCTGATGATATCCGTGATGCTTTCTTTGGGGAGTAAGCAGCCCTCATTTAAAGACTATAGTTAGCAACTCACCATAAAAAAGCCAGTACCTTGTTAGGGTGTGTTGACAATTAACGTAAATAGGTAAAAGTGGCAGCTAGGTAAATATTTGCAGCGAATGACTCATCCGTTTTCTCAGCGCGCATGGCAATTTTCTTAAAATCTTTGAGCCTGCAAAAGAAGTTTTCGATTAAATGACGCCACTTGTACATATGTTTATCATATTCCCGTTGGTTTAAACGAGAGCGTTTGGGTGGGATAACCGCCTTACTGCCCCTTGACTCAAGGTCAAGTAACAACCAATCAGCGTCAAATGCTTTATCCGCCAGTAATGCCCCAAATTCTTTATCTTTAATCAAAGGTTTAACGCCAGCAATATCATGGCGTTGTCCTTTGAGCAATGTAAAATCAACTAAGTTTCCTAACGCGTCAACCATTGCCATGATTTTAGTAGTCATGCCACCACTTGATTTGCCAATTGCCTGACGACAAGTCCCCCTTTTGCACCTTGTCCGTGACGATGTACTTTGACGATAGTGCCATCAATCATGGCATATTCTAAATCTGGCTCATTTAAAGCTTTAAACAGATTGCTGAATCTGTCGCTTTGTACCCATCTACGATATCGTTTGTAGATACTATTCCATTTGCCAAACTCGGGTGGTAAGTCTCGCCATGGACTGCCTGTACGGATGACCCAAAGTACCGCTTCAATAAACAGTCGGTTATCTGCCGCTGTTCTTCCTCGGTCTGTTTCTTTACCTGCACAATAGGGTGCTATTTTTGCCCATTGGGCATCGTTTAGTGTTAGTCTATTCATACCAATAGATTAACGTGTTTTCGATATATGTCAACACACCCTAATAAGGTACTGGCTTTTTTGATTGGTGTAAGAAAAACGTTGCATATCTATAGCAAAAAACTACAACCTAACTTGTGAAAACCCATTAGAATCATTTTAGTATGATAACTTCCATCAATAATAAATAGGATAACATATGAAAATTTTAATGGTACTCACTTCACATGACCAATTAGGCAGTACCGGAAAACTAACCGGTTTTTGGCTTGAAGAATTTGCCAGTCCTTATTATGTGTTTAAAGATGCAGGCGCAACGATTACCTTGGCATCACCAGCCGGTGGTCAGCCACCGCTTGACCCAAAAAGCGATGAGCCAGTGAACCAAACTGCAGCCACTGAGCGCTTTAAACAAGATACCCAAGCTCAGCATGAACTGGCGAATACCGTGCGCGTTGGCGATGTCAATGCTACCGATTATGATGCGGTGTTCTACCCAGGTGGTCATGGTCCATTGTGGGACTTGGCAGTGAGCAAAAATAGTATTGCATTAATCGAAGACTTTATTGCACAGCAAAAACCGATTGCTTTGGTGTGCCATGCGCCAGCCGCGTTGGTCAATGTCAAGCAAGACGGCCAACATTTTGTTGCCAACAAAAAAATCACCGGCTTTAGCAATAGCGAAGAAGCATTGGTTGGTTTGACCGATGTGGTGCCATTTTTACTAGAAACCCAACTTCAAGAATTGGGTGGTGTTTACCAGAAAACCGGTGATTTCCAGGCGTTCGTGGTCGAAGATGGCTTGCTGATTACAGGACAAAACCCTCAATCATCAGAAATTACGGCCAAACGTTTGGTTGAGCAACTACAGGCGAAAAAAGCCTAATGCGCCCATACTAGATAGATTGAACAGCACATAAAAGTGGGATTTTTTTATCGTGCTGACATCGATAAATGCGTATAATAGCCAGTGCCTGATTCGTTAGGCGCTGGTTTTTTTATGGATTCGTATTAGTTTCGGTGGTAGAAAAGCGTATGCCGCGTTTTGTCAGTTTTAATATTAATGGGTTACGAGCCCGTCCGCACCAACTAGCAGCGGTGCGCGATATCATTATGCCGGATGTGATTGGGCTACAAGAAACCAAGGTACATGATGAGGCCTTTCCGCTTGAGAGTGTGCAATCATTGGGCTATCACGTTGAGTTCTTTGGTCAAAAATCGCATTATGGTGTGGCGTTGCTATCAAAGCAAGAACCTTTATTCGTGCAAAAAGGTTTTCCCACCGATGCAGAAGATGCCCAGCGCCGCTTTATTCATGCGCGTTATGATTTTAACGGCCAAGCGATTGATGTATTGAATGGTTATTTTCCGCAAGGGGAAAGCCGCAAACACGAAACCAAGTTTCCGATGAAACGCAAGTTCTATGCGGATTTGACGGATTATATTTTGCAGTTAAAAGACGAAGGCCGTAGCATGATTTTGATGGGCGATATGAATATTGCGCCACAAGATTTTGACATCGGTATTGGCGAGAAAAATGCCAAACGCTGGTTGTCGCAAGGGATTTGTTCGTTTTTGCCTGAAGAGCGCGAATGGTACCAACGCCTATTAGCAACGGATTTACATGACACTTATCGTCATTTATATGCGGAAGGTGAGTCGTTAAGTTGGTTTGATTATCGCTCAAAAGGCTTTGATGATGAGCCAAAGCGTGGTTTACGCATTGACCATATTTTGATGACACCGGATTTGGCACCCAAACTAAACGGTGCGGGCGTGAGTTATGACTTACGCGGTATGGAAAAACCCAGTGACCATGCGCCAATTTGGGCAGATTTTTCGGATTAAACTCATACAAAACAAGTGTTAGATTAGAGAATGTAACGTTTAAAAAAAGGAAGATAATATGGCTGTTGGAAATGTCAATCTTGTTCCATTGCTACCGGTAAATGGCGTAAAAATCGGGATTACTGAGGCGCATGTCCGCTACCCAAATCGTAAAGATTTGACCGTGTTTGAAATCATTGACGGCGCAAATACCGCGGTAGTGACCACACAAAACCAGTTTTGTGCAGCACCCGTGCAATTGGTACGTGAGTTTATCGCGACCGATAGCCCACGTTATTTATTGATTAATACCGGTAACGCCAATGCGGCAACGGGTGCGGATGGCTATGCTCGTGCCTTACAAACTTGTGAAGCGTTAGCAGATAAAGCCCAAGTTAACACCGCGCAAGTATTACCGTATTCGACGGGTGTGATTGGCGAGGCGTTGCCGACTGATCGTATCGTTGCAGGGTTAGACAATGCATTGGCAGCTTTGACTGAGGACAACTGGTTAGCAGCAGCCCATAGTATTATGACCACGGATACCACGCCTAAAGGCCACTGCGAACAAGTTAGCCTTGATGGCGTGACTTATACAGTGACGGGTATCTCAAAAGGCGCAGGCATGATTCGCCCAAATATGGCGACTATGTTAGGCTTTGTCGCGACCGATGCCAATATCGATAAAAATCTATTACAAGCTATGTTGCTTGACTTGACCAATCAATCATTTAACCGTATTACCGTTGATGGTGATACCTCGACCAATGATTGTTGTACCTTGATTGCCACCGGTCAAGCTAGTGATACGGTGATTGACAGCGACCAACACCCACATTACCAAGCGATTTATGATGCGATTAAGTCTGTAATGCTAAAAATCGCCCAACTGATTGTCCGTGATGGGGAAGGCGCGACCAAATTTATTACCGTTAAGGTCAGTGGCGGTAAGACAAGCGAAGATTGTGCAAAAATCGCGTACGCCGTTGCCCATTCACCATTGGTTAAGACCGCATTTTTCGCATCAGATCCAAACTGGGGTCGTATCTTAGCCGCGGTCGGTTATGCCGGTGTAGACCTTGACCAATCACAAGTCAATGTGTCACTGGATGACGTTCGTATCTGTGAGCGCGGTGGCTTGGCATCAGACTACACCGAAGAAAAAGGCGCTGAGGTCATGAAACGCCCTGAAATCACGATTAGCATTGAGCTAGGACAAGGTAATGCGACTGATACGGTTTATACCTGCGATTTGTCATATGAGTATGTCAAAATCAATGCGGATTACCGTAGTTAGTCGGTTATAAGCCACTTTGAGCATTAAACTTGGAGCAACCGTCAGTGTGGTATCTACCTACTACGGTTGCTTTTTTGTACAGAAAAACCTGTTATTGATCACCCAATCCATAGGTGTTATATGAAAAAACTATCTGCTTTTCTTTTAATCATCACCTCAGCGCTTATCTTACAAGGCTGTGTGCATAAAATCGTTACCGTACCGGTCAAAGCGGCTTATACCGTCACTAAAGGTGTGGTCAAGGGCACCGTAGCCGTGACCGAAGCCATTATTCCTGGGGACAGTAAGGATAAAGACAAAGAGGATTAAGATTATTTTCTCCAGGCTGCTTTACCCTGACAGTCCAAACTGATAATCTCAATCAGTTAATCTGCTAAAGTGAAAAGTTTTAAAGCATTATTCGTCTTTGCTAGCCCTGATTGCTTGGAGTAAAAACCGTATGACTAACTTAATACATAACCGACGCCCTTATAAAAGCCTGACCGCAAGGACGGCTGTCATCGTGGCAGGTATGCTCTCCGTCACAGCTGCCCATGCTGACACCGCGACACAACCATCGAATCGCCCAACAAAACTGCAGTTAGGGGCAAGTGTGGTGTATTCAGACAAAGGCTATCGCAATTACGATGGCAATACTAACGTTTATCCAGCGATTTTTTATGAAAACAACCGTTTTTATGTGCGTGGCAACCAATTGGGCGTCAACCTTATCCAAGACCGTCAGCAAAATTTTGCTTTAAACGCGCAATATACAGGTGACAGCTATGACGCCAGTGAGGCGTCGGGCGCATTCAAAGGTTTGGATGACCGTGATGCAAGTGTTATGGTGGGGGCAAGTTACCAACGAAATATTCAATATGTCGCCGTGCGTGGGCAAGTCGCGACCGATGTGTCAGGTAATAGTGATGGCACGACCGCAAGGCTGAGTGTGGGTACACGCTTACCACGCAATGATTGGACGCTATATCCAAGTACAGGTCTACAGTGGCAGGATAAAAACTACAATGACTATTACTATGGCATCACTGCGGCAGAAGCAGCGAGAACCGGCATTGCACAATATAGCCCGTCAAGCAGTGTTCATCCCTTTATTAGCGTCGCGGCGAATTATCAGCTAAACCCAAAAGTGATGCTATTTGTGAACCCAAGTATTGCCTATAATGTGGACGACATACACGATAGCCCAAAAATCGACAGCCGATTGGCGTGGGGTACGACCTTGGGTGTTACCTACAAATTGCGTTAAATAAAGCCTTGATCAGCTAAAAACTGATATAAGTTATCAGCAAACTTGGCATAGCCTTGCGCATTGGCGTGGATTTGGTCGGATTTTAGAGCTTCATCGGATAAAATCGCTGACCAGCCGCCATCACCTTTGGCAAATAACGGCACATTTTCTGCTTTGGCAATATCTGCATACACTGGGTTGTCACTGACTATGCCTAATAACGCGCTGGTGCTAAAATACGGCTCAGCAATTAACACCACGTCAATCGCTGACGATTTAAGTTTTTGGATAATTTGGCGGATATTGTTTTCGGTGGTGGCGGGCGCGATGCGGCGTAACACATCATTGCCCCCAATCCCGAGTAATACCAGACTTGGCGCTTGGGTGATGACATCATCCAAACGTGTCAATACGCCCTCAGAAGTATCACCATTGACACCCGCATTGATAACGCCCCAACCCGTTTTAGCCGCCAAAACAGTTGGGTAGGCAGTATCGGGTGTTGCACCATAACCAAACGTCAATGAATCCCCCAGTGCAATGACTTGGCTAGAGGACGCGATTTTGGAATGCTTGGGCCTGCGACTACATGCGGGTAATAGCGCTAGTCCAATCGTTAAAGCAAGAAAATGGCGGCGATTTAGCATGGGTGATTATTGGTAGTGACGTTGGCGTAATACTTCATACAAACATAATGCGCCTGCAATCGCGACATTCAGACTTTCTTGGCCATTTGGCTGAGGTAGGGCAATCGGGGTTGCCTGTGCCATAATGGCATCATCCACGCCTTGTCCCTCATGTCCCATCACTAATGCCAACGGCTGCGTCAAATCTGACTGATAAATAATGGTATCAGTGTGGCTACTGGTGGCAAATAACGGCACTTTGACACTTACTAATACATTTTCTATGCTAGCGTTTTCGTAAATAGACAGGCTAAAATTCGCGCCCATCCCCGCACGCAAGGTCTTCGGTGACCACGCCGAGGCACTACCCGTGGTACAAATGACGGTTTTAACGCCAACGGCTGATGCAGTGCGGAGTAAGGTGCCCAAGTTGCCATTGTCTTGTACGCCATTGATGATTAAGCAATCATGGTCAATCACGTTTGGTAAACTTGGCTGTGGCATGGCAATCACGGCCATCATTGGTAAGCTTTCACCTAGACTACGAATGTCTTTATACAGGCTATCGCTTACGGTCAAGATTTTGACACCTTGTAAGCGGTCTAGCAAAGCCGCGATTTCGCTATTTTGCAAGCCGCTGTCGCTTACGATAACAGTTTCGGGTGTTAAACCTGCATTGAGATAGGCTTCAAGCAAATGCGTGCCCTCAATCACAGTTTTACCCAATTTTTTACGCTGGCGTGATTGGGTGAGTAGGGCATGGGCGGTTTTGATGGTGGGATTGTCTTTGGATGTGATTAGCATTTTTGCTCTGTTTCAAAAAGTTGGTGCATGGTATTAAGGATTGTGGTTTCGTTACGTTTGACCCAGTTTGCAAATATTAGTGTCATCTCATTGAGCGTTTCTAAGACAAATTCAAACTTGGTATCACGATTCAGATAATCAAATAAGGTATCTTCGAAGTAGTACATCTGTGGTGGCATATCTTCAATATCAACGTAAGTAGAGTCATCATGCCAATTACTAACCATATCCTCAAAGCTTTGATAAAATTTATCGTCTTTAGCTAACTGCAAATAAGCGTATAAATTTGGTGGAAATACACTCAACGGATAAAGTCGTTGTAATGTATTAATCAGTTTGGATTGTTCAATGGTAGGTTGTGTGAAGTTAAAAAGTTGCCACATTTTGAGAAAATAGTTACTTATTTCCAAGCTCGGATATAACGGGTCATCGTCAATAACATCTAACATGACATCATCATAATAGCCTTTATCCATGAGTTTATGGGTAAAGGCTATCATTTCATCATCATCTAACAAGCCGAGTTGCAATCGGCTAGCAGTAATCGCTAATTCCCATTGCCAAGCTGAGAACTCATTAAGCTTGTTCATGCAGTTGTTTAATGTACTCGACTTCGGCTTTTGCACCCAATACCACAGGGACACGTTGGTGAATGCTGTTTGGCTCAATGTCCAAAATACGATTGGCCGCATCGGTCGCCATGCCACCCGCTTGTTCGATTAACAAACTCATTGGATTGGCTTCATACATCAAACGCAATTTACCGGCTTTGTCCGGGTGTTTGGTATCAAATGGATAGCTAAACACACCGCCACGGCATAGGATACGGTGGATATCGCCAACCATAGCCGCGACCCAGCGCATATTAAAGTCTTTACCACGAGGGCCAGTTTTACCGGCGGTCAATTCATCGACATAACGCTGCATTGGTTCAAGCCAATAGCGATAGTTTGACGCATTGATAGCATATTCTTTGGTATCGGCCGAGATTTGGATTTGGTCTTTGATTTGGACAAATTGCTTGGTTTCAGGGTCAAGGCTAAACATTGCCACGCCATTGCCCAAGGTCACCACCATCACCGTTGAAGTGCCGTATAAGATATAACCGGCAGCAAGTTGCTCAGTGCCTTTTTGTAAGAAGTCAGCGTCAGTCGCGGTTTGACCTTGGTTACGATAGGGTAGGATTGAGAAAATCGTACCGACCGCCATGTTAATGTCAATATTTGATGAACCATCTAATGGGTCAAATAGTACCAATACCGAGCCATTTGGATTGGCAGGGGTTGAATTATCGAGTTCTTCACTGGCAACGCCTGCGCAGACTGGGTTTTGACTTAACGCATCTAACAACAAATCATTGGCGATAACGTCAAGTTTTTTCTGTTCTTCGCCTTGGACATTCTCGTTGCCCGCTTCACCGAGAATGTCAGCCAATGCGCCACGTTTTAGTAAGTCGCTGATTTGGATACCGACTTGGACGACAGTGTTGATGGTGTCGCTGACGGCAGGGTTTTGGCTATTGTTGGCAAGATAATCAGCAAGGTGAGAAGTTGGAGTCGTTGTTGTCATAAAACACCTGTGTATTTAGATAAACCAATATAATTAGGGACGCGTTCTAGATAAAAAGACGCGTCAAAGACGTAAAAAAAGTCAGTTGGCAAAATTGTAACATGAAATCGCGCTGAACTGGCGAGCTTTGGTGTGGCTTTTCACAAAATAAAAATCTTGGGTTGCCTGTTTATTGTATGGCAAAAAAACTGTTAAAATAGCGCAATTTAGGTTTTACTTGCATAACTATTTTATTAATTATTATCAACAAGTTAACTAAATTTTTTGCTTTTGGCTGCTGATAAAAGGAATCCTATGACCACTGTCGCCCACGCCTTACCCAACATTTTGACCACCCAAACCCTAACCAATGATGAGCTACAGCATAAGCTTGACCAAGCGATGGCGCAGCCAGAATTGACCACAGAGGGGGAACTTCGTCACTTTATTGGTGTTGAAGGGCTAGCAAAAGCGCAGCTAATGGCGATTATCGAAAAGGCCAACGGCTATATTGTCGGTAATGGGCAAATTCGTAACAGTGATGAGCTTGAAGGCTGTACGGTGATGAATTTGTTCTTTGAGAATTCAACGCGTACTCGTACCACCTTTGATGTGGCGGCCAAACGTTTGGGCGCAAGCGTCATTAGTATTGATATTGCCAAATCTAGCACACAAAAAGGCGAAAGTTTACGTGATACCTTGTGGAATCTTGAAGCGATGACCGCCGATATTTTTGTGGTGCGTCATTCATCAAGTGGTGCGGCGCATTTTATGGCAAACGAAGTGACACCCAATATCGCCATCATTAATGGTGGTGACGGCTGGCACGCACACCCAACCCAAGCCATGCTGGATATGCTAACGATTTATCGTGAAGCACCGCGTCCGTTTGAAGAATTAAGCGTGGCGATTATTGGTGATATCAAACACAGTCGCGTGGCGCGTTCGGATATTGCGGCGCTAAAAACCTTGGGTGTCAAAGATATTCGCGTGATTGCACCAAAAACCTTATTGCCAAAGGGTATCGAGCGTTATGGCGTGACGGTGTATAACGATATCGATGAGGGCGTGAAAGACTGTGACGTGTTGATTGGCCTACGTATTCAAAATGAACGTATTGGCTCACCATTATTACCATCGACAAATGAATACTTTAAAACCTATGGTATCACCCCAGAGCGCTTAGCATTGGCAAAACCGGATGCTTTGGTCATGCACCCAGGCCCAATGAACCGTGGTGTTGAGATTGCCTCAAGTGTGGCTGATGGCGACCAAGCCGTGATTCTAAAACAGGTTAATAACGGTATTGCGGTGCGGATGGCGGTGATGTCATTGGCGATGCAAGGGCAACGTGCGATGCAAGCACTTGCTCATGCATAACAGCGAATACCCCAGTATTTGATTGAATAAATTTGACACAATAATGATTGATTAAGGCATGACCATGAGCGCAACTTCTGTCACCAATTTACTGCCAACTGATTGGCAATTTGACTTAACGCAGTTAAACGACATCGACACCGAGGGAAAATGGCTGTTGCCACCCTTGGTGGACTTGTGTGCGCGTCTGCGTGAACCCGGCCACCAATCGCATGGTACGCTAAAAAGCGAAGGCACCGCCGCACGCCAAAACGGTTTTTTACATGTGGTGATTCCACCGGATACCAAACCTGTACTCGAAAACGGCTCATTGCTCGCGGGCTTGCGTGAGCGTGCTTATCACGATGGCGGTATCTGCTTGCATATTCTGGGTGCGATGACGGCCGGTCTTGAGGGCGAAAAACCCGCCAACATGGCTGGTCTAAAACAAGGCGGCATTATTGGTGTGAGTAATGCTCGTCAGAGCTTTGCCAATGATGATGTACTCTTGCAAGCGCTTGAGTATGCGGCGACTTTTAATCTAAAAGTGTTTTTCTATCCCGATGAACCCAGCCTCTCAAAAAATGGCGTGGCACATGACGGCTATATCGCATCGTATCATGGGCTTGCCGGTATTCCGTGGATTGCCGAAACGGTGGCACTATCCAAGCAGTTATTGATTGTCGAAGAAACCGGCGTTGCCGCGCACTTTGGCCAACTAACCTCGAAATCATCGATTGACTTGATGCGTTGGGCCAAGCAAAAAGGCTTGCCAGTTACCTGTGATGTGGCGATGCACCAGTTACATTTGACCGATGATGCCCTGATAGGCTTTAACTCATTGGCTTATGTGTTACCGCCATTACGCAGTAACACCGACCAAAAAGCGCTACTTGAGGGTTTGGCAGATGGCACGATTGACGCAATTTGTAGCCACCATGAACCACTGGCGAAGACCGCCAAACAAGCGCCATTCGCCGAAAGCAAACCAGGCATCAGTAACTTTGA
>CALJUC010000261.1 GCA_937975585.1 uncultured Moraxella sp. | reverse complement strand
ATTTTCCCATCGTCACCATGATTATCGTGAGTATCATTCTCACTATTATTCTTAATCTATTTAACCGCTGACACCGCGCTAACTATAGCCATATCTAACGGGTTTTATCACAAAAAACTGCCTTTTTTATCAAAAAATGTCGTAAACTGTGATTACGCCAGCCACGATTGAAAAGGAGTTAGTCATGCAGCGCGACATTTTTAAGCCAACACTACTGAGCCTCGTCATCGCCCAAAGCTTATTGACGGCTTGTAGCCCCTCGCCATCAAATAACCGTGATACCAGCCCTGCCACACCTGTTATCGCTTCACCAACGCCCATGGTTGCTGCGCCTGCCATGATGATGGATGCAGCCGCAATGAGCAAGATGGCGCGCTACTCTCCTATCATGCCGATGCCGATACCGCAGGATAATAGCGAAAAATATCAGCATCTTGCAGTCAACCCTATTCACCAAACCGCCACTGATGCCGTTGCCACCTTTAGTATCGATACCGACACGGGCAGCTACGCCAATGTGCGCCGTTTTCTGAGCGACGGACAACTACCGCCCACTGACGCGGTGCGTATTGAAGAGCTTATCAACTATTTTAACTATGACTTTTCACAAGCCAAGCGCCTTGCCAATGCTCCTTTTTTGGTAAGCACCGAAACAGTTGCCGCACCGTGGCGTACCGCCAATCGTATCATCAAAGTGGCTATCAAAGCAGATGACCCTACCATCACCAAACAAAGCGTCTTACCCCCTGCAAACTTGGTATTTTTGGTGGATGTGTCAGGCTCGATGTCAGACAACGATAAATTACCACTGGTCAAATCTTCGCTAAAAATGCTCACCAAACAATTGAGGGCGCAAGATACCATCAGTATCGTGACCTATGCAGGTCGTACCCAAGTGACGCTTCCTGCCACTAAAGGCAGCGATACCGACAAAATATTAGCCGCGATTGATAGCCTAGATGCCAGTGGCTCGACCAATGGCGAAGCAGCGATAAAGCTGGCTTATCAACAAGCAAAAATCCACTATAAAAAAGACGGCATCAACCGCATTTTGATGATGACCGATGGGGATTTTAATGTCGGTGTATCGGACGTCGATGAAATGCTAGATATTATCCGCCGTGAACGTGATAGCGGTGTGTCACTTTCCACGTTTGGCTTTGGTGAAGGCAACTTAAACGACCACATGATGGAACAAGTCGCAGATAACGGCAACGGTAATTATAGCTACATTGACAGCCTGTCTGAGGCCAAAAAAGCCTTGGTAGATGAAATGTCAGCGACCTTTAATACTGTCGCCAAAGATGTCAAAGTCCAAGTCGAATTTAACCCAAGTACCGTGAAAGAATGGCGTTTAATTGGTTACGAAAATCGTGTGCTACGCACTGAAGACTTTAACAATGACAAAGTCGATGCCGGGGAATTAGGCGCGGGCAAATCTGTCGTTGCACTCTTTGAAGTGACACCTGTTGGACAACAAGGTGTGTATGATGATAGCCGCTATCAACCGACTAAAGTCGTAGCAACGGGGACGAATAACGAGCTAGGTTATTTAAAAATCCGCTACAAGCCCGTCAATAGCGATAATTCAACCCTAGTGTCTTTACCGATTAGTAACCAAGTGACACGTCCGAGCACTGAACTTAATTTTGCACTAGGGGTAGCTGGCTTTGCCGAGCGCCTACAAAATAGTCAATATATCGGTAACTGGCAATTTGCCGATAGCAAAAAATTGGCTCAAGCCAACTTGGGCGATGACCCACAAGGTATACGCCATGAGTTTGTGAAATTGGTTGATTTGGCGATGACCTTAAGCGCGAAATAATAACGCAGACGCTTGGTGGTGTTTGCTTACAAACATGACTGAGCTAGTTTAACGATGTTAACTAAAAAAGGCCGATAACTATCCGTCAATTGACTGGCTTATCGGGACTGCTGTGTCGGGGCTGGTTGATCGGCCTTTTTATCAAATCAATTTATTCACAACGGTACGGTTATAAAACAGTGGCTAATGGGGCAAGGCGTACGTGCCGACAGCATGCGCCACGGGTTTATCGTTACCTTCTGAGTATAAATACACCTCACCCACAGCGAGCGAACGTCCGACTTTAATCAGCTGACACTTAGCGATAATACGCGCCTCAGCGGATGGTTTACGCAAAAAACTCACGTTTAGATTGGTGGTCACAGCAAGTGGCACGATACCAATTTCACCCAGAATCGCCACATATAGCGCGACATCAGCGACTTTCATCAGCACAGGGCCCGATACTGTACCGCCAGGACGTAACTCATCTTCACCGATATGATGTGACACCACGGCTTGTTGGTCACCAACACTGTCGACTTGGCAGTTGGCTTGTGGGAAAGATTCATTCAAAAAGTCAATAATCTGCTGTTTACTAGCGGGCATGGTTCATTCCTTTGTAATATTGCCTATGGTTTTAAATCCTGCTCTACATTCTAGCGTAGATTCCTACTTTGGTAAATTTAATCCTAATTTTTAACTTAAATGGTAGATTTTTGCGTTAATCACCGTTACCATGAGAATGAGCAAGGATGATAAAAACAACTAGTGCGATATTGATATATAAGGAAATATAGATGACCTCAAGCAGTATTTTATTGCCCCGAATCATGGAAGTCGGGCATGAAGCCTACAAAAAACTCCCGCAAATTTTACAAATCTTACAAGTTAAACGCCCGCTGATTATCACTGATAAAATAATGGTGCAACTGGGCTATGTCGCCACTATCCAAGCGTTATTACAAGAGGCAGGTATCACCAGTGATGTATTTGCTGACACGGTACCAGAGCCGACCGATAGTTCGATAGCGCCAGGTATTGAGTTGGTACAGGACGGTGATTATGATAGTTTAATCGCGTTAGGGGGTGGTAGTCCAATTGATAGCGCAAAAGCCATCGGTATGTTGGGTAAATTTGGTGGCAGTATTCGTGATTATAAGTTTCCAAGGCAAGTCAATGAGGCAGGCTTACCGATTATTGCCATTCCGACCACGGCAGGAACGGGTGCAGAAGCAACGAAGTTTACCATCATTACCGATGAGGCAAATAACGAAAAGCTCCTGTGTGTCGGCACGGGCTTTATGCCGATAGCGGCGATTATTGATTATAGTTTTACCTTAAGTGTGCCGCAACGTACCACGGCTGATACGGGAATTGATGCGATGACGCACGCGATTGAAGCCTATGTAAGCCAAAAGCGCAACCTGTATAGTGACCAACAAGCGTTAGCTGCATTACGCCTAATCGGACCAAACTTGCCCTTGGCGTACCATGATGGCAGTAACCGCCAAGCACGTGAGGCGATGATGCTCGGTTCGACTTTGGCCGGCATCGCATTTTGTAACTCATCAGTGGCTTTGGTACATGGAATGAGCCGACCTATTGGTGCGTTTTTCCATGTGCCGCATGGTTTATCCAATGCCATGTTGTTGCCAACGGTGACAGAGTTTTCTATCCCAAGCGCGCCTGAGCGTTATGCCGATTGTGCCCATGCGCTCGGTATCACGGAAGCCGATGACAGTGTTGAAATGGCTAATCAAAAACTTGTCACGTTTTTAAAGCAGTTAAATCATGAGTTTGAGGTACCGACTTTACAATCGTTTGGGGTAGCGCGCCAAGACTTCGACCAAGTTGTCGATACCATGTGTGAGCAAGCTTTTGCCTCTGGTTCACCCAACAACAATCCATGTATTCCAAACTCTGAGCAAATGCTACAACTTTATCAACGCCTATGGGATTAGCATTCGGTAGTAAAAGCGCTTACAAAATCAGTGTAATAAAGTCACCCGGAACATTACGATGCTTCGGGTTTTTTATTGTCTCATGACGCTTTTTCAGTGGGTTAGGTCAAACTCAATTTATTTAATATATTACTATTCAAAAGTTGATAAAATAAATTGACTAAAGTTAACAAAAAACATAAAGTTTGACGGTTTATAATAGGTAAATTTGAGTCGAATTAATAATAATACATGAGGGTAAAATGTCTGAGATTAACCGTGCTGCGTTATTTGCCAAGCTTGATGCGGTATTATATAAAAGTTTAGAAAGTGCCTTTTTGTTTGCTAAATTGCGAGAAAACCAGGACGGTTCAAACCTTCAAGCGTTCTAAATGGATGACCTTCGGTCGCATCAATCGTCTTCCCATCAGCAAGCGTTAAATGCACCCATTTTTGCACACTATCAGATGTGCTGATAAT
>CALJUC010000260.1 GCA_937975585.1 uncultured Moraxella sp. | reverse complement strand
GCCAAACCGCGCATATTGTCGGTATCGACCCATCAGCCACTGCGGCGCATTTAACCTTTCTTGAAACGACTGCTGCAGCTGATACAGCACCCCACACAGCGCGAGCACAAACGCATAGCCTGCGTGATTGGCTTGTCCAAAGTTGCCGTCATAGCGTCCGCCATTGGCATTACCGCGCGCAATCACCCAACCTTTATAATCAATCTGATAGCCGCTCATCTGCATCATTTGAATCATAAAAGTGATGATTGCCATGAGATATACTGCAATAAACAGGCGGTTTAAGAAATTCGCTTTATTTTCAATATTACTGCCTATCAACGCAGTCAAGGCAACGACCACCAAGCTTATCACCGGAAAGATTAAGGCATCAGGGTAAGCGATAGGATTAAATAATGGCTGACATACAATCAATAGCGCTAGCAGCAACCAAGTAAGCACAGATTTGCCAAACTTTGTAATCGAGTTTTGCCAAAAAAAAGCCGCGATTGCCAAACTCACAAACCCAAATGCGGTGGCATTGACGACAAAATCTCGACCCAGTGGCGAATGCCAAGGCATCAGATAGGTCAAAATGGCGAAGCCCATCCATAGGGTAAACAGTCGAGTATCTTGATTGGGGGTTTGGGGTGGCGTAGATGGCAGCATAGGATTTTCGTATGGGTTAAACGCAAAAATGCTAAACGGGGTAGTTTAGCATTTTTTTAATTATGAATAAGCTTTGATATTAATTTATTTTCAACTGTATTACGATAACGACCTGAAATTCTATCATGAAATAAACATCTCATTTAACAGAGCAACTAATCACTATTGCTTATTGACTAAGGCCTCACAAGATGCACCATGAGATATATCACATTGAATGGTAGCATCTGATTTACTAATGGCAATAATATATTTTTGTGCTGATAATTTATTCCAATTTTCCGCATTAGTAATTGATACACAAGCTTGTAACTTTGGGGGACTAATAGCAACTTCATTGCCCTCAAACAAGTTATAATATACATAATTGCTATAAGCTTTAGCTTCAAGCAAACAAGCATTATCTTTAGCACGAATAACGAAACCTTGATAACTCGGTATAATTACAGCGACTAGAAGGCTGATAATCGCTATAACAATTATCAATTCAATCAAAGAGAAGCCCTGAACAAATTTTTGCAATAGCTCCTCCCTTAAATACCCTAGTAATCTCGAAGTAGATAAAACTTTAACGTCTAACTAACAAAAGGGGCATTATTCAACGCCCCCCTTACCAAAATATTAAAAATTGAATCTAAGCTAAATATACTATTAAGGTTTAGCTACTAAAGTACAATTTCCTGAATTCGGATCACAGCTGACGTTCTGAACCTTAGCGGCGGTACCCCGAGTTTTAGAATTGAAAATCAAAGCGGCCGTGCCAAGACTTGTAGAATTTGCTGCAATAGCTGTTTTTGTTGCATCAGGTGCAGCAGCACAAGCTCCTGTACCGTCAGTTTTGAAAGTTGAAGAAATTTTACCATCAGAGGCAATCTCAGCAATAGCAGAACCAACTATACCTTTGGCTTCCGCTAAACATGAAGTATTCGCTGATTTTTGCACATAATCTTGGTAAGCAGGAATCGCAATTGCAGCCAAAATACCGATAATCGCGATAACAATCATTAATTCAATCAGGGTAAAACCTTTTTGAGCGTTCATAATGAACTCCTATTTTTGAGTGTATAAAATGGATAACCTAATCATATAGTTAACTATATAGCAAGCTATCCAAGTAATTGAGTCAATTTGCAAAGTTTTGCTAACCATCACTTTGCCTTGGTAATACAATCACTGCAGTTTGTGTGCCAATTTAATTTTTCAGCTAAATGAACGCTAATATGCCTTCTACTTGGCGACTAATTTAAAAATTATTTAGTGTGTCAAGGATTATCTAAGCGCAAAGTTTTTTCAGCCCTCTCAATTTATTCAGTTATTCCTATGTTATTGTCAAAGATATGACAATATTTGTCACTATTTTATACCACCCAACCTAAATATTATCCATACTGCCAAAAATTGTTCAATGTCTAGCTTGATAAGCTAGTTATTCCATTCTTGACCCATACCACATTCGCCTGGATCTTGGGTATCGCCATCATTATTTTTATCGCGACATTTGAGCCCTTGCGCGTTTAGCGTAATTCTACCATCAGTTGCCATCTGCGGACTAACAGGAATGGCTGTAATTGTCCAGCGTTCAGTTAGGGGGGTGGGTGCTAGGGTGATAGTATATAATGCTGTACCACTTCTAGGGAAGCTCCCATCTAATCCCGCGCCTGCGTTCGTGTAACTACCTTGGGCGAGTTTACGCGATTCAATACGACTGGCGATATTTTGCATTTCTGTCATCATATCAGTGCGTTTGGTCTTGATGACATAGCGCTGATAGCTGGGATAAGCAATCGCCGCCAATATACCGATGATAGCCACCACAATCATGAGCTCGATTAGGGTAAAGCCTTGTTGGCGATATCGATTTTTCATTACCACTTCTCCGAATTTGCGCCACAATCTGTGGAAGATTCTGTCACTGCGCTGTCACTATTTTTGGCTTTACACTGTAGCCCATTACTGTTGAGCAATAATTTGCTAGCGTCATTAAATGTTGCGGGGTTTGGCGTGGCATACATGACCCAAGACCGCCCTGTCGCCAAATCTGCAGCTGTCAGTGTCGTGGTAGACCTGTCACGTACTAGACTGTTGGCAGTATCGGTGCCATCTACCAGTACGATTTTGTATTTATAATCGGCTGCTGTGCTGTTGGCGGGCACATAAATCACCGAGTTTGCTATGTCAGTGCCTTCCCCTGCATCATAACTATAGGTTATGGTGCCTGTATTACTGATTTTTTTTGGTCGAAACCCTTTATACGTGAGGCTACTAGATCGCCATTGGTTAAGCTCTAATTCTAGCTGCTTCATCCGTGCCTGCGCTTGCGATTCGGCATTGCGCACCGTATATTGGCGGTAGGACGGAATGGCAATGCTTACCAGTATGGTTAGTAGCGCCACGGTTACCATCAGCTCTATAAGGGTAAATCCTTGCGGTTTTGACATGATTCTTCCCTATTTTGCTGCTTCATACCAAGTATTGGGTTTGAGGGCATAGCGCTCATGGAAGATATTTTCGGCTGCTGAGCCATCACCATCTTTGCTAACACCCAACTGGCTACCACTATCTAGCCCTGTATTATTGGAACCTGTTTCACCAAATAGATGCTTGCCATCATCGTTACCAAAGTCCACGCGTCCCGAGGCTCTACCTTTTAAGATTTGGGTACCGATTAATAACCGCTGATTGCCCAGCGTTGCGCTACGAGGCCCCAAGGTAAGTTCTTGTATACCTTGTCCCGCTCGCACAAAGCCACCTGTGCCATTTTTGGAAGCGGCATACTCATCTGTTGCTGCGCCACTGCTATTTTTGGATTCTTTGAGACACACGCCATAGGGTAGGCAATACAATTGCCGCTCTGAGCCGCCTATGATTTTTGCAGAACAAGACTCAGTGACGCCATAGTTCATATCAGGGTTG
>CALJUC010000259.1 GCA_937975585.1 uncultured Moraxella sp. | reverse complement strand
GTCTGCGTATCGCATAATGACATTTCCTTTTGTCTATGGTACCGCTCCTTGCGGTGATGTTAAGTTACCTAATAATACATCGCTTGTTGAAGCCATCCGTTGTATTCAACTTGCAATAATATTAATGGTTAATTTAATCGCTATAAGGTAGGCAAAAGGTAGGTGAATCCTTTACAATAAAGTGGGAAATCTATACCATGGAAAGTGGCTTATTTTAACAACCAAGGATGGGTTATATAACGTAGGAAGAACAAAAAATGAGCACTAAAAAATCCCTAGTACAACGGCAGAATATCGATAAGGCACGTTATAGCATCACCGCCTCATCAAGCTATACCGACCAAATTCAACAAAGCATCATTCAATCTTGGAATCGCTCAGACAAAGCCAACATTCCAACAGATCGCCAAGAAGCCCCTATTACCAAAATAAAAAGCAAACAGTCTGCTTATCTAAGACAAGCATTAGACTATTGCCAAGAGCAATTACAGCATATTACCTTACAATCATCGATGGTGATGGCTGTTGCAGATATTGGTAGCACGATTATTTGGACGACCGCTAGCAGACCCATGCAAAAAGCCGCTGAAAACGTTAACTTCGTTGAAGGGGGTTATTGGGATGAAACGCAAGTCGGTACCAATGCATTGGCACTGTCATTGAAAACCAAGCAATCAAGCTGTGTATTCTCCAATGAACACTATATGACATCGGTACATGACTGGGTGTGTTATGCTACGCCCATTATTGAGCCTTACACCCAGCAAGTTGTCGGTGTATTGGATTTATCAACCACTTGGCAAAACCATAACCAATTTGGCCTTTTGGCAGCAGAGCGATGTGCCTCTATCTTGCAATCAGCCCTACAAGAATGCCAAAAACACTATATCTATATTCAAGGGTTTAATTCACCCAGTGTCATCTTTAATGGTAGACATTTACGTCTGACCCCGCGACAAAATGAGATACTTGCGGTATTAGCCTTATGTCCTCAAGGGATGAATCTAGAATGCTTACATCAAGCCATCTATGGTGAGCGTAAAGTTTCGCAAGGTACGCTAAAAGCTGAAATGTCGCAGTTACGCGATACCTTTACCGGCTTGATAGGGTCGCGGCCTTATCGTCTACTAATGCCAGTCGATGGGGATTTTTTGCGGATAGAACAGGCACTCAATGCAGGCTACGTAGAAGCAGCCATTAAAGGCTATTCGGGTACGTTTTTTAGCAAAACTGAGAGTCCCTTTTTATGTGCTTGGCGTCATTGTCTAGAAGCACGTCTAAGTCAGGTTATCTATAATTCGGAGCAAGTAGACTTACTATTACAGCATTTGGCAAATTGCCCAGATGCGAGTGATGCGATTGAACGATTGATTGAATTAATGCCAAATAATCATTCCATTCATCAACTTTTATACAAAATCTAACATTCAAGAAAAGGGCGTAGTTCAAACTACGCCCTTTTTTGGTTACTGTTATGATTTAAAAACTACATCGCTGCAGCAAAAATACCTACCACTTGTTCATGAGTGGCCTTACGTGGGTTGGTCAGCATACACGCGTCATTTTGTGCATTGGTGGCCATAATGGCAAGGTCATCTTGTTTGACATTTAATTCAGCCAGTCCAGTTGGGATACCAATCGATTGTGATAATTCTCGAATGGCATTGATACCTGCTTTACCTGCTTGCTCACGTGTCATACCTTGGGTATTAACGCCCATAAACTCAGCGATGTCAGCATATCGCTCAGGGGCTGAGATTAGGTTAAATTCACAGACATGCGGTAGCAAAATCGCATTACAAACGCCATGCGGTAAGTTGTAAAATCCGCCCAACTGGTGCGCCATCGCATGGACATAGCCCAATGAGGCATTATTAAATGCCATACCCGCTAGATATTGCGCATAGCTCATTGCTTCACGAGCTTCAATGTTGTCGCCATTGGCAACGGCTTGACGTAACCATTGCTGAATCATACGGATGGCCTTTTCAGCACAGGCATCGGTAATCGGGTTTGCCGCAGTCGACACATACGCTTCTACCGCATGGGTCAGTGCATCCATGCCGGTAGCAGCGGTTAAAGACGCTGGTTTGGCAGTCATTAATCGTGGGTCATCAATCGCAATGAGGGGCGTACAACGCCAATCGACAATCGCCATTTTAACGTGGGTGTCAGTATTGGTAATAATACAAAAACGTGTCATCTCAGAGGCTGTGCCTGCGGTCGTATTGATAGCAATAAGTGGCGTCATCGGCACTTTGCTTTTATCAATACCTTCATAATCGCGAATATTACCACCGCCCGCCGTCACCAACCCAATACCTTTTGCACAGTCGTGTGACGAGCCACCGCCTAATGAAATGATAAAGTCACAACCATTGTCTTCATAGGCTTTTACACCATCATGAACATTTTTGTCGGTTGGGTTTGGCTCTGCACCGGCAAATACATGACTCTCAATGCCTTGTTCGCTTAGGTGATTGATAATAATGTTTGGAACGCCTGCTTTATTTAAGCCTTGGTCGGTCACGATAAGGGCTTTTTTTGCGCCTAAATCTTTGGCTTTAGCGCCTACTTCTTTGACACATCCGGGTCCAAATAGTGAAACACAAGGGATAAAAAAACCACTGGTTTGATCGGCAATTTGCTTATAGGCCATGATTAAATTCCTTTTAATCGAATATTGTTAGTAATATATAGTAACTTTCAACTAGTGATGAATTACTATAATTTTATAATAAACAATACCTAACGCTTAAAATACCTACTTATAACCTACCTTTTTGCAATCTGAATCATTAAACCGCACCTGAACTGTGTCTATAGGCGTCCGTATTGGCTTTCCAATTAAAAGGCAACCTTTGTTGTCAAATACGGCATAAAACACTTGATAGATTTTATCAGGTATATTGATGTAAAACATTGTGCTTACGATAAGCTTAGGACGGTTCGGACATAATAAATTCATTATCTTATATAAATTTTTCAAACAACCTTTACAAGGTAGCTTCATCGAGCTTAACCTCACCCTCATGAGCGGTGGTAAGAATTGAATTGGCAAGTTGAGCTTTGGTGGGTTGCATAGTAATGATCATTTCTTCAATTTCTAAGCCACGCATGTGGTGGGAAGCATAGTCTTACAACCTCACAGGCCGATTGGCTATTTCTAAGCCACGCATGTGGTGGGAAGCATCCCAAAGATTTTCGCTAAAGGTGAATTTATGGGTCGTGAATTATCAGACCATGATAGAGCCGATAAATCAATAATTGCATTTCATCCATATAGAAAATGGATTGAATTAAAAAATGGATACAAGGTATTTGCAGAAGTACAAGCTTGTGAACGTGAAAATGAAAGTGACTTGTTTTACGCTGGGTATAATTTAAAGGCATTAAAAAAGGTTGCTTCACCCTCACGCTTTGATAGCGTTGCGGATAACACAAAATGGTTATCTCTTGACACCGTTTCAGGATTAAACTGTACAGACAAATATCCTTTTGAAGGACAGGATAACATCTATACCGTAAAGGCATATGCCAAATCAGGAAAAGCCGGTAAATACGACACAAATGGTGTTAAAGTTTACGTACCATCAGGCGATGACGATGATAAACCTGATATCACACCAGCTCCAACATTTACGGAAGAACAGTTCGCAGCTGAGATTTTTAGATTAACGAATGTTGAAAGAGCAAAACATGGAGAGCCGCTAGTACAGACTAATAACGACTTAAATAGAGCCGCTATGGAGAGGGCAAAGGAGATTTCCATCAAGTTTTCTCATACAAGACCGGATGGCTCGGTGTTCGCATCTGTTGGTTATGGATGCA
>CALJUC010000258.1 GCA_937975585.1 uncultured Moraxella sp. | reverse complement strand
CCAAATGAACCCCAACGATAGATCCGCTTACATTACATAGCGCCACTAACCCACTGATATGCCATAAAACATGTCCTGACGGGATAAAAAATATCAATGCTGAGGTAAACGTCGCTAAATTTACTACCTTTGTATAAGCAGACGCTTGCACAAAATTAAATCCAAAGACTTTCACAAAGATAAATAGCAACAAACTGCCACTACCCGCCCCAAAAATACCATCGTAAAAACCAATTAATCCGCCAAATAAAATACCTAGCCCAATTTGCTTTAAACCCAATGATACTTTAGTCTGCTCGGTGCCTAACGTCTTATTCATAAACGTATAAATAGCCATAACGATCAATAACACAAACACCACATACTGCAAGATAGTCTGTGGCACCTGATCGGTTACATACGCCCCTAAAAATGCAAAAACAAAAGCTGACAATAGCGTAGGGAGTAAAAGTTGCCACTTAAACACAATATTAGGACTATATCTGCCAATGGCACTGGCAGTACCGGCCCAAACGGCTAATTTATTAGTGCCTAAAATGGTGGCAATGCTTTGATGGGGTAGGGCATTTAATAAAGCAGGAATTTGAACGAGACCACCGCCGCCGACACTAGCATCAATAAGGCCTGCACAAAAGGCAAAGCCACCTAGCACTACCATGGTTGTATCTATCATTTCCATTACCCATTTTTATTAAAACCACAAACAATACCTGCTATCAGGCTTAGTGCCTAAATTACGGTAATTGAATGATGAATACAAATGACTTATATTGAGTTGGTCATTCAGTAAAAGTGAATAGATCGATGGAATTATCACAGCTAAGAATGTTTAAAGCAGTGGCACAAACAGGCAGTATTGTAAAAGCCTCTGAGCGGTTACATTGCGTGCCTTCAAACATTACAACGCGTCTTAAACAGCTTGAGGATGAGCTTGGTACCCAATTATTTATTCGCCATGGTAGGGGGTTAGTCATTAGCCCAGATGGCATTACCTTTTTAAGATACGTTGATCAGATTCTAGGCTTGTGTGACGAAGCGTGTGATGCGCTTGGTCCTGCCGCTAGTCCTACCGGGCCATTAAAAATTGGTGCGATAGAATCGTTTGCAACGGCGAGACTGCCAAAGCTATTAGCTGACTACCATGATCGTTACCCATCCGTCGATATTGAGTTTAGTACAGGTACTTGGCAAATGCTGATCAAAGCGGTGAGTGATTTACAGTTAGATGGCGCCATCATCGCGGTTAAGCCTGATCAACCTGATATTGATTTTTTAGAGATTTATCAAGAAGCCTTGGTGGTGGTTGCCCATGCGTCGTTGGGTAGGGTGAGCTGTGCTCATGATTTACGACATCAACCAATCTTTATGTGGCCGGTAGGTTGCCCTTATCGTGCTGCTTTAACGCATTGGCTCAGCTTACATCAAGTTGAGGTACAAATAACTAGCATTGCAAGCTACGCGACGATTTTAGCCTGTGTGAGTGCGGGTGCTGGTATTACTTTATTACCAAAAGCTGTATATGAGCAGTTTAGCGGGATAGGAAACTTACAATGTTATTGTTTTAACGATTTATTGCCTATTCACAGTTATTTTATTTGGAATCAGCGCATACGGCATCATCCAGCAAGGCAAGCTTGGATTGATTTGTTAAAAGCATCTACTAGCCATGGGCTGTAACTTGATTGTTGGTTTAAACTTGTCTAGTTATTTAAGAATGGCGATATTAATTTAGGACTATACGAATTGGATCAATATAACGATTGGCGTCTATTTGCTTTTTTAAGAGAAGTAACGGTAAAAAAATCTAGAACGTTCATTAGTATTCAACCAGGCAATTTAAGCAATATTTAGCTTGACTCGTTTAACCAATTCTAACCTTTAATTAATTTTTCCATTACAACTTATTTTTCCAAAAACAACTTATTAATGTTCCTGTCCATACACTAGCATGAATAATTTATTAATATTAAGTTTACTAACTTAATTCGAGTTATAATTGGCCTTGGCTAATTTCATCTCAAATTTTTTGAAACTCTCACTTATAATTATTAGTAGAGACCTTTGCACGAAACAGCCCCTTTGCTCGAGGCATACCACCAAACCGA
>CALJUC010000257.1 GCA_937975585.1 uncultured Moraxella sp. | reverse complement strand
CCGTAAATCCACAAGTACCCTTAACGCCTATCAATAGCAGTGACGAATTAGATGATAAGCTCAACAGTGTTGATTTCGTAGACTTTATGGATAACCCACTCATTAACCATGCCGATAATGAGGGTTATTATTTGCCGGTGGACTTTGATGAAGTCTTGTTTGATGATGTCGAAAACCAAAGTCTTGGCTCAAGTTATCACCTGATGGCTGTCTTACAAGATATCGCCCCACACCTTGGTATTAGCCTAGTCGATGGCAAACTTACTGGTGAAGAAATTGCGCGTCTAAATCAACGAATCGATGATGAACGTGCTTTTTATCGAGAGCTAATCGTATGGTTAGCGTTATTTGAAGCAAGTCGCTTGAGTATCCAATACCATACAGCGATTGTGTTCTGCTAATCGCTGTATTCTCAGCATGCCAATGTCTAACTGACTACAAAGACGCACCGACCTTTCTTGCAATCGCAATGCCTTCATGAACACTAAGATAAGTCGGTGCATCAGGGGTATCTTGATACACGATATCGCCATTTTGGAATACCACGCATTCATTGACCGCGAGCTGCTGCCATGGCTCATTGTGGGTTAATGGAATGGTGACAATGATACTGACCTTATCGTCCGCTGTGGTCACTTGGCTAAAATCAATCGCCAAATCTTCATCTGAGAGTATAGCCTCGCCAAACGGGGCTTGACGGGTAAGATAAAACAGTAAACTCCCCGCATACGCCAACTGCCAATCACCATTTGATAATAGACAATTAAATAGCCCAAGCGCTGCCAACTCACGGCAAATTTGCTGAACCGTATCAAACAAAGTCACATCGTCAGGCCGTTCATCAAACTGCGCTTTTAAGCGATTCAGCATATAACAAAACGCCATTTCTGAATCGGTACTACCCACAGGTTGGTACTGGGCGGTGACCACTGGCAACTGCGCCAAAAACTCCGCCTGCAACTGACCATTATGCGCAAACGCCCATTGCTCGCCCCACACTTCGCGCACGAAAGGATGGGTATTGGCAAGATTGTTACTGCCTTGGGTCGCCTTGCGAATGTGGGCAATCACATTCATGGCCTTAATCGGATAATGCTTGATTAAGTTAGCAATCGGCGATTCCGCACTGGGCTTGTCATCGTGGAACAAACGCAATCCGGCTTTCGCGCCGCCCAAATTGCTTGAGAGCGGACATTTTTCAAAGAATGCAATGCCAAAGCCGTCCGTGTGATGGTCAGTTTCACCACCACGTTTTTGAAACCCAGTAAAGCTAAAACCAATATCGGTGGGGGTATTGCAGTTCATCCCGAGCAGTTGGCACATGACTGCTTAGCCCTGTACGTGCGGTTGGTCATTGTCATCAATATGACTACTTTCCGTCATAAAGTCATCGTCAAGGTTTTCCGCGATATTATCAAGTAGCTCACGCGCTTGCGTTAACTGGTTTGTCTCTACCCATAAGGCACCGCCTGTGTTAAGCCCAATCAAATCGTTAAGTTGGGTTTGCACGTTGATGCCGTTATTTTGCAAATACACCGCATGGGTTTGTGCCAATAAATCCGTTGGGTAGTCGGCCAGTTTGACCCAGTTGTTTTGTGTATCCATGAGTATTCTCTTCAATATAATTTGACTTTTTTTCTAAAAAACACTAAAATTAGTATTAATACGCCCCCCGACCCTGCCTTATTCTTTTTAGGATAAACGTAATCGGGGGCTTTCTTTTGTCTAAAATCTACCAATTCACCTGCTGAAAACTCGCTAAATAGCCAAAGTCTTCAATTTTAATTGCATGATTATTTGGCTGTGGAAAATTTTGCTCAATATGTTGCTTTAATCAGATCGGAAGAGCACACGTCTGA
>CALJUC010000256.1 GCA_937975585.1 uncultured Moraxella sp. | reverse complement strand
TATCCTGCGGCTTTTCATCACTTGGCATTTTGCGCCATGATTGGTGCTGCTTAACAATGTTAATCGCATTAACAGTCGCGGCAATGTGATGACCTAAAAACACATACCCTAGACTGTGGGGTTTTTCTTGCGCTTTGAGTTCGAGTAGTCGCTTTACTTCTTGCTCTAACTTCTCAATCAGCGTTAGAGGCTCAACCGCGTTTGGGTTCAGCTGCATTGGTACATTCGATAGTTGGGTCATTCGCTCACTCCGCTGACTTCAAAAAAGTAAATGCTTAGATACGCTGACAATGGCTCTAAATCATCAATTTCTAGTAAATCATTGATTTGGTCGCCATTGAAATCATTTAAAGGATGTTTTTCAAGCCACGCATCAACCGCTTCATCGTCGTCAAAATCAAGGTCTTTGATGGTTTTGTGATATTCAGTTGCATCTGCGATTAGCTTTTCTAATTCCGCTCTATCGTAGCTATGGACTAAATCCCAACGATATTCGCCGTCAAAATAATCAAGACGGTACACGGTTGGCTCAAGCGCTTTTTGGTCAACCGGCTTAAACCCTGCTTTTTGCAATGAGCTAGGATAGTGTATTTGCTCTACCCACTCCTTGGCCTCACTGACATCATTAAAATTAGGACAGCTAATATATGCCTCACCTTTTTTGGTTTGCTTGTTGTAGTAATGCACCATTATTTTATTGTCTTGAGTCATCGACTCTAAGACTTGGTAGAAATGTATTAGCGTCTCAGCGATGCTTCGATGCCAGTTTTCTGTTTCAACCTTATTTTCATCCAATTTTTTTTGGTCAATCCATTCAATCTTTGGGGCTTGATAGTTCATTTTTACGCTCTTTTGTTAGGTGGTGGGGATAGAAATGGCTGCGCTTATAGGCAACCAATTCATGCTTCAATTTATTGCGGTTTTCCTTTGTTAACATTCCGTATATTGATAGGCAGCGCTTTGACTGCCTGTTTAAAGTCGCGCTCACGCTTCAATTTCTCATAGTAAAAAGCGTGTCTGCGTTGGCGTGGTTTATTCATAATCCCACCTGTTCGGCTGTTAGTGGAAAGCTACCTAGCATTGGCACAGCATTGTTAAACAATCGCCCATCAACAGTGGTAAATTGCCAACTATTGTTTATGCCAGTGACGATTGCGTGTGTAATAACATGGCCATCACCGCTATTGCCACACAAGCAATTAAAACCAACCCAGCCTTTTTTGATTAACGCCCTTGCTAGGTCGCTACCTTTCAGCTCTTTAGGTGGGGCTTCAAACTTAATATTCTGGTATAGCTTGCATAGCATTTCGTAGTTTTCTTGGGTGGCGTGGCAACAAGTTGTTAATGGACACACATTACCACTTTTGGATTTTGCATATATACCATCCCATAAATCGCAAAATTTTTCAATTTCCTGGATATTTTTATTGAATCCAAAATAAACCTTATTACCCACTTCAAACTCAGGCGTTAGTTCAATGCCTTGCAGTGGGTTTTCTGCCGAGTCTAGGACTGGCTCGAAATGTTTATAAGAATAAAAACATTCGCGCTCGTCATCATTAACTATAAATACACTATCTCTATCTACACCGACAACATCATATTCTTTGCCAGCGGTAATAGAGCTATGGCCGCCAATACTCACACACCGCACTTTCTTAACTTTCAAAAAATCACTTAAATTTGTCATTGTGGTTATCCTTAGCGACCTGTTGCCAAGCCGCCTTGTTGGTTTTTGTTATTGGTTGCTAAAAAGGCACACAGTCATCGATTGCACCTGCTTTTGGAATTGGTAATGGCGCAGGGTTGTGAGCATAGCCTTGTTGTATCTGTGGCTGCTGCGCCCAATTCGGCGCGCCTTGCACTGGTGGCGCGTAAGCCATCTGTGCCTGCGGTGCGTGATTCTGCTGTGGCTGTGCTTGTTGCGTTTGATTACCGCCTACAAAGTCAAACTTAAAGCCTTTGACCTTTTGCGCGGTGCGTTTTTGCCCTTGTTGGTCTGTCCACTCATCGCTTGTTACATCACCCATGACAAAGATTTCATCGCCTTTTTTGAAAAACTTAGCCACATTTTCGGCTTGCTTGCCCCAAAATTCCACGTTATGCCATGTGGTCTTTTCTTGACGCTGACCGCTTTGGTCATTCCATCGCTCGCTCGTTGCGACTGCCAGTTTACAAACTTGATTTTGTCCGACTTGTTTTAGTTCTGGGTCACGACCTAGACGACCTTTCATTGTGATAGTTGCAAAACTCATGGTATTACTCCTTATGTTTAAAACAAAATCTCTGTTGTGTATTGCTCGCACAGTACGTCATAGTAAGCCTGTGCATGGGGGATAACTTCTTTAATGCGCTCAATAACTTTGTCATCTCGTGCGATAGTGACTGTTGTAATGCGGTCTTTAATGTCTGTTTGCTCAACCAAGTCAATGAGCTGATAATCATCGTCAAAGCGCGTTAATAGCTCTCTAGGGCAAGGTAATAACCAAAAGTCAATCTCTGCTTTGTCCATCTCATACAGCCACATATAGCACTGCATTTGTACGTCATAGCCCGCCTTTTAACCTTTTCGATTGCTTCATCTTTAAAGCATGGGTGACTGCCAAAATCCCATGAGCATTTGGTGTCGATAATCAGATTATTATCTTTATCGAGTACGTCACATTCGCCTGTAATGTAATCGTTTGAAAGTCTGCCGATGTGTTTGGTATAAAAGCGGTCACGAATTAAACCGCTATGCTCGATTGCCATATCTTCTAGCAACAAGCCTTTTTCTGTGTACTTATTACCCAAAAATGCGCTAAAACCAAAAATATCTTGTTTGGCAATCTCTCGGATTGTGCCTTTTGCCGTTTCGGTTAACAGCTCACCCTTTGCTTTGGGTGAGCCGATTAACTTGTAAACTTGTGATGCTCTAAATAGCTTCATTTTACAAACCTTGTGCTATTTGTTTTTGTTGCTCTGTTAGCTGAAAATCTGTTAGTAGCTTTAACTTGTCAAATTGACCGTTTTTAACCGCTTGTACTGCACCGTTAAAGCGTTCATCGCTCAAAGCTGGCAACTGCTTAACACTACCCATTTGTGCGCCTTGTTGCATGGCTGCTTGTGCCACTGGTTGATTGGTAAAATCA
>CALJUC010000255.1 GCA_937975585.1 uncultured Moraxella sp. | reverse complement strand
GACATCCAGAGGCAAGCCCAGGACCCCATGACTGTGCGCCATTGTTTGATAAATTCGCAGCTATGATGGCAAAGGCGAAAGCGTAAATGCAACAATACCCTTTTCACCTGGTTAATGTCTTTGCCGAAAGCCATTTTGGTGGTAATCCGCTTGCCGTATTTCCCCATGCCGATGGGCTAAATGATGAGCAAATGCAGTCGATTGCTCAGCAGTTTAACTTGAGTGAAACGGTGTTTATCTTTGCGCCAACTGATTTACATGGTACAAAAGCCGTCGCCAATTTACGTATTTTTACCCCAAATTATGAAATGCCACTGGCAGGACATCCAACGCTTGGCTCGGGATTTATTTTAAAAAGTCTCAATGACTTGCCCAGTCAATTTGTGGTTAATACACAAGCCAAGGCAGTAGAAATTTTTACCAGTAATAGCCGTATACAAATCAAAATTCAGGGTTATCAGGCTAAGCAAATTAATGCTGATAAGGCTAGTTTAGCAGCATTAAGCGGCATAAATACGGACGATTTTGTAGGTCATGCTTATTTTATCAATAGCGGCACACAACAAATCTTGGTTGAACTAACCAATCGCCAAGCGCTAGCCAATGTGCAAATTGATATGGCAAAACTTCGTGAGTTAAACATTGATAATCCCTTTAAAACCACCGAAGAGCCATCTATTTATTATTGGTTTGATGATGGTGAGATTATCCATTCGCGGATGTTTTTTGAGCAAAATAATAGCTTGGTAGAAGACAGCGGCACAGGTTCGGCATGTGCCAACTTGGGGGCGTATTTTATTAGCCAAAACCATTACCCTATTAGCAAAGCCATTCACCAAGGCGATGACATGGGCAGACCCAACCGCTTGACGCTCAAAGTCGATAACGAGCAAAACATTTTTGTGGGTGGTAATGTCATCGAAGTGGGTAACGGTGCATTTTACTTACCTTAGAAAGTGCGTTTATCGCACTTTTTTTAAAAAAATTATATCGTTAGTGAGCCAGTTTTTTTTAAGTTTAGCAGTACACATTATAGTAAGGGTTTATAAATGCCAAAACGTACCGACATTAAATCTATTCTCATCATCGGCGCAGGTCCTATCGTCATTGGACAGGCGTGCGAGTTCGATTACTCAGGCGCCCAAGCGTGTAAAGCCCTACACGAAGAAGGCTATCGCGTTATTTTGGTTAACTCGAATCCAGCGACCATCATGACCGACCCTGTGATGGCCGATGCCACTTACATCGAGCCAATCACTTGGGAAGTCGTGCGCAAAATTATTGAAAAAGAACGCCCAGATGCGGTTCTGCCGACCATGGGTG
>CALJUC010000254.1 GCA_937975585.1 uncultured Moraxella sp. | reverse complement strand
CGCAGAATCAATATAATGTCTCTGCCATCATGAAAATTATTAAAAATCAGAATGACAGGGTAGATAGTCAAATATTAGCAATTTTAAATTCACAAGATCAGGCAACCAAGAATAAAATTGAGGAAGCCAGTAAATCAGTGCGCCGCGAGGTTCAATCTCAAGGTTGGTTGTTCTCAGGTATTGGCCAATCGCGTTTAAGACAGCTTCGTGCCATTGTTAGAAGCAATATTTATAACAAACCTTATGAGTTTGAACCGCGCAATATTACAAATATGGACGTGTTCCAAGACGGTGAAGATAAAAAGAAAAGTCCACAGCAAGAATGGCTCACCAAAATTGATAACTTTGAACGCGCAATTTATAACCGTTTAACCGACTTAGGGTTTACTTCTGCATCACCGGTTATGACTCTTAAAGCTGGCACATCAGGCGGTTCAGCAAATATTGATGTAGATGGTATTGTCACTGCCTCACTCAAAGATGCAGTATTGGGTGTTGAGAAAAAAGCCATTCAAACTATGCTAGGTACAGAAAGTGATGGTACTGCGTTAGAGCGTATTCAAACCACAGGCGAGCTATTTTCTATCAATGCCATGTATGTTAATAAGTCATTGAAGCTTATCAATAAGACATTAGGTGGCGTTGTGGTACTGACTGCGCCATTACAGCAAATGCCTATTGTGAGTGCAGGACATAGAATTGCAGAGTTTGCCCATCAAAACTTTGAGCAGGAAATTCTGCCACAAGCGATTGAAATTAGTAATGCGTTAAGTGATATTGGCCGCATGTTTGGGGTAATTATCCCAAGTATGCCATTCTTCTTTTTAGCAATGGCAGCAATCGGATGGTTTATTCAAATCATCCAAACCATGTTTGGTATGTTGCTATTTTTCATTATGCACTCTATTCCTCAATCAAGTTTTATTGGTACTCAGCAGCAAGGCTATTTAACCCTATTAACGCTGCTGTTTCGTCCTATGCTTATTGTGTCAGGGTTTTTTGTAGGCTTTGCTTTCTTTGAAATTGCCGTGGACTTTATCGCCTATACCTTCTTTGCCGTACATGCAACCATACAAGGACAAACCCTTGCTGGCGGTATCGGCTTTTTAGAGTTGGTCACGTTAGTATCAACGATGAAATGGTGGTGGTACGCATTGGCAGCCTTATTAGTTTCTGCTTCTTATCTATGCTTTGGTCTAACACAAGAGCTTTCTGACAACGTGAATGACTGGCTAGGTACTAGCCTATTGCGTGGCTTTGGCAACATGAAAACAGACACAATCATGCAGTCTGCAAATGCTACGGCTAAGAATAATGCGAGTGAGGCACGTAGAGCGGCAGGTTCTTTAAATAAACCAAATAACGGAAACGGTCCGAATGCAAGCAATAATGGCAGCCAGGGCAATGACCCGAACGGCGGTAACGGTGGTAACGGTGGCTTGAATAGTTTGGCTAGTGACGATAATGGCACCAGTGCTGCTAATCAACCTGCTAGTAGGGGTGTATCACCAGCTGCCTTAACCTTAACAAGTACAGGAAGCTCTAACTCCACACGCGTTGCTAGTAAAGCAAACTTATCAACTGATTTGCCTGTTGGTATGTCAAGAGACGCCATGTTGTCATCTACCGATGCAGATGGTAATTCAATGTTTGTTCAAAGCAAACAAAGTCCTAAATCAGATATGTTAGCAAAAGCCCATGCCACATTAGATGGCAAAAAACATGAACTCCAACTACAAGGTGGATTATTGGGTGCAGGTGTAGCGGCGGTAGGTGGACTGGTGGGCGCAAGACACGGTATCTCAAATAGACTGGATGCTTTGAAGGCTATGGGCAATAATTCAATCGGTAGCAAACTATCCGCGGTTACCTCAGGCGGTATGGTAGGTTTCCGTCAAGGTATGGGCGCAGGTGATGTTGGCCATTATCGCAGTTTATCGGAGATAAAGGATTTTCATAATGAAAATAAAGATGCTTACGGTATAACTGAGGAAATAGCGGCACAGTCTGAAAAAACCAATGCGGATGCTCAAGCAATGGGTATTGAGCGCGAAAATCAAACGGCTCAAGGTGATATTGGCAGCGATCTACAAAATCGAGTCTTTACACTTCCTATGACTGGTGCAGAATTTGTGACGCGTCAGCATCAACAAGATATTGAAAGAGCGCAGCAGCAAATATCTGAAAAACAATCTATTGATGAAGTGAATAATCAGCAAAACACTGGTAATGCGAATATCAATACCCAAAATACCCAGCAAAATACATTGAACCCATTTAATACTACGACACAGACTACAGGTATGTTTACTCCAACTGCTACGCCTACAGTAACTTTACCAACAGCTCAGGCAACCGGTGTGGTAAACCCGGCTAACCCAACGGTACAAGCCATGCCAACCGTTCAAGCAACCGGTACGGTGAACCCTACTAACCCAACGGTACAGGCTATGCCAACCGGTCAAACAGCCGGTACGGTCAATCCGGCTAACCCAACGGTACAGGCTATGCCGACAGGACAAGCAACTGGTACGGTGAACCCTGCCAATCCAACGGCTCAAGCTATGCCAACGATACAGGCGACTGGTGCGGTCAATCCAGCTAACCCAACGGTACAGGCTATGCCAACAGCTCAAACAACTGGTGCGGTGAACCCTACTAAACCAACGGCTCAAGTCAGCCCAAGCGTTCAACAGTTTACGCGAGTTAACAACGAAAATGGTTTCAAACCATATCAAAATGCAAGTGGGTCTCTTAATGTAAATTCATCTAAACCCCAACCTTTAAATCAGATGACATTTAAATTGCCTACTGCCAACAATTTAACCACTCCAACCGAAACAAATAACGGTGGCGATGAAAGTTAACGATTTAAGGATATTGTATGATTACGGAAGGTTGTGAATATTTTGAGGAAGGTTGTTTGTGCTACCTATCAGGTAAAATTGAAAAAGGTTCGAGTTATCAATATTATTATGATAATTGTACTTGTAGCAGACATCCCGAAAGTGCCACTAGACCTTGCTGGGATAGGAATAAAGAAGCAAGGGACGAGGCTCTTAAAATTATTAAAGAAAGACATCCAAATCTATTCCGTAAATAGAAATTAGTGAAATAAAAAACGGCTATCAAAGCCGTTTTTTATTTTTAAATCTGAATTATTGCAATCTGCTCATAACATTTGCCATGACTTCATTGTCAGCGTTTAATACACCCCTGTTATTCTGAGCAATTTTAGTGTCGCCTAGGTCAAACCTAATACTATAACTGCCGTCCGGCATTAAAGTTGGCTCAATGGCGACTTGCCAGGTGTTTGTTTCATAATGGTGGATTGGGTTTTCTTGCCCATCAGCTTGACTAGCGACTAAATCACGCATGTTATTTCTAACTTGATTACTTAATTTATTAATCGACGATAAAAATGTAGCTCCTTTATCATGATAAAAGTATAAATCTTCCATCAGATCAACATCCGCATAAAAATCGCTACTTGCAGGGTTAAAAATAGTTTGCAATCCATCCCCTAAATTGGCATAGCGTTGAAAGCTGTTAAATAGCATTTTGACGATATAATCTTTACGCTTCAAATCCAATGATAAGTAGTAGTCTATAAATTTTGCTTGTGCAACTGCCAATTCCCCAAGTTGACGAATATCAAAGATATCCAATACGGTAGAATTTAAAATATCAAATAAGCTGCTATTGGGTGCAATAAGGTAGCTATATTTACCCAACAATGACCGGTCATAAGTGATAGTCTGTGTTTTTTCCCAATACTCACAAGCAAGCGCAAACGCGTTGTCCTCTAACTCCTCAGAAGGCTCGCTTTCGCTGGCTGCTAAGAATGGATAGTATGCTTCAATCACTCTGACATCAAGCAATTTTGTGTGCAACTCATTATCTATTTCCGTGACAACTAGATTGTCTTTGAGGTACTGTCTTGTACTCGCCTGTGAGTTATATATAAACTCCGTGGTTGGCAAGTATTCAACGGTACCTTGCTCGAGCGAAATTTTTAAATGTTCACACATCCCAGCCAGTTTAAACGCATCCCTGGTTTCTTCATCGTAACCCATGAACAGTGAGTTGTTACTGTATAATGGGCTAAGATGGAAGCCGTATAAAAGCGAATCAGCAAAGCTTCGATGCACAATGCGGCCATATTCAGCAGCTAGATACATAGCTGAATCACCACGTTCACCGATTTTGTCTAAATTAATCACATAGCGGCACACCTGATTGTAAGCCTTAACCATATTCATCAAGAATAATTTTAGGTCATGAATATATTTTTTGCGATGAATAATATACTCGGTGATATCGACAGGATTGCCAACTAAATCATATAGCTGCTCATAACCAAAACTATCACGCTTATGGCTCATAATCGGCAAAAAGTTTGTTGCCTCTCGAATTGCAATGACTTCTAACAATCGTGCGTTAAAGCGGTCCTTAAAGTACGCTTTATCTTCATTGCGTTCTAGAACTTCCTCGATTTTTTTGGCATGGGCAACTGAAAGTTGAATATTGTCTAAGAGTTCGCCATTTTTTTCGCGAAACATCCAACGATAGTAAAATGCCTTTGATGCTTCACCTTGTTTGGCCGTCAAATGATAGCTATAAGCAGGTAGATTCAACATATAATCAACCGCGCCAGCAATCGCCTTGGCGCGATGTAATTCAGCTTGTGATGACATATAGCCATGAGTATATAATTGTGGGGTAAAGCTCCCCCAGCCTGTTTTTTCTTGTGCGCTTTTTAACGGATTACCAATCATTATCATGCTGCCTACTCCAT
>CALJUC010000253.1 GCA_937975585.1 uncultured Moraxella sp. | reverse complement strand
GGCGACTTTGTCAGGGGCAACGGCCGCAACATAGCGGATATCGATACCGCCATGACTATGCCCGATGAGATTAACTTTTGGTTTGCCAGTAATAGCTGAGATGGTTTTGACTTGCTGTAGTAGCTGCTCCCCGCGCACTTCGGTGTCATTGACCGAAGAAACCTTCGTGGCATACACATTGGCTCCATTTTGGGTCAGTTCTTGGGGGATACCATGAAAATAATCGACCAATCCAAACATCTTTGTCCAACCACCCAACCCATGCGCGAGCACAATCGGGTATTTGGTCTTATCATAGTCTGACGTAAAATAGGTACTGCTAACTGCCACACAGCCGTTGGCATTCGCACAGTTGTAATAGGTAGCCGCTTGTGCCGTGTGACTGCCAGCGAGCGCACCACCAATTGCAGCAGCAAGCGTCATGACTTTTTTTGGCGTAATAAAATTTAGCGACGATTTGGCCATACGACCCTCCTTGTCGATGATTATCATTATTGATGATTGTTATAATGCTTCCTTGCGTAGTAGCCTATAGCGCTGATAGACAACGAGCCAGTGAGATGCTACTTGCGTTAAAGTAGCACATCCATTTTAGGCTGCCTAGTATTGATAAGGCTGACAGCGTGTGTATTTGATGACTCATGGGTCAATTTCGTGTGGGTCGCTATGTAGCGCATGGCCACAATGCGGGCAGAAGTTTAAACTCTGCTGATGTTGTTGTTGCAAGTCTTGTTCTTTTAAAATCTGGTCAATCACCGCTTGGGTTTGCTCAACACTTAGCCCTATTTCGCGGCGCATATTTTCAATGGTGATTTTCTCGTGGATGACATCGATTTCATTGGTCAGTAAGCGCTCACGCAATTCACTTTCAAGCTGCTCACGCCGCATATTCAGTTCATTGGCAAGCCCTGATGCCAAAATACCGGCAGGTAATGCGGCAAGCCCAACCCCCAAAATGGTAATCACCGCGCCCAATGTCTTGCCCAGTGGCGTAATGGGTGTGACATCACCATAACCCACGGTGGTCAGGGTTACCACCGCCCACCACATAGCTTTGGGAATGGAGTCAAATTTTTCAGGTTGGGCTTGGTGCTCGACCAAGTGAATGCCACTGGCTGCCAACACAATCAAAATCATCATGATTAAAATAACGGCTTTAAAGGATTCTTTTTCACGCGCAATGACCTTGAGCAGTAATTGCAACGCCAAAAAATAACGCGTCAATTTAAACAAACGCAGTAAGCGCAGCACAATCAAATAACGTAAATCAATCGGCACCCAGAAGTTAAGATAAGCCGGTGCAATCGCGATAAAATCGATAATCCCCCCAGGCGACGTTATCCAATTCCAACGATTGCGCCAAGCGCTTTTGGTTTTATCAATCTCAGCGGCTGACCAAAACCGCAGCATTAATTCCAGCGAAAACACCCCGATTGAAAAATTTTCAAAGTGATCAAATAATACTTGATACTCAACGTACCAACTTTTGACCGAGCTAATCACCACGGACGCGACATTGGCACTAATTAAAAACATCAGAAACAAATCGACCCAACGATTAAGACGCGTATCGTATTCGTGATTATGCAAAATATCATAGGTAAAATGTCGCCAATTTCTTGGCGTTCCTGGCAAACGCACTTTCGACTGCGGTTTGGGTTGCGGTTTAGACTGCGGTTTATATAGTGGCATGATGACGCTCAACCGGATAACATAATTAAGTGACTGCGCATTAGGCAGGTTTTGCTGCGACTTTCGCCATACCATCGTTTTTATGCAAACGCGTAAACGACAGTCCTGCCAAAATCGTGATAACCCCTAGTAATATAAATGAATGTGAAAACGCGCTATAGGCTTCCGTTGGCGTTGCACTCGCGGGGGTAAATAAATGCAGCACTGCCGAACCCAAGGCAATCCCAAAACTAATGGATAACTGCTGGGTCACCGATACCAAGCTATTGCCACTACTGGTCTGCTCGTGTGACAAGTCAATCAGGCTTACCGTATTCATACTACTAAACTGAATTGAATTACATGCCCCCATAAACCCAAGCATTAACACGCTTAGCCATCTAGGCGTGTCTGGCGCCAACTGTGACAGCAGAATAATATTGATACCAATTATAATGGTATTACCGACTAGTACATTGCGATAACCGAAATTTTTGACTAAAAATGTCACCAAGGGCTTAGTAATAAGCGCACCTATCGCAATCGGTGCCAACATCCAACCGGCTTCGGACGGCGTGTAGCCGAACACCACTTGTAACAGTAACGGTAGCAAAAATGGCACAGCGCCCATCCCAAGTCGAGTAAACAAACTGCCAAAAATCCCAATCCGAAAGGTGCGCACCGCGAACAAGTCCAAGCCGAACAACGGCTTTGCAGTGTTGTTTTTACACGTTTCTGGGTCTTGCATGTTTTTGACATGCCAATAATACGCACTCATCAATGCGCCACCAAACATGGCGACTAACAGTGCAAATATGCCCGTCTTGGGGTTATTAAACACCTCATTGACGAACTCGAGCGACAAGGTAATGAATGCCACGGCCGCCCCAAACAACATAAAACCCAGCCAGTCCATATCAGTATCATAGCTGCGAAATTCCGGTAGTAGCTTCATACCCGCGACTACGCCAATGATACCAATCGGCACATTAATCAAAAAAATCCAATGCCAACTGGCCAACTCAACCAAATAACCACCAATCAACGGGCCCAATATCGGCCCCAATAGTGCGGGCATCACCGCATAATTCATCACACGTAAAATCTGATCGCGTGGATACGCTTGCAATATCACCAGTCGCGCTGCAGGCATCAATAGCGCCCCACCCAACCCTTGAATCACCCGCGAAAACACCAACGTATTTAAGGTGGTCGCCATCGCACACAAAATCGAGCCACCGGTAAAAATCGCAATCGCAATCAAGAAGATTTTCTTGGTGCCGTATTTATCAGACAAATAACCACTCATCGGCATAAAAATAGCCAAGGTCAACGCATAGCTAATGACTGCCCACTGTAATGATAACACCGGTTGGTTTAAGTCACGCGCAATGGATGGCAAGGCGGTATTTAAAATCGTGGCATCCAGGATTTGCATAAAAATTGCAATAGCGACCACCAATGGCAAAAACTTACGTTGGGTGGGCGTTAATACGACCTTGGGTATTAAGTTAGATGGACTAGTCGCAGGCTTGGGATGCAATCCTGCAACTTGATTGACAGAATCCGGCATAATTATTCACTTTTAATACAGTTTATTCGTCTATTAAATTATTTTTATACGTCTAATAGTGGCTATGATGAATAAATTGTGACACATAAGTCGATGATAAATGCGTAAAAGAATCTCGATTGAATAATTCTGCCGTTGGGGCATAGGCTTGACATTGACCGTCTTTCAACACTAATACGTGCTGACACAATGCCTTAACGACTTTTAAATCATGGCTAATAAAAATATAGGTCAAATTAAACGTGGCTTGAATCTCGCGCAATAACGCCACCACCGCCACTTGGGTACTGCTATCAAGCGCTGAAGTCGGCTCATCAAGCAATAAAACCTTCGGCCGCATCACCAATGCCCGTGCCAACGCCACGCGCTGACGCTGACCACCGGATAACTCATGCGGATAACGTTGAACAAAGTCGCGTGGAAGTCGTACTGTATCAAGCGCTTCAAGTACCGCCTGTTCACGCGCTGTTTGTGCTACACCTTGAACGATTAAGCCTTCTTCAATAATCTGACCGACATTAAAACGCGGATTGATACTGGCATACGGGTCTTGAAATACCATCTGAATCGTGCCGCGATACGGCCGGAACTGGCGTGATGACAATGGCATAATATCAGTGATACTACCATGCGCATCATATAGCTTTAACGCCCCCGTTTGTTTGGCGCTGTTACCGAGCATTTTTAAAATCGCTAACGCAGTCGTGGTTTTCCCTGAGCCCGACTCACCGACAATCCCTAATGACTGACCTTGTTTGATGCTAAATGACAACTTATCAACGGCAGTAAACCACTCACTGACTTGTCCAAACAGGTTTTTACGCGCCGGAAATTGGATGGTTAACGCTTTGGCTTCAAGTATGGTTGGCTGATTGTCATCCAACGGTAAGCTTTCACCAAAGTCTTGATAGATTAATGACTTGGTATAGGCATGCTGTGGATTGGCAAAGATATCATCCGTCACCCCCTGCTCCATCACCTTGCCCGCCTGCATCACGATAATGCTATCGCTATAACGGCGCACCAAGTTCAAATCGTGGCTAATCAGCAGCATCGCCATACCGCGTTCACGCTTTAGCCGGTCAAGCAAACCCAAAATCTCATGCTGTAAAGTCACATCTAGCGCAGTGGTCGGCTCATCGGCAATCAGGATATCCGGATTTTGAGCCAAGGCCATGGCTATCATCACACGCTGACGTTGCCCACCTGATAATTCATGTGGATAGCGGTTTAACTTTTGCGCCGCATCGGGAATATTGACTTGGGTTAATAATTCAATGGCTTGAGGTTGCAGTTGACCTTTTGGCGTGCCACTCTGTTGCAAGCTTTCAAATAGCTGTTTACCGATAGTATGCAATGGATTAAGCGCGGTCATCGGCTCTTGAAAAATCATGCCGATACGTTTGCCACGGATTTGGCGAAGTATATTTTCAGCTTGCTTTTGGCTTAAGGATTTATTATTGCTGAGGCTATTTTTTTGAATAGGTAAATTTATTGTTTTTTCGGTTTGATTGTCATTGAAATCGGCTAGAGTGGCTTGTCCTGATATACTTAGGCTATTTGGTAAAAGCCCCAGTAAAGCTAGGCTTGAGATAGATTTGCCCGAGCCACTTTCGCCGACGATGGCAAGCGTTTCGCCTGTGTGGAGTGTGTAGGATAAATTTTCTACCAAAGTTTGATTGGCGGATTTTATCGTTAGGTTTTCGACGGTTAGCAATTCGCTCATTCATTATTTCCTTGAATGGTTGAATCGCCGACTAAAATGCCTAAATTCCCAACAAAATAATTATGATTTTTGGCAACTGTGATTTGGTAAACATCACGCTTAAAATATTTGCTTGAGCGATTATTGCCAAGAAAAAACCCAAGAACAAATTTTGCAACCTTTGGATATTTATCAAAAACCATGTTATCCAACTCATAGTATTCCGTCGGGTTTTTACAAATATCGGTTGGCTCGATATAAATAAGCCCCTGCTCAGTAACGCCAAATGATTTACCGTAAGGTTCTATCACATCACCGATATAATAGTAAGTCAATTTGTCATCGGAAAAATCAATCAAAATCTGTGGTTCATTTTCTAAGCTATCAACGGCACAGCCCATATCGTTAATATCAGTTATGAACACAGGATATGTCCAGCTTAAACAAGCTTTTTGACCATTGATAAATTCTATCAATGACATCGTTTGCATATCATCATCTGTAATTCTTGTCCATTTAACTGGCGTGCCTTCATAGCCATCGGCATCACCTAATACCCATATTAATGAATTCTCACTGCCATAAATATAGTAAGGCTCAGATTCAGTTGCAACATCTTCAAAATGTTCAACTTGCCAAATATCTTGATTTTGGATTTTTTGAGTTTCTGATATTGGTTGCAATGATTTTTCGTTAGTGACTGAATTTTTAGACCAGACCAAATCCCCAACTTTTAAATCTTGAATTGGAATTAACCCTTTATCCGTATGCACCAACGTACCCGCCACAAAACCCGAACTCATATTATTATCCTTTTTATCAAATTAAGACTGCCGTGGGTCAAACGCATCTCGCAGCGCTTCTCCAATAAAAATCAGCAGCGACAACACAATCGTCAAAC
>CALJUC010000252.1 GCA_937975585.1 uncultured Moraxella sp. | reverse complement strand
TATCATGTCTTTGTTCATTTGTTTACTCTCGCTGACTGCTTTTTTTGTTATGATAACGCTTTTTTAAAGGGCTGCGTAACTTCAGATAATAAGTAAAATTTTCACCTTATCCAATACCTGTTTTGAATGCACCATAATTCGCAGCCAATATAAAACACTGACGTTTTGCCAAAGTCACAGGAAATTAGAGGGATTCGTTAATCTTATCGATATTTCGCCCTTAATGTGTCTGATACAATATGTCTAATTTTGCTTTTCATCACTGACAATACGGCTCATACAACATTATAAGGCCTAGCTCAACGCTTTATGTCGTGTTATAGATACCACCGTATTGACCAATTTTTTAGTGAATGACCAACCGACTGCTAGGTTTTTTTATGCTGCTTAATACGATGCACCGCCAAGTTTTAATTTTGGCAAGTTCACAATCTTTATTCCAAACCGTTTCAGTGATGGTGATGACGATTGGTGGATTAGCAGGGGCAAATATTGCTAATACACCGACATTGGCCACGTTACCAATTGCGTCAATGTTTTTGGGCACAGCATTGATGATGTTCCCAGCATCAATGTGGATGGCAAAAGTAGGCAGACGCAAGGGGTTTTTATTGGGTGCAATGTTAGGGGTGTTAGGTGGTATTATCGCCGCCGTTGGCATCGTGTATAACGCATTGTATGTATTGGCACTGGGTACGATGTTGGTTGGTGCGTATCAGTCGTTTGCCCAGTTTTATCGTTTTGCCGCCAGTGAGGTGGCCGATGATGCTTTTCGATCCCGCGCTATTTCATTGGTGATGGCGGGTGGTGTGGTTGCTGCCTTAATTGGACCGGCCTTGGCACGTTTTGGCGGTGATTTATTTACCCATCTTGAATATGTCGGTTCATTTTTGATTATCAGTATCATGTCTTTGCTTGCCATGGGGATTTTATCCAACTTACATATTCCTGATATGGTGGAGGTCAAAGCAAGTTTTACCGCCGGTCGACCTTGGCATCAGATTATATTTACGCCCACTTATTTGGTGGCCTTGCTAGGCGCGATTACCGGGTATGGTGTGATGATTTTAGGCATGACCGCTGCCCCAATCGCTATGCGTCATTCACACCACGAACTGGGCAGTATTACGACCGTGATTCAACTGCATGTCTTGGGGATGTTTTTACCTTCTTTTGTGACAGGCAACTTGATTGCCCGTTTTGGTGTATTAAAAATCATGTTTACCGGTGTGCTACTGTTCGCTTGCTATATAGCATTTGCCTTATCTGGTATTCACTTTCAAGCATTTGCGATTTCTCTGACGTTATTAGGCGTAGGTTGGAACTTTTTATTTATTGGTAGTACGGCTTTATTAACCGGCACTTACACGCTTGAGGAAAAAGCCAAGGCACAAGCTATCAATGATATGACGGTATTTGTGGTAGGGCTAATCTGTTCCTTTAGTGCTGGCGCATTGGTAGAAATGATTGGTTGGAAAACCATGAATATCGCGCTTTTCCCGTGGCTGATTTTTATGACAGCAGCCCTATTATGGCTTTATTACAAAAAAGCCGATGCCATTAAGGGCTAAATGTATTTGGCAGTAATATTATTTATGATCAATACATATGGGTATAGGAATCGCTTGTGATGATGGCTATACTGATATTGGTTTATATCGTCACCTGATACAAAACAACGGGATTTAAGTGATTGGTTCAAAAGGGATTATTCACTTGAATAAGCGCTAGAATTGACTCACAGATATTGTCTGCGTCTTTGTCCCTCACAACCGATTAAATAAGAATTTTATGATTAGATTACGGGCCAGTTGCCAATTAGATTATTATTTTCCACAGCCAACCCCCGTGGTGTTTTTGTTGCGACCACAATCAGGACTGGCTCAGCAAGTTATTCAAGAAAATCTACAACTTACCCCAGACACGCCTATTACCGAATATGCAGATAGTTTTGGTAACTTATGTGATCGGGCACTGCTGCCCACTGGGGCTTGCCAAGTGTGTTTGACCGTGGAGGTCAGCACCAGTGAGACCATTGACGTGGCACAAGGCGCACCAAAGACACCAATAGAGCAACTACCATCTGCGACCTTGGTCTATCTATTGCCAAGCCGCTATTGTCTACCCGAATTTTTATTACAAGAAGCACAAACGATTACGGCTGATTTTGCCGATGGGTATGATAAAGCCGCTGCGATTTGTGACTATATCCACCAAAACATTACCTATGAGTATGGCTGTAGCACAGCAAACACGACCGCACTTGATACGTGGCAACAAAAAAAGGGCGTATGTCGTGATTTTGCACATTTGGGTATAAGCTTGGCGCGCGCGTTAGATATGCCTGCGCGTATGGTGGTTGGCTACTTATATCAGCTTGAACCGATGGATTTACACGCTTGGTATGAGGTGTTTATTGATGGGCGATGGTATACCTTCGATGCCACGCAAGACATGCCCAAAGGCGGGCGTGTGATTTTGGGTTATGGGCGTGATGCGGCGGATGTGGCATTTGCGACATTTTATGCGCCGTTTGAGCTAAAGGACATGCAAGTCAAGGTTGAGAAAATTGATTAGCTGTTGTTATCGTTAAATGCGCATTAGGTTGGCCTATACGCTTAAATGACTTTCTAAACATCATTACTTCAATACCTATCAATCATTCGCCCACGCTATCGATATTTACAAAAATCAATTTGGGGATTGTTTTGTTTGGCTGAACAACATATCGCTACATCTTTCACTCGCTAGATTAAGCTATACCGTCTGACTCAAAATAATATGTCTGGGATACAAGGACAGTTTAATGGATCTTTTTAATATTTTTATAGCGGATACGACTTGGGATTTTGCATTAGAAATTATTATTCGCTGTATTGTGATGTATTTGTTGATTATTATCTTTTTGCGTTTGACAGGCAAAAGAGGGATGCGCCAACTTTCGATTTTTGAAATTGCCATTATCTTATCGTTAGGGTCAGCGGCTGGCGACCCTATGTTTACCGAAGATGTGCCGCTTCTTCACGCTTTTATCGTATTTTCAATGATTCTGATTCTTTATAGATTAACCACGTTTGTGATGGTGAAATCTCAAAAAATTGAAAATTTATTAGAAGGTGAAGCGCTGTGTGTGGTGCAAGATGGATTGCTTATACAAAAAGATTTTCAAAAACAACTATACTCCCAAGATGAATTTTTTTCGGAAATGCGTGTTCAAAACATTGAACACTTAGGCCAAGTACGCGTTGCGTTATTAGAAACGGATGGTAGCTTAAGCTTACTGTATTATGAGGATCACGAGGTAAAATGGGGCTTACCTATTTTTCCCATGAAATACAAACAAGTTACTAGCGTGAAGGACAATACTTTTTATTCTTGTATGGTCTGTGGCGAGACCACGACCCTCCAGACAGCTGACCAAATTTGTACCCGTTGTGAGCATAGTAGTTGGGCTGAGTCGTTAAACAACACTCGTAAGTCGTGAAAATATATGGTCTTATCTCACATAACATCATGTCTTTTCACTGCCACACATTAAGGACTAAAAAATCATTAAAATCAAATGGCTCAAAATCACTAGACCGTCATTAAGCCTGTATAAAAAAGCGACTTATCCGATAATAAGTCGCTTTTTTAAATGGCTTTTTTTATTGCCTTTTTTATGGTTACCTGATTAATCAATCATCTTTGACCAAGGCTGGCGGGCCGGTTAGCAAGTGCTCATCGGCAAACTCATTGGCCGAATTGTGCTCGGCAGATTCTTCAGTCATATACCATTGCTGATTGCGGTACAGCGTTAAGCGGTCACGGCTCAAACCACGCCACAAACAAAACATCATAACGAACACCACAATCGCAAACGGAAACCCTGCGATAATCGCCGCTGCCTGCAAGGCTGATAAACCGCCTGCGACCAATAACACCGCAGCAATCACCCCTTGTGATAATGCCCAAAATAAACGCTGAATCTTTGGCGCATCGGTATCGCCACCTGACGTCAGCATATCAATGACCAAACTTGCCGAATCTGATGAGGTCACAAACCATAGCACAATCATCAGCACAATCACCAAACTGACAAGCTTGGTCAAGGGATAAAATTCCATAAGTTTAAAAATCGCACTGGCACTATCGGCTTTGACTACTTCGACTAGACCGACATTGCCTGCCAATTCTAGGTGAATGGCAGTACCGCCAAAGGTGGTAAACCAAAAGAACAAAATCAACATCGGGATAAATAACACCCCAAAGATAAACTCGCGAATGGTACGACCGCGAGAAATACGCGCCACAAATACCCCAACAAACGGCGACCAACTCACCCACCACGCCCAATAAAAAATCGTCCAAGCTGACTGCCAATCAGTGCCACTGTATGCCTCACTCCAGAACCCCAATGGCACAACTGCGGTCACATAATTACCGACATTTTCCACAAAGCTATCAATAATCTGTTGTGTTGGCCCCAATAACAACATAAAGCCCAATAACAGCACGGTTAATAAAATATTGATATCGCTTAAACGTTTGACGCCTTTATCAAGCCCCATCATCACCGAGAACGTCGCCAGTAGCGTAATACCTGCAATCATCATCAGTTGCAGCGCCAAGCTATTGTCTAACCCAAATACTTGACTGAGACCTGAGTTGATTTGCATGACCCCTAGGCCCAACGAGGTGACCACCCCAAACATAGTGCCAAACACCGCCAAAATATCAACCAAATGCCCCCATTTGCCATAAATTCTTTGACCGATTAATGGATAAAGCACCGAGCGAATCGACAACGGTAAGCCACGGCGATAATGAAAATAGGCCAAGGCCAACGCGACCACACAATATAACGCCCACGCATGAATACCCCAATGCAAAAAAGATAAGTTCATGGCTTGTTTGGCGGCTTCTACCGTTTCAGGTGTGCCGATTGGCGGTTTGGCAAAGTGAAACAACGGCTCTGCCACACCCCAATACAACAGCCCAATACCGATACCGGCACTAAACAACATACCAAACCACGATAGCAAGCTATATTCAGGGTGTTCTGTCTGATGCCCCAAACGAATATCACCGTAGCGACTCAACGCAATATAAAGGCTAAATACCACGGCCACATTCATCAAAATAATAAACACCCAACGAAATCGATGAGTAATAAAGGACTGCAATTGACTAAAAATATCGCCCGCAAGCTCACTAAACAATGAGCCAAAAATAATAAACCCAACGATTAAAACGGCTGAGATAATAAAAACAGGACGGCTAACCCGAGGAAACGGGCCAAACCGTTCAACTCTTACACTGTTCATAAAGATATCTTTTTGTTAAGTAAAATGGATAGATACCTTAACAAATTATTCACAATAATTCAAAATGTAGAAAGATGTTTTAACGATAGTACCAGTGTTAATATTTTATAAGTTATTGATATTAATATCTAAATTTTAATACAATATGTTACAATTTTGTTAAACAGAAATTATTTTAGCTTTCTTAACATAATTAAAACTAAAAAATATTATGAAGTTTTTTAAAATAATTAAATCTTAATGATTGATAGATGTTTTTTTTAATAATACTTTTTTACATGGGATTCCTTCCGGTACCCAGGTGATAGAAGGCTGACCTTTCGCTCCTGATGAATTAAATCATAAGATTATTTTCTGTGAATATATTTTAAGAAATATGTCAATAAAGTATTTTTTCTAATATTTCTATAGCCTGAGGTAATTTATCTAAATCGATTTTAATTACAGCTAAATCAGTATCAGGGTCTGTTCCAACAATCGTTGCTTCTGCACGACGGCCGTCATGTAATGCAACTACAATCTGATCAGCTTGAGCAATCACATGATTAT
>CALJUC010000251.1 GCA_937975585.1 uncultured Moraxella sp. | reverse complement strand
ATATTTTTAATTCTTTTGCTTTTTTTTAACTCTCTAAAGCTCATTATCAATAAGTCACCCAGTAGAATCAGGCAACTTTAAGCGAAATGATAAAGTGGCTTAAAGTTCACCCAATCATCCTTTCAACAAGTTATAACAATGTCACCCCGCCAAAATTTTGCTAATCTCTCCTAGACAGGAGCCACAATTGGTGCCTGCTTTGCAATGTTTGCCAACCTCAACGACGGTTTTACAGTGATATTTTTTTATCGTCTCAACAATGGTATTTTCACCCACGGACATACAAGAGCAAACAATCCGCCCTGTATCAATAAAACCCGTGGCAGGTTTGCCCATTAGTAGCCATTTACGCGTATGGTTATCAAGACTTCTGCCAAATTGGCTATCTAGCCAGTTATGGGTGGGTAGTTTATGCTCGTGGGTGCTCAAAAATACTAGCGCATGGACTTGCCCATTTTGCAATATCGCAAGTCGTAAATCTTGGCTGGTGTTATCGGTATCAATATGTTGATAATGGATAATATCAAAGTTGTAGGCTTGCGCTGGTTGATTGAGCCATACACTTAACTGCTGTTGCCAATATTGCTTATCAAACCAAGTTGTCATGGCCGCAGACTGATTATCAATGGCAAAAAAATACTGGCTACTGTTTGACTGGCGATTACGCACCCAATAAGTCATATCTGGCGATTCGAGCCAAGTTAGCAGGTTTTCATCACAATGTTTATCAATCAATAACCATCCAAATGCTTGCATGGTTAGCTTTTGCAGCCTAACAGGTTGGTGCTTGAGCTGCGGTTGCTGTGAAAAGGGGTCATGATGATTGCTGATAAGCTTACCGACACGCGCATTGGCGGCAAAGTGCTGATTCCAGTGCATAGGTATAAACACGTCGCCTTGGCGTTGTTTTTCAGTCACATCCGCCCGCACTAAGATAGTACCATTGGGACTGTTAATTTGCACAAAATCGTTATTTTGTACACCCAAAGGTTTGGCATCACTCGGGTGAATCGCAACCAGTGGGTGCGGTAAATGCTGATTGAGCTGTGGGGCAATCCCTGTGCGGGTCATGGTATGCCATTGGTCACGCGAGCGACCTGTGTTAAGCACCAGTGGATATTGCTCATCAGGCAATGACTTGGGTACTGCAGGAGTAACGGTGACAAAATGCAGTTTTTGGGTATCGGTATAAGTGGTGCCGATAGTGGTATGTGGGTCTTGTTTTTGTAGTCCAAAATAATGCGGTTGACCCCACTGAAACGGTGCCAAATTATCATACTCGTTTTGGCTAATATTGGCTAAATGGCTGATATTAAAACTTCGGCTATCTGTATTTTTTTCACCGCCATTCTTCTCGCCACTAAGCCGAGCGTGTTCGGCAAACACTTGGTAGTCGTGGGTGTAATCAAAACCCACAAAACCCATTTTCTGTGCCACTTGGCTGACTATCCACCAGTCAGGCTTGGCGTCAGCAAATGGGGTGACTAAGCGACGCTGACGAGAGATGCGGCGTTCGCTGTTGGTGACCGTGCCTGATTTTTCACTCCAGCCTTGCGCGGGCAAAGCCACATGAGCAAAGTCGAGCGTGTCGCTGTCTTTTGAGCAGTCAGACACGATGACCAGTGGGCATTGCTGTAACGCCATGGCAAATTTGTCTGCTTCTGGCAGACTGACTACAGGATTGGTCGCCATAATCCAAATCGCTTTAATTTGCCCCTCCAAAATAGCATCGGCACATTGGGTTGCCTTGACACCATCTTTACCACTAATACTAGTCGGTGCTTGCCAAAAGTTGGCTACTGTTTGACGATGGTCGCTGTTTTTGAGCTCAAAATGACTGGCAAGCAGATTGGCTAACGCCCCGACCTCTCGCCCACCCATGGCATTGGGCTGTCCTGTAATTGAGAACGCCCCTGCCCCTTCATAACCCAGTTTGCCTGTATAAAGGTGGCAATTGATAATGCTATTGACCTTATCGGTGCCATTACTGGCTTGATTGACACCCATTGAGTAAAAACTCACGGTTTTCGTGGTAGTGGCAAACAATTGATAAAACTCGGTTAAATCACTTTCGTTGACACCGCAGATTTTGGCAACTTTTTTAATCGTCCAACTGTCACTGGCTGCAAGCGCATCAGCAAGATTGTCACAATGCCTGAGATAATCGTGATTGGCATAGCCGTTTTGGTGCAAGTAATTGAGTAGTCCGACAAATAAATGGGTATCTGTGCCAGAGCGAATCGGCAAATGCAAGTCAGCAATCGCGGTGCTGTCAGTGGCTCGTGGGTCAATCACCACGATTTTTTTGTTGGGATTGGCTTGTTTGCTGGATTTTAACCGACCAAATAAAATCGGATGACACCACGCCATATTCGAACCGATAATGATAAATAGGTCGCTGTTTTCGATGTCTTCATAATTACAAGGCACAGTGTCCGAGCCAAATGCTCGCTTGTAGCCAGCCACCGCTGATGACATACACAGTCGAGAATTGGAGTCCAAATTATTGGTACCCAAAAAACCTTTAGTAAATTTGTTTGCCACGTAATAATCTTCGGTGAGCAGTTGTCCCGATACATATAGCATAACGCTGTCGGCGCCATATTCATCAATGGTCTGTTGCAATGATTTGGCAACAAAATCGGTGGCGGTATCCCAATCGACTGCCTCGCCATGAATCATCGGATGTGCCAAACGGCGGTCACGATCGAGCGTATCGCCTAACGCTTTGCCTTTGGAGCATAATTTGCCAAAGTTGGCAGGATGGGTTGGATCACCGTCAATGCTGACGTGTTGGGTATTCTCATCAATCGTCGCCAACACGCCACAGCCAACACCACAATAGGCACAGGTGGTTTTAACTTGAATCAGCGGAGATTTTTGTGGTGCTAAATGTTGTATAGTTGTTGTCACACGTTAACCTTTTACTATTTTTAATTTCTACCAGTCAGATCAGCCCGCCAGCAACTCTTCACAAAACGCTTTGCCAAACAGTAATTTATCTTTGATGGCTGAAATATCTTGTTGATTTTGAATCAGTTCAAAAAACCAACCGCCCTCTTGTACATCACCATATAGCACTGCAGATAAAATACGGTTGTCTTTTACGGTGATTTTTTGATAGATGCTATGGCTAGGGTCTTGATAAATCAACTGCTCGCAGTCGTGACTCACATCGATATCACCTGCCGAAAATAGCGCCACGCCCGAGACCTTTAGTTTGGTTGCCGTTGGTTGTATGCTAAACACGGGCGAGGTGCTGCCTGGCTGCTCGTTTAAGGTATGTAGCAGAATATTGGCTTGCTCATACACAGGTGCGACGAGCCCAAATAGCTGGTTGTCAAACTGTACACACTCGCCAATCGCATACACGTCTGGGGTATGGGTTCGCATTTGGTTATCAACCAAAATCCCCCGCTCGCAAGTGATACCGACCTGTTGCGCAAGGGCAATATTGGGTCGCACGCCGACGGTCATGATAATGCAATCGCTGTCAATGGTTTTGGCAGGGATGGATGTGTCGACATTATCCGTGTAAGTCAGTCCAGTGACCTGGTTATCCTTGTCCACGCAAATCGTTTGAGAGTTGGCGTTGAGCACAAACTCAATACCTTTGTTTTCAAAGTAAGTTTGCAGTAAATCGGCAGCGGTTTTATCCAGTTGGCGATTGAGTAAATAGCCTGCCCCATGCACCACAGTGACTTTCGCTCCCTGTTGTACCAAAGCATTGGCAGCCTCAAGACCGAGTAACCCACCCCCGATAACCAGGCATTTTGGAGATTTTTTGCCATTATGATTGGTTGTTGCGATATCTAGCATAGCGTCCACATCGGCTTTGGTACGAAAACCCATGACGCCTTTTGCGGTATGGTTGGGCAATGGCAAAATAAATGGCGTTGAACCTGTGGCAAACACCAATTTGTCATAGCCGATGGTTTCGCCGCTGTCGGTGATGACCTGATGAGCAGCAAGATTGATATCGCTAACAGTGCAACCTGTCTTTACAGTGATGTTATGGTTGGCGTACTCCTCTTGAGAAAATAGATAAATCTCAGCGAAGCGTTTTTCCCCTGCCAATACAGGCGATAGCATAATACGGTTATAGCCTGCATATGGCTCGCTGTTGATAAGCGTGATGGCAAACTCATCTCGACTTTGCTCGCATTGGCTATCAATCCCCAGTCCGCTGTGGGCACTCAGTCTGCTTTTGGCATACTGCATAGCAAAGCGTGTCCCTGCCATCCCTGCCCCTATGATAAGAATGTGTGTGTGTTGCATTGTTTGGCTGACCTTGCTTATCCGACCCGATATTTAATACTTTAGAATCTAGCACTTTAAAATTTAGCCCTTTAGATAATTCAAAATTTATGCCAACCGTTTTAAACCGTTGTTTTTTACTGTTTTTTATGGTGTTTTAAATTTTGGCTATTATTTGTCGGACAGTGTGAGGTATGTTGACCACTCTTCGAATTTAACCTCTTTAACTGTAGATAACTGTTTGAGGGTTTTTAAAATATTTTTAGACATTTTTTTTGCTTATTTATTTGCATTATTCTTTTACCTTATCGATTACTTACCAAAATAGTGCAGTACAGCGTCAAATTTTACCGCTCATGCTAATCGGTAAAAGTTTTATCACAGCAAAATAGCTAATTGATGGGTCATTCAAAAAAATTATTGTAAAAACAAAAGCTTATGATAATGGCATAAATATTGCTTTTGCCTTGTTACCGTGAACCGTACAGGCTTACTTAAAGGAGAAGCAGATGCCCCAACGTTTACCGCTGTTTGCTATGAAATTACCCCGTATCAAGGTGTTACATTACACCTGGTTTGCTTTTTTCGTCACCTTTTTAATTTGGTTTGCTCATGTGGCATTGATGCCAACTATCAAACAATATTTTCATTTGAGCGATGGACAAGTCAAAGCGATCTTGATGCTCAATGTGGCTTTGACCATTCCTGCCCGTTTGCTAATCGGCGCGATGGTCGATAGATACGGCCCCAAGCGTTCATATAGTGCTGTGTTGTTGATTAGCGGTTTTTTGTGTTTTGTGTTTGCATTTGCCCAAAGTTTCCAAATGCTGGCGATTGGGCGGTTTTTGCTAGGTTTTGTCGGTGCAGGATTTGTGGTTGGGATTCGTTTGATTTCAGAATGGTTTCCTGTCAATGAAGTCGGCTCGGCAGAAGGGGTGTACGGCGGTTGGGGCAATTTTTGGGGCGGCAGTAGCGTCGATGTCGATGCCGATTCTTGCCTTAGTGTATGGCGGTGCAGATGGTTGGCGGTATGCGATTGCGACCACAGGCGTGATTGCGATTGTTTATTCGGTCATTTTTTATCGTGGTGTCAGTGATACACCCAAAGGCGCGACTTATTTTAAACCAAAAAAATCAGGCGGCTTGGAAGTATCAAGCAAAGCAGACTTTTACTTTTATGCGGTGATGATTTTACCGGTTTATGCGATTTTGTTTTTGTTGGCGTGGCGTTTGTCACCTAGCGGATTAAAATTATTAACCGCTAATCAAACCATGCTGGCATATGCGGTGGTGGCGGTGCTTGTAGTCTATCAATATATCAAAATCTGGTCAGTCAATAAGCATTTATTTGATACATCTCGCCCTGCGGTAAATCCAGAATATGGTTATCAGTTCAAACAAGTGGCGATTTTAGACATGGCGTATTTGGCATGTTTTGGCTCTGAGTTGGCAGTGGTGTCGATGTTGCCGCAATTTTTTATTACCAACTATGGTGTATCGCATACTTTAGCAGGGTTGACTGCAGGCTGTTTTGCGGTGATGAATTTATTTGCTCGTCCTGGCGGTGGTTTTATGTCCGATGCGGTCGGTCGTCGTAAAGTATTGATGATTGCATTGGCAGGGCAAACGGTGGGTTATCTGCTAATGACGCAAATGACCAAGTTACCATTGGCGGGTGCAGTGGCAATCGTGCTGCTTACTTCTGTATTTGTGCAAGCAGCATGCGGTGCAGTATACTCAGTGGTTCCGCTCATTCAACGCCGTATGACAGGGCAAATTGCTGGTATGGTGGGTGCCTATGGTAACGTAGGTGGGGTGTTGTTTTTGACTATTTTCTCTATGGTATCGCCAACAGGATTCTTTATTACCCTCGCGATTTTTGCAGGCATTGCCTTTATTGGCGCGACCTTCTTGAGCGAGCCACAAGGACATATGATCGAGGTGCACGAAGATGGCACCATTGAGCGAATTGCGGTAGCCTAATCGCTCACTAAATCCAACCAAAAAAACAGTCAACCAGCGGACAAGGAAGTCTAGTTAGTAAGGTAAAAAAGGGTGTATGCCCTTTTTTCATTTTTGCACAATGCGTAGCAACCGTGCTAGTAAGGAAAAACCCATGTCAAAAGCCATTCAGCAAAATCCCGCCAGTTCTCAATCCTTACCACAGTCCTTGCCGCAACTGCTGACCCGTGCTGCTAGTCATGCAGGGCGCAAAGCCGAAAATCAAGATACCTTGACAATGCAAACGCTGGTGCCAACAGGGGATAGCAGCGCCGCTCAGCTTGCATGGCAAGTCACCGCTTTAGCTGACGGCGTCAGCAGCTGCGGACAGCCAAAGCTCGCCAGTCAATGGGTGATTGATACGCTGATCGACCAATTAACCATGCACCAAGCTGACATGGTGACTACCCCAGTTACTAGCCCTGTTACTAGCGATTCATTAAATAACAACAGTGCCGAAACGCTGGCCCAAATGCTCACCAAAAGCGTGCATATTATCAATGATTTTTTGTATTTTAGTGATCACCATGGCAGCTTTGATTCAGCCTCGCAGCGGTATTTGCCCAAATTACTCTCAACCTTATCTGGGCTGCTGTTTACCGAGCCTTTATTATCCGAGCACTCGGCAGTGTTATTCCACACGGGTGATAGCCGTATCTATCGGCTACGACACAACAAACTGCGCGTACTCACCCAAGACCACAGACACAAACGAGGGCGAGACAAAGGCGCGTTAGCCGCTGCACTTGGCGCAGATGCCCAAGTAGAATTACAACTTGCCCAAATCGATGTATTGCCCGAAGATGTGTTTTTGATAATGACCGATGGCGTGTATGAATTTATCGGTGATGATGAATTATTGTTACTCACCCAATCGTCATTGGGCAAATTGTTGGCGCTGGATAACTCCACCACCTTAGACTTAGAAAATTTGCCAGAAATCTTGTGTCAGGTGGCATTGGAAAACGGCAGTAATGACAATGTCAGTTGCGTGATGATAGCGGTGTTGCCAAAAGTTGCGAGAATTTTGGCGAATGCAGATTTTGACAAAGCTGACCTTGCCGAACATACAGACAGTCGTCATGCCGTTACCCGTTTACGCATTCCACCTGTGCTAACGGCCGGCGACAAGCTTGATCATTTTACCATTGACAAAGTGGTGCAAAACACGCCACGCAGTAGCGTGTATTTGGCTACCGACAGCACCGCTGACACAGGCGATAATCAGCGTATTATCAAAGTGCCGTCTGCCTATTATGAAGACGATAGCGGATTTTTACGGCTGTTTTTAAAAGAAGAAAAAATAGGGTTAAGCCTCAATCACCCAAGCTTACTAAAATTTTACCCCAAGCCGATGAATAGCCAATATCTGTACCATGTCACCGAATTTTTGCAAGGCATGAGCTTGCGTGAATTTATCGACACCCAGCCGCCGTTATCGGTTGCCCAAACCTTTGCTATTGTCAATCAAATCGGTATGGCGCTGCGAGTCATGCACCGTAATTATCTACTCCATCAAGATATCAAGCCCGAAAATATCATGCTGCTGCCATCGGGTCATATCAAGCTCATTGACTTTGGTTCGGTTGGCTCGTTGCTCTTAAGAACTGGGCATACACCGCCTGTGGGCGATTTGCATTATAGTGCCCCCGAATATTTTAGCGATGCACCAAAAGGGGTGTATTCCGATATTTTCTCGCTGGGTGTGGTGACTTATGAGATGCTGACAGGGCTACAGCCGTTTGATGTCGATACCTTGACCACTGCGATGACCGCACAAACCACCCAAAAACTGGCGTTCAAAAACGTACGGCAATTGCGCGCGGATTTGCCATTTTGGGTCAATGACGTGCTGATTCGTGCGCTGCAAGCAGATAGCAGCCGCCGCTATCAGAGCATTGGCGATTTTCTCACCGACCTTGACCCCAAAAGCCATGCCGACGATAAAGCCAAACAGCCGCTGATTGACAAACATCCTGTGCTATTTTGGCAACTGGTCAGTGGCATATTAACGGTGCTGTTGCTCGTCACTTGGCTACTGGTTGCGTTAAATCACTAACAATGTGATTTATTTTTCTTAATAAATAATTAACCTATATTTTTTAACCCATTGAAATTTATAGTTAATTTAAATATTGGCATAAAATTTGCTTACATAACAGTATAGAAAACCTTAGGATAATACACGCCAAAAGCCAGTCATTATCCAAGTCAAAAAGCCAATGTTTCGTTAGAAGGGATAAAGAATGAAAAATCTTATCGTCGTCGGTAATGGGATGGTTGGACACCACTTTATCGAAAAAGCGATTGAAAAACGCCTACACCAAATTTATCAGATTCATGTATTTAGTGCTGAAAGTCGCCCTGCGTATGATCGGGTGTATTTGTCCAGTTACTTCGAACATAAAGACGCCAGTCAGCTTAATTTAGTGGATTTGGCAAACTATGAGCAAGCGGGCATTACTTTGCATTTGGGTGAAGGCGTCGAAAGTTTTGATCCGCAAACCAAAACTCTTATCACCAGCAAGGGCAACACCTTAGAATTTGAAAAATTGGTGTTAGCAACAGGCTCTTATCCTTTTGTCCCGCCTGTTAAAGGCAATCAACATGCGCACTGTCATGTCTATCGCACCATTGAAGACTTAGATGCTATTTTAGCAACTGCGGACAATCCACGTGTCCAACGTGGTGTGGTGGTTGGCGGTGGTTTATTGGGATTAGAAGCGGCCAAAGCCTTAGTGACACTGGGTTTAACCACCTATGTAGTCGAGTTTGCCCCCCAGCTCATGGGTGTACAGCTTGATGCGGCAGGGGGTGAACTACTGAAGAAAAAAATCGAAGACTTAGGTGTGACGGTACTAACAGGTAAAAACACCCAACAAATCATTGACAACCATGACGATGATGCCAGTTTTTTAACCATGCAATTTGCCGATGGTACGCTACTTGATACTGATTTGATTTTGTTTAGTGCAGGGATTCGCCCTCAAGACAGTCTTGCTCGCAGCTCCGGTCTCAAGCTGGGTGAGCGTGGTGGTATCGTTATCAACGACACTTGCCAAGCCAGCGTCCCAGATGTGTATGCCATTGGTGAATGTGCCTTGTGGGATAACAAAATTTACGGATTAGTCGCCCCGGGCTACACTATGGCAAGCGTGTGTGCGTCACAACTGGCAGGTGAACATAATAGCCTGTTTGACGGGGCGGACATGAGTACCAAACTTAAACTCATGGGCGTCGATGTCGGCAGTATTGGCGATGCCCATGGCAAAATCAAAGACAGTTTAAGCTTTGTGTATCAAAATCCCAAAACAGGCGTGTACAAAAAATTGGTCACTACCCCAGACAGCAAACGCCTGCTAGGTGCTGTCCTAGTCGGGGATACCGAAGACTATAGCAATTTATTGCAACTGTTTTTAAATGGTATTGATTTACCGTTACACCCAGAAAGCTTGATTTTACCAAATGTCGAAAAGCCCGTTATGGGCATTGAAAATCTGCCCGATACCGCTACCCTATGCTCATGTTATAACGTCAGCAAAGGTCAAATCTGCGCAGCAGTGGACAATGGGGCCATGACTTATGAAGACATCAAGAGCTGCACCAAGGCCAGTACAGGCTGTGGCGGCTGTGCTCAAATCGTCAAAGATACCTTAGTGTCAGAACTCAAAAAGCGCGGTATCGAAGTTAAAAATCATATCTGCGAGCATTTTGCTTACTCTCGCCAAGAGTTGTATCACTTGGTGCGCGTCGGCAATATCCACACCTTTGAAGAGATGATTGAAAGACACGGACACGGCGATGGCTGTGAAATTTGTAAACCAACGATTGGCTCGATTTTGGCGTCTTGCTGGA
>CALJUC010000250.1 GCA_937975585.1 uncultured Moraxella sp. | reverse complement strand
AAATGGGGGATAAAAAAAGTGATTCTAGCAAACAAGGTTGGCTAAAACCACTTTGGAAAAAAACTTAAATTAACTTCATGGGGTTATTGATAACCGTGGTTAATTCACTATTTCTCTAACATCTTTTTAACGTTTTTCTAACCTTTTTCTAAAATAGACACACTATCGGATTTTTTATACATCACCGTTGCTACCAGCGCGATTACGCTTGCTATCACCAATAACCAAGCTGGCGCGATTTGACTGCCTGTTTTGCTCATTAACCAAGTTGCCATCAAGGGGGTTGTGCCGCCGAGTAGGGCATTGGCTGAGTTAAAGGTGAAAGCAAAACCTGAATAACGCACCTCGACTGGGAAAATCTCACTTAAAAATGCCGGTAGTGTGCCGTCATTGACGGATAATAAGAGCGAGAACACCAGTTGAATCAACACAATCGTTAAAAACCCACCCAGGCTTAGCATATGAAACAAAGGCACTGTCAACGCGATAAACAACACAGATGCGATAATCAGCATGGTTTTGCGACCGTATTTGTCTGAAAGTTTACCCATGGTGAAAATCATACCGATATAAGCGACTAATGAAATGGAGGCAGCTAGCAGCGACTGCGTTTCATTGATGTGCATTTGGGTGGATAAATAAGTCGGCATATAGCTTAGGATTAAGTAAAAAGCCACCGCATTCAAACTACATAACATAAACGCAATGCACAAGGTTTTTTTATGGTTGGCAAACAAATTTTTGATTGGCACTGGTTTTTCAATGGTGCTTTCTTCAAACGCCTTAAAAGCCGGGGTTTTTTCAAGATTCAACCGCATATATCGACCTACCAAGCCCAGTGGTGCAGCCAATAAAAATGGAATACGCCACCCCCAAGTTTGTACAAAGTCAGCATCCATAAAGGCGGTCATAGCTGCCGCAATCAGTGAGCCCAGTAATAGACCGGTGGCTGTACTGGCAGGTACGATACTGGTATAAAACCCTTTTTTGTCGGGCGGCGCGTACTCTGCCATAAATGCTGATGCCCCTGCATACTCTCCCGAAGCTGAAAAACCTTGAATCATGCGCAACAATAACAACAACACAGGCGCTAAGATACCCACGGTGGCATAACTTGGCAACAATCCGATTAAGAAAGTGGCACCTGACATAATCAAAATCGACCAAGATAAAGCCGCTTTTCGACCGTATTTATCGCCAATATGTCCCCAAAAAATACCCCCAAACGGACGGACAATAAAGGATAGCGCAAAAATTGCATAAGTTGACATCAATGCGACGGTTGCATCGGTTTTAGCAAAAAATACGCTAGCGATGACAGTGGCAAAATAGCCATACGATGCGTAATCAAACCACTCGACAAAGTTACCAATAAAACTGGCTTTGGCGGCTTTTTTGAGTAACACAGGATCTTTAACATACGGCTCTGCAGCTGGTTGTTGCATTGCTACAGCAGTGGGTGAAAGTGCAAAAGTTGTCATTTAGTTTCCCCTTGGTTGGTAGTAAATCATGCTAAAGTAAGCTAACTAATAATGTTATGCGCAGGACCATAGGCGAAGCCTGTGATATTGTCAGCGCCTGTTTCAGTTAAAACCAAAATATCATGTTCACGATAACCGCCTGCCCCTGCCATACCTTCTGGAATCATAATCATCGGTTCCATTGAGATGACCATATTTGGCTCAAGTACCGTATCAATGTCTTCACGCAGTTCTAACCCTGCTTCACGGCCATAATAGTGTGACAACACGCCAAATGAGTGCCCATACCCAAAGGTGCGGCGGTCTAAAATGCCATATTCGGCAAAGATTTTGTTGAGCTCCAAAGCGATATCACAGCAACGAACGCCAGGTTTGATGAGTTTTATGCCTTCTTCATGCACTTTGCAGTTAATTTCCCAATAGTTGAGCGTTGCCGCATCAGGTTCACCAAAATACAGCGTACGCTCCAGCGCCACATAGTAGCCTGCAATCATCGAAAAGCAGTTTAAGCTTAAAATATCATTGCGCTGCACTTTGCGATTGGTCACAGGATTGTGCGCGCCATCGGTGTTGATACCTGATTGAAACCACGTCCAAGTATCCATGAGCTCAACATGCTCAAAGCGTTTCCCGATTTCTCGTACCATCGCTTGTGTAGAGGCTAACGCTACCTCATACTCAGGAACCCCTTCATGCACGGCGTTGACGAGCGCTGCACCACCAATGTCACAAACCCGTGCACCTTGCTTGATAAGGGCGATTTCCTCGGCTGATTTCACCATTCGCATTTTCATGCAAGCTTGGCTGATATCGACAAATTCGACATTGGGCAAGGCGTCTTGTAGTTTTTTCAAACGTTCGATGGGTAAGTGGTCGTATTCAATCCCCACTCTGCCTTTATTTTTGATTTGACTTGCCACGGCTTTAAAGTAGTTATCACGTTGCCAGTCGGTATAGACGATATTGTCATCGCCCATGGTACGTCGCCAAGGCTGTCCACCGTCGATATTGGCGGAGATAGTCACTACTTTATCTTGGTCGATGACCAAACCATAGAAGCGTCCAAATGAGCAATATAAGAAGTCTGCATAGTAGTTGATATTGTGATAGGAGGTGAATAACACGCTATCAATGTCGCTTTTTGCCATATAGGCTTTAAGCTTTTGTTGGCGGTTTTGGTATTCTTGGGCGCTAAAAGTCGGCTTGACCTTCTCGCCATTTCTGATTTGGATTAAGCTTGGCATGCTAAGTGCAGTATTCAGGCTACCCGCTTTATTTAGCATATGTTCAACTGACTGATTCATTGTTTGCGCCTCACGAGGTTTAGGTTGATGTTAAGAAGTTCTTTGCTCTCCACATCCCTCATCATACGCAAATTTAAAAATTCAGTTTTTCATAAGACGACATTTTTTTGACTAATTACGACAACACGGCTTGTCCATTCATACTCTATTTATGACAGCGAATATTAAAAAAATTGGTTTTTTATTGATTGATGGCTTTACCATGATGGCTTTTAGCAATGTCATCGAGCCGTTACGAATGGCAAACTATGTCAGTAGTCAGCCGGTATATAGCTGGATTATTAGTGGTTTTGCAGGGCATCAGACCAGTGCCAGTAATGGGGTACAAGTCGCTCATACCGCTGAAATCAAACATCTATTTGATTGTGAACTCGTGTTTATCTGCGGGGGATATGAAGCCGAAAATTTAATGACAGACGCACTAAAGGGGATTGTGGAGCGTTTAGCCGTTCGGGATATTGCGTTAGGGGGGCTTTGTACAGGGGCAATAGCGCTTGCGAATGCAGGATTGTTAGCCAATCAATCAGCCTCGCTGCATTGGGAAAATGTTACGCTGGCTCAGGAACAATTTGGCAATGTAAAATTCTTAAACCATATTTTTACCATTGGTAATCGGCTCTATACCTGCTCTGGCGGGGTATGTGCGCTTGATATGACCCTGCACATCATCAAACAGCACTTTGGGCGAGAAATTGTTGAAAAAATTCAAGACATGTTTGTCATCACCACTATCCGAGAGCCGGCGAGCATCCAACATTTACCCAAACCAAAGAGCCTCAGTCATAGCTACGCCCATGTCATCGATGCTATCACGTTAATGAAAACCAATATCGAAGAACCGCTCACGCTAGCGGACATTGCTAAATACGTCGGCATCTCTGAAAGACAACTACAGCGGCAGTTTGCCAAACAACTAGGGGTCTCACCCCAACAGTATTATCTTAATTTACGATTAGAGCATGCTAAAAACCTACTCCAACATACCACCATGCCAGTGACCACCATTTCAATGGCGACGGGCTTTTTTAATCTGGCATCTTTTTCCAGAGCCTTTCAACGGCAGGTTAATATGTCAGCCAGTGATTTTCGAAAAACGCTGTAAGGGTGAATCCAAGCGTAGCTTTAGGCTGACCCAAAGACCACCGACAGCCAGCGTAACCACTCACACAACTAACGGCAACTATGCGCAGTATTTCAAGCGGGTGAGCGCTTTTTATGTCATGCTTTTTTTTATGTCATGCTTTTATGTTACTATAACGCGTCAGATTGACACAAAAATCTATGCCTTTATCTAAGTCCTATCATTAAAAATTTCAGGCGGCTATAGACCGCAAAAAAACCGTATGCCCATGCCAAACTCTATTAACACCCTTGCCGATTTACTGCATAAATTTAATAGCCAGACTATCAGTCGTAGCCTTGAATATGTCAGCAGAATCGACCTAGGCAGCCTTCAGCGCAGCGAAACCGCCCAAACCACGCAACTGCAAGCGG
>CALJUC010000249.1 GCA_937975585.1 uncultured Moraxella sp. | reverse complement strand
TGTGCTCTTCCGATCTACAATCAAAAACTGTCACCACTGAATGACCAAACTTAGCCACATCCTGTATGGGATTTTAAGTATTAAAAAAGGCGTATCGAGTTGATACGCCTTTTTTGTTAGACAGAGTCTATTAAATTATAGCGGTTTGCCTGAGCTGTTACGGCGTTGGAAACCATCACGGCTGGCTTGTTTACCAAACTTATCGCCATCTTTGCGCGAACGTTTTGGTGCCGCAAAACCATCTTGACGACTGTCGCTGTGGCGCGAAGCACTATGCGCATTATGGCCTTCTGAACGACGTGGGCGATCACCACCAAAGGTTTCTTCGATTAGCTTAGGCTTACGTGGTTTTTGACCAAAACCAGCTTTGTTGTCTTGTTTTTTCCAGTCATTGCGTGAGTCGGTGCGTTTTTCAAAACGGCCTTGGCTATTGCCACGATTATCGCTTTCACGACGCTCATAGCTATTACGCTCATGGCTGTTACGGTCGTCATTGCGCTCACGATTAAAGTAAGGCTTGTCACCCGTTTTGGCCGCACGTTCAAAGCCACGGTTATCATCTTCACGGCGACGACGCGGTGCGCTGTCATTGGCCGCATAGCTATCGCGTGAACGGCTGCGCTCATACATTGGCTTATCGCTGCGCTCTTGGTAACCACCACGGTTGTCATCTTGGCGACGTGGCGCATAACCTTTGTTTTCAAATCGGTCGTTTGAGCGCTCATTTGGGCGGTCATCACGACGAGCAAACGGTTTTTTGTAGCTGTCTTGGTTGCCTTGTGCCGCTTTGTCAAAACCACGGTCGTTGCGATTATCTTGACGGTCGCTACGGTTGTCAAAGCTGCGATTATTATTACGGTTATCGAAACGACCACGGCTATCGCCACGACCTTGACGGCTATAACCTTGGCTTTGGCCTTGACGACCACGGCCACGGCTGTCACCACGATCACGACCACCAAATTTTTCCACAAAGCGTGGCTCTAAACCTTCGACGACGGCTTCAGTGATATCGCGTTTTAGATAACGATGAATGTTGCCAAACTGGCGACGGTCATCGCGGCTACATAGATTAATTGCAATACCGGTACGACCCGCACGGCCTGAACGGCCAATACGGTGAACGTAGTCTTCCACTTGACGTGGTAAGTCATAGTTAAAGACGTGGGTGATATTTGGCAAGTCAATACCACGCGCGGCAACGTCAGTTGCTACCACGATGTCATGTTTGCCACTGCGCAAGTCAGCAACGATACGGTTACGTTTACTTTGTGGCAAGTCACCATGTAGGTAACAGGCTTTGTGTCCCCATTCTTGTAAGCGCTCAGCCAACTCTTCACTGCTACGTTTGGTCGCGGTAAAAATAATCGCTTGACCACGGTCTTGGTCACAGATCAGGCTTTCTAATAGCTTGTTTTTATGGTCAAAGTTATCACAGAAGTATACTTTTTCGTCAATATGTGCCGTTTCGACCTTGATGCTAATACGCTCAGGGTTAGTGGTAAAGCTTTCGGCAATTTTCCCCACTGGGCCATCCCAGGTCGCTGATGACATGATGGTTTGACGCGTGGTTGGGGTCGCTTGCAAAATCGCTTCGATATCATCGGCAAAGCCCATATCGAGCATACGATCCGCTTCATCTAGGATTAACACTGATAATTGTGACAAATCAACACGACCGGCATTAATGTGGTCAAGCAAACGACCTGGCGTTGCCACGATGATTTGTACGCCTTTTTTCAACGCACGAATCTGACCACTATATGCCGCACCACCTACCAATGGCACGCTAAATAAATCGCGCATTGATGAGCCGTATTTACGGATACTATCAGATACTTGATGGGCTAATTCACGCGTTGGGGTTAGAATCAACGCTTTCACCGCTTTTGGCGTATTTTTGCCACGTTTTACCGTGTGTTCTTTGCTGGTATGAATGTCATGCAACACTGGTAATACGAAAGCAGCCGTTTTACCACTACCCGTTTGTGCTGATAGTAACAAATCACGACCCGCTAATGCCGCAGGAATCGCTTGTGCTTGAATCGGGGTTGGGTTGGTATAGCCAGTGGCAGCGATACTTTTTAATAGAACTGGGGTTAAGCCTAACGCAGCAAATGCTTCGGTGTTTGGCTCGCTTTCTGCGTCATCTTGTACTGGGCTAGTTTCTGCAGCGGTATCAAGTGAAATGGTCAACGCTTCTACATCACTGTCCAATTCTTCGCTATCAATGTGTAGCGCAGCATTATCTAGAACAGGGGCGTTTTGTGCTTGACTAAAGAACTGCTCAATCGGCGCATCCGTGGTATCAGTGGCGTTTTCAAAAGCAGGGGTGGTGGTAAAATCAGTCATGGATTTCCTTAACATTCAATAAAAAAACATTCGAAAAAATAAATAACACGCAGCAAGCAATCGCCCTACACCCCTTTATATGACGCTCTTTTGTATCGTGTTGCCCGTTTGGCAAGCACACATACCAATGTTTCGGTAAAAATAGCCGATTAGCCCAGCGGGTAACGCTGTAACTTCATTGGTTGGCGTTCAATTAAATCAGGGGTAACATCAACACATTTTCGTGTGAATCAATAAGCATTGCTGGGTAAAGCGTGCTAACGCGTCTAAAAATCGCGCTATGTGCGGTTCGAATGTCAATTAACAATGTTCAAGGAACAAACTGACTAAAAAAGCAATGCTAACGTTGCAAATTATTGTCGGCGGCGCTAACTACTTGCCCATTCGCTGATTAAACCTTCAATCGGCGCAATAATTTGAAATAGATAATACTGACGTAAGTGGAATCAATGCCCTAAGCGTATTGACCATTTTGTTTTCATCGCATTACAACCAGTCATTCAACTGTATGAGCAATGAAAAATGGTACGCAAAAAAAAGAGTAACCCCACTAGCACATCTTCGGCACACTCACATACTGCTACCGTTGCTACCTTCCGGTCCTGGCGGGGTTCACAGTCGCAAGTTGCGAAGCTACCAATGGGGTTACCGAGGTCGCATTATACGCAGTCAGTTTAGTAAATGCAAGTACAATCTTGGATAAGTGCAAATCAACCACAAACTGCTAAGTTTTTGCAAATTAACTATTTAATCACAATTTTCCGATAGTAATCTCAAGTGAAACTTTTTATCATGACTCATAACTATTTGTTAAGCGCTAGATAGCGATAACTTTTAGGCTAACGATTACTGATATTTAAGGAATACTATGAATACCAACAAAAAATTTAAAAAGTCATCAACATTAAAATCAATCGCACTCATGGGTTTGTTAACGAGTAGCGTTGGTTTGACAGCCCTACCGACCTTGAGCCACGCCTCCACAGCGGATAATAGCACTCTAAACTACGGTATCTTAAACTTCTCAGCGACTGCCTCACGCAAAGTTGATAATGACCAAACCAATGCCGTGATGAATAAAGTGGTGCAAAATCGCTCTAGCACCGAAGTAGCCAATCAAATCACCACCACCCTAAATCGTGCAATGGAAGTCGCCAAAAAATACCCAACCGTCAAGGTCACCACGGGCAGTCAATCGACTTACCCACAATATGATAAAAACCAAAAAATCACTGGATGGACAGGTAACGCAAGCTTAAACTTAAAAAGTACCGACACTGTCGCCATCAGCAAATTGATTGCTGAGCTGCAATCATTTATGACTTTAGATGGTATCAGCTTTGCGGTATCAGACGATTTACGCCGCGAAGTCAATCAACAGTTAATGGTTGAAGCCTCTACCGCTTTTCAAGAACAAGCACATGCGTTATTACCAGCCTGGCAAGCGCGTGACTATCGATTGGTTAACCTAAACTTTAACCAAGGTGGTGACTATGGCCGTTATCCCGTACCGGTTGTCATGAGCGCCAAGGCAGCAGGGTTTGACGAAGTGGCACCACAAAACTTCCAAGCCGGGGAAAGTACGATTACCGTGACCGCTGATGGTAGTATCCAATTAATCAAATAATTGGCTACCCATCTAAATAAAAAAGGAAACTTATCAGTTTCCTTTTTTATTCTTTATCAGTGATAAATGAAAAATTCGTAGTGGTTACAAGTTCACATTGATACTAAGCTTTTTATACCAAGGTAACGCATCATACGCTGCCTTGGCGGCCGCGGCAGCTTGGCGCTGACGACGTAATACCCCATTATTCGGCAAGATATTAATGGTCTGACTACTTGTGGCGATGACCTCACCTTTCACATTTTCTAGGTTTACCACGACGGTGTAACTGCCTGGATTAAGGTCAGTGGTGGATAGTGAGAAGTTAGTCTGTTGGCTCGTGGCTAGATGTTTATCTGCAAGACTGTAAACAAGACGGTCACCCGCTTTAAGACTTGGGGTTAATTGAACACTAATATCAACTGTGATACCGCGGCGATAGGCCATATCTTTTTTTGGTGTTAATATCGCTAATTGATAATCACCGCGCTCGCTGACTTTGATTTTCGAAGCTATCAGAGGTTTTTCCGTTGTCGTGCTTTGATTGGACTGAACATCTGATAGCACAGGTTGGGCAGTATTAGGATGACTGGTTGCGGCTGCGTTTGGTGCGGGCGTTGTCAAAGGATTAGAGGGTGTCGTTGTTGAATTCGACGTCAAGGTATCAAGGATACGGATATTATTTGGCATTTGACCTGCACGATATGCGGTATCTGCATTATCGGTATAGACCACTCGACCATCAGGTGTGACTGATTGGTAGACGACCGCATGACTACTCGCCATAACATTTACTAACATCAGGCTACCCACGAATAAGCCTAGACGATGACGTAGACTGCGATTTAGCTTCACCGTGCGAACTGATAGACTCATACATTCCTCTTATACGCTGACAGGCATCCAAACAAATTAGTTATTATTGTAACAGTATCTTTTCGGCAACGATAATAATTTTAGCTGACTACCATTTAGCTGACTATCATAAAGTCATATAAATAGTCAGTTTAGATTCAGCCATAAAAAATCCAGCCGATGATGCGACTGGATTTTTTGTTAATCGATGAGAACGATTAGCAGCTGTAGTACATATCAAATTCGATTGGATGAACTGATACGTTGTAACGCTCTACTTCTTCTTTTTTCAAGGCAATGTAAGCGTCAAGCATTTCTTTGGTAAATACGCCACCTTTGGTTAAGAACTCATGGTCGTCTTCTA
>CALJUC010000248.1 GCA_937975585.1 uncultured Moraxella sp. | reverse complement strand
CAAGACTTAAACCAAAGGTTAGACGAGAGCGCATACCAGAAGAATAACTTTTGACTGGCATATCAAAATAGCGCCCTAAGTCAGCAAATTCCTGAACAAAGCGTACTTTTTCATCAATATACGGACCGCTCGAATACAGACGACAAACAAATAAAACATTTTGCCGTCCGGTTAGGCTGCCCTGAAACCCTCCAGCAACGCCAACGGGCCATGAAATCGTTGAGTTGGTAAATACTTCTCCCGAATCAGGTTTATCAAGGCCACAGATGATATTGAGTAAAGTGGACTTACCGGCACCATTGCGACCTAACAGCCCAACACTTTGTTTATCTTCAATGGTCAGATTCAAATCTTTAAATAAATAATGGCGACCTTTTGGCGTCATAAATGATTTGGTGATATTACGAATTTCAATCATAATCACAACTACCGCGAACGAATAAAATCATTTTCAAAGGCTTTATAAAGCAACAAGCCAATAAAATCAACCGCAACCATCCATTTGATGAAGTAATTCATATCGACATGATAAGCAGGATAAGTTGGCGCAAGAGCATGGCGCATAGATTCAAAAACATGAATTAAAGGATTGTACATCAAATAGTCGAGGTAAGGCTGAGGGATGATATGCACCGAATACATAATTCCAGACAAAAAATAGAGTAGGCTAAATACGATACTGATAATTTTTGTTAACTCACCTGCAAAGTGACCAATTACCATAATGATTAGTGCTAGTCCTAAGCTAAATAGAAATAAGCCTAGCCAACCCCATAATAGCGTATCAAGAGATTCTAAACTAATTGATAAGTCTTGGAAAAATATAATTCCACTTAGTAATAACCAAAAAGAGAAAAAATAAATGATAAGTTCTAAAAAACCTCGCGCCATGATGACATCAATATGCTTTACCGATCGATACATCAAAAGGCCACGGTTTGCCTCAACCGCCCCCATAGAGCGTGTGACGATACGATTAAACATTGTATATGGAATAATACCTGATAATAAAAATATGCTATATTCCATACCAGGTAAAATTCGATGCATTAAAGCGCCGAAGATAACCAGATAAACAGATACCTGTAAAAAAACTTCCAATGGCGCCCACAAATATCCTAAGCGATATCCACCAAATCGTGTTTGCAGCTCACGCATTAATAGGGCATGAATTGCAGCAAGCATAACCTTTAAGCCATTACGGCGGCGTAGTGGTCGATAGGGGGGTAATTGTACAGACATAACAGGCAATAGCTCAGCAGAAAAACTGTGATTAATCGGCGAAGTTTATAACAAAATTTATCATAGATGTTAATAATCTTACCATTATTAACAATATAGCTATAATAATGAAGCGTTATTGAAATGATTTTTTATAAAAATATTTAAGTCTATTGTCAATACTTTACTACAAGAGGGCTAGTAGAGCGTATATACCTGTCCAACGTTAGAAAGTAAAAAACGCAAAAATCTATAGATTTTACTTGACCAAAGTCATAGGTCAGCGATAATAGCAACTTAATTGATACTTATCAGTATATATGTTAATTGCTGCTACGAATCCCATCATTGTTAATCCGCAATATCTCTCATCGAGTTGTCCATGTCTGCACACGAAGTTCCCGAATTTATCCATGAAACTGTTCTGCTTACAGAAACGGTGGCCAGTGTATTGGGTGTAACAACCTTGTCAAATGAGATGAAGAAATCAGGGGTTTTCGTTGATGCGACTTTTGGTCGTGGTGGGCACAGTCGCTTATTACTCCAATATTTAGCGGAAGATGCGCGACTAATTGTATTTGATAAAGACCCGCAAGCCATTGAAGTTGCTGAAAATTTAGCAGATAAAGATTCACGCGTGACCGTGGTGCATGATAGCTTTGCCACGTTGACAGACAGCTTAAATCAAATAGGCATTACCCAAGTCGATGGCATCATGGCGGATTTGGGCGTGTCATCACCACAACTGGATGATGGCAGTCGCGGATTTAGCTTTATGCGTGATGGTGCAATCGATATGCGCATGGATACCAGTCGTGGACAATCGGTGGGGGAGTGGTTAGCCGAAGTCGATGAGACAACACTGGCAGATGTCTTGTTTCAATATGGTGAGGAACGCCATAGCCGGCGTATTGCTAGAGCGATTAAGCAGATGCCAAGTTACACGTCAACGCTAGAGCTTGCAGAAGTGATTAAGCAAGCGCACCCAAAATGGCAAAAAGGCAAACACCCAGCGACGCAAAGTTTTCAGGCGATGCGAATATTCATCAATAATGAACTGGGCGATATAGAAACGTTTTTAGACCAAGCATTGCAGATGCTTGCAGTGGGTGGTCGTCTAGCGGTTATCAGTTTTCACTCATTGGAAGACCGGATTATCAAGCAGTTTTTACAGCGGCATAGTAAAGGCCAGTACCCTGAAGATGAGCATTTACCGATACCGCCGATGCGTCCTAAGTTACTGAGTAAGCCTGAACGAATCGCCCCTTCCGCGGCTGAAATTACCGCTAATCCGCGCGCACGTAGCGCTTGGTTACGTTCAGCAACTCGATTAGCAGATTAAACGTTATAGATAATGTATACTGTTTAGCGATTCACTCTCTTAACCATTATTGTCTATAATGTTAATGTTTGTGTTTATTAGGTAAAGTCCTTGATTTCATTAAGATGTTTACTGATAATTTAGCTCCTTTTTATCGTTGTTATTCTGTTGTGTCGATGTTGTTAGTTAACGCAGATAAGCTTGGCGTATTATGATGCAAAAATCCTCCCCACATTCTGAGCCTATAGCTGAGTCGATAGCCGCAACTGATAAGGCAGCTGCGTCTGATGCAACCTCGAAAAATATCGGGGATAGTCATAACCCGCGCATTGTCGATATCTTGGATAGTGAGTATCGCGGCATTAGTTTATATGCCGTGAGTATGTTGCTATTGGTGATTGCTATTTTATGGACCGGTATCAGCGTGGTCGAGCAAATCCAAACCTATCATAAAAGTTATAATCAACTATCAAAACTCAAGCGTGATTTTCGCGCGCTGCAAATCGAACATCAACGCATGATGATTGAGCAGCAAACCTTTAGTGGTACGCCACAAGTCACCAATCGTGCCGCGACTGAACTCAATATGTTTTATCCAGACTTTTCTGACCGCATGATTATTCATGCCAATGGGGCAGTGGCAAAACTCCCAAGCGACGTGCGTGACGAGTCCACCACAACCATGGCAAATTCCCAAACCACAGATGAGCAGAGCATTGATTCTGTTACCGATAACAGTATTAGCAACACAATGGCCAGCCAAACTGCGCCAGAAACCCAGCATTAACGAGGCAAGCAATGACCAAACGAGCAACCCCGGACGACAAGCCGCGCAATAAGGCAACAACGCGCCCGCTCGCGGCCACTCGGGGAAACAATCGTACGGCTGCTGCCGGTGCTACCACCGCCAAGCCTAAAGGCGTCAAAATCACCATGCCCAAACACCAAACCAAGCGCCGTAGTGGCGCCTCGGTCATGGGCAGTGTCGAGCAAGACAGTGGCCGTTTTAAAGTTGTATGGTTGGTCATGGGACTTGGGTTTTTGGCGATATTTATCCGCTTGGCCTATGTGCAGTTGATTAACGAACAATACTATCAAGATAAAGGCAATAGCCTCATCACGACCACTCGTACACAGCCATCGTATCGCGGTATGATTACGGACCGCAATAATATGCCACTCGCCATTTCTGCGCCATTGGTGACGGTGGTATTTAGCCCACATGAATATGCGGTTGAATACTACGATATGGTGCGCCGCCAAAAAGAGCTACAAAGCTCTAAGCCCAGTAAAAGCGTGAATCGAGAGCTTGAGCGAATTGGCAAACGCTTACAAAGCATGGATTTGGCCAAACTTGCGGCCTTAACCGGTATTAACGTTAGCGAATTCCAAAACGCGGTACGAATTAACCCGGCGATTGATGTCAGTGACAAAGAGCTGGTAAAAGCAGCTTTACCAACGGGAGCCGGTTCGCATTATTTTTTACTGCGTAAAGATGCCGACCCAGAATCGGTCAAGCCATTACTCGATGCGGACTTTGTGGGGGTGAATGCGACCACCACTTATCAGCGTTTTTATCCACAGCCACAGCCAAACGCGCAACTGCTTGGCTTTATGTCAAAATCCAATGACAAAGACGGCGGTCATTATCGTGGCCAATCCGGTATCGAGCGTATTTTTGAAGACATGCTGGCCGGTAAAGACGGTAAAGTCATGGTCATGCGTGATGCCAAAAATAACAGTATCCAAGAGATTGAGCAGATTACGCCTGAAATTGCGGGCAAAGACTTACAACTGACGGTGGACTCACGCTTGCAGTATATTTTGTACCAAGAGCTAGAGAAAGTCGGTCGGGTTGAAAAAGCGCGTTGGGCAACGGGCATGGTCGTGGATGTCAATTCCGGTGAAGTGCTTGCCATGTCAAATTGGCCATCATTTAACCCCAACGACCTCAACAGCATGAATAACGAAAATCAGCGTAATCATGCACTGATTGATATCTTTGAGCCCGGTTCGGTGATGAAACCGATTACCGTTTCGGCTGGTCTGAAGTCTGGTCAATATACGGTCAATTCGCGTATCAATACCAGTCCGGGTAGCATGCTCGTGCAAGGTCACACCATCCGTGATCACAATAACTTGGGCGTGATTAGCTTACAGACGCTATTACAAAAATCTAGTAACATCGGTTCTGCCAAAATTGCCCTATCATTACCGCCACAAGCCATGAGTGATATGCAAAAAGACTTTGGCTTTGGTAAAAAAACCAGTCTAGGCTTCCCGGGTGAAGCGGCAGGGATGGTACCTGTACCGGATGAAAAAGAAATTGCCCGTCGTGCGACCGTTTCCTATGGTTATGGTCTACAAGTCACCTTGGCGCAGATTGCACAAGCTTATGCGGCACTCGGCGCAGGTGGGGTGATGCATCCTTTGACGTTGGTGAAAAGCACGCGTGATAATGCGTTAAATAGCAATGACCCAACCAATATCAGTGCGCCTTATCCAAAACCACCGACCAAACAAGTCATCAAAACCGAAGATGCCAACGCCATTGTCACCATGATGACCTCAGTCACTGAACCGGGCGGTACCGCATTGCTTGCTGCTATTGACGGCTACAAAGTCGCGGGCAAAACCGGTACAGCGCGCCGTACCAATCCAAAAGGCGGGTACTATGACAACCAATATCGCACCTCGTTTGTCGGTATTGCTCCGGCGTCTAACCCGCGTTTTGTGGTTGCGATTATGGTTGAAGACCCACAGGTACAGAAATTCGGTGGTTTGGTCGCAGCGCCCGTGTTCCGCAGTGTGATGAAAGAAGCCTTGCGCTTATATAACGTGCCATTTGATAAGCCATTATCGGGTAAAGAGCAACAAACCGTATCGATTGAAAGCGTCAATGACTTATAATGACGACGATAACACGACGCTTACGATGTACTCACTAACAAGATGTCATAAGAATAACAGGATAGTTTTATGCCGACTTTGAACCAACTGCTACCATCGCTGATGAATGCGGCTGACACAAAGGCACTGATGCCAATTGACGTGCAACAACGTTTGCAGGACGTTGCAGCTACCGAGTTTAACCACTTACAAGTCGATAGTCGCAAGCTAGAACGTGCAGATGTGTTTGTCCTGCTAAAAAGCCAACATCCTAACCCAAGTCATCCAACAACGATTGCCCCTGAAAAAATCCAACAATACCTAAGTCAAGCCGCGGCTGCCCCCGTGGCTTTTGTGTTATCTGAGATTGATTTGACAGGTATCACTGTCCCATCAGATTTGACCATCGTTTATTTGCCAGATATTCGCGATTATTTGGGCTCATTGATTCAGGCGAATTTGCAACAAATCCAACCTGTTGCTTTGCCGAAAGTCGTTGCGGTGACAGGCACCAATGGCAAAACCACAGTGAGTCAGTTGATTGGCCAATTGGTCAGTTTAAGCGCGCAAAAAACCGCCGTGATGGGTACCGCAGGCAATGGGATTGTGGGTGTCAATGGCCAATTACAATTGACACCAACCACGCATACCACGCTTGAAGTCCATAATATGCAGCAGCATCTGCATCAGATGGCAGGTGAAGGTGTACAAATATTGGCGATTGAAGCAAGCTCTCACGGTCTGCACCAACAGCGGCTACAAGGTATGCCGATTACGGTGGCGGTCTATACCAACTTAAGCCGTGATCATCTCGATTATCATAGCGATATGGCAGATTATGCCAATGCCAAAGCAAGGTTGTTTGATAAGGCATTTTTTCCAAGTCTGACCCATGCCGTGATTAACTTAGACGATGAATTTGCTGCATTGATGATGGATAGAGCCAATCAGTCCAATCTAACGGTATGGACATATAGTATGATCAATGAGGCTGCGGATTTTTTTGCCAAAGCTATTCGTCCAAGTTTGGATGGGGTCGGGTTGACCATTCAACTATCTCCATCGGTGAGTGACCAAACCTTGGTAGAGATTACCAGTCCGTTATTGGGGCGCTTTAATGTCGCCAACTTGCTTGCGAGTATCGCGGGTGCGATGGCGCTCGGTGTCTCAGTCGATGATATCATTGCAGGCGTGCCAAACTTGCAAGGTGCGACCGGTCGTATGGATCGTGTGCCATCAAACGTTGGCGCGTTTATCGTTGACTATGCCCATACCCCTGATGCCCTAGAACAGGTGTTGACTAGCCTAAAACCGCATTGCGAGGGTGCATTGTGGGCAGTATTTGGCTGTGGTGGTGACCGTGATAAAGGCAAACGCCCGTTGATGGCACAAGCCGCATTACGCTTGGCGGATAAGGTGATTTTGACCGCGGATAACCCACGTACCGAAAACCCGAATGCGATCTTAAAAGATATGCAAGCGGGTATGAGTTGTGAGCAGCATGAAAAAGCTGAGATTGAGCCTGACCGTAAAAGCGCGATTGAGTATGCCGTCCAAAACGCCAAGCCGAATGATATCGTGGTAATCGCGGGCAAAGGGCATGAAACTTATCAAGAAATCAACGGCGTGCGCTATGATTTTGATGATAGGGTCGTGGTCAGTGAGGCACTGGCCAAGTTTGGCAAGTAGTTTGGACCTATCAGGCATACTCTTATGAAAAAAATCTACCTCATCCGCCACGCCCAAAGTGAAGCCAATGCCGGACACGCGCTCCGACCGAATCATGCCATCAACATCACCGAATACGGCAAGGGTCAAGCGCTTGAACTGGCAGATTGGCTAAACGCGCATATCACTGAGCCAATCAGCGATATTTTTGTTTCTCAATATGTGCGTACTCATCAGACCGCACAGCCGTATTTGACGAGTCAAACACGAACGCCAACTGTGATTGAGGACTTGCATGAGTTTAACTTTCTCGATTTTGACAACATCAAAGACTTGTCATTTGATGAGATGCGCGCGATAGCAGATGAATTTTGGCTAAAGCAGTCTGAGTATCAAGATAGTGAAATGACGGACAGCTTTGCCCATTTTGTGCAGCGAGTGCGAAATGTGCGCGCTTACTTTGATACATTACCCGATGGCACGTATGTGGTGTTCACGCATGGCATGTGGATTGGGATGTTGATTTGGCAAATACTGATAGGTGACAGTCCTCGCGTATTGAATATGCAAAAATTTCATCAATTTGAATTGATGGTACGCCCCAAAAACTGCGAAGTGTTTTTGTACCAAAATCATGGCGTGACCAAAGTCCGAATTCGCAACGATGGACAAGATGATGAAATTCGCTAACGAATATTTCGTGATGATATAACTAATTGATAAAAAATTAACAGGTAATGAAATGACCACCTTATACGTATGGCAACAGGCCAACCTAACCGAAGCCGTAAAAGACCTAAATCCGCACTGGCATGGCAAATTCACCACCACAGCAACGCGCATTATCACCGATACGCGCAAAATCGAGCCAGGCGATATCTTCCTTGCCATCAAAGGTGATAACTTTGACGGTCATGACTATGTGCAAACCGCGTATGACAAAGGCGCGGTGGCTGCGATTGTCAGCCGTCAAACTGAGTGCGAAGTGCCACAGCTGATGGTTGATGACACTAAGTTAGCACTCGGGAAGTTGGGCGGTTATCGCCGTGACCAACATCCTGATTTGCGTGTCGTGGCGATTACTGGCTCAAGTGGTAAAACCACGGCCAAAGAAATGCTGGGTAGCATCCTGAACCAGCTGGCACCAACGCTTATCACGCGCGGCAACCTCAATAATGATTTGGGTGTGCCGATGATGTTGTTAGAACTGACCGATGAGCATCGCTTTGCGGTGATGGAATTGGGGGCAAATCACGTGGGCGAAATTGCCTATACCACGCAATTGGTCAAACCCGATGTCGCCTGTATCCTTAATATCGGTACCGCGCATTTGGGCGAGTTTGGCGGGCGTGACAACATCGCCAAGACCAAAGCCGAAATATATCAAGGGTTAACGGAACAAGGCGTGGCGATTGTCCCATTTGGTGATGATTATTTTGACGTCTTAGCCGAACAAGCACAGCAATTTACTAAAAATATATTAACCTTTGGCGAGCAATCAACCACCTTTGCACAAGCTGGTGTAGACCCTGTCGATTATGAAGGCATGGAAATGGGCGCGGATGACCGCGTGCTGCTCATGGGTGATGTGTTTGCCGATGATATAGAAGTCGGTACTGAAAGCCAGTTTAGCCTAAACGTCAATCTAGCGGTCGATGAAATTGACAGCGTTGATATAACCCTGCCATTTGCTGGGGAGCACAATATCAGTAATGCGCTGGCTGCGGCTGCATGTGCGTTGGCATTGGGCGTGAGCATCCAAGATATCGCTAACGGGTTAGAAAATGCTAAACCGGCAAAAGGCCGATTAAACTTTATTAGCATGGGTGAGCATACCTTAATCGATGATACCTACAATGCCAACCCGCCTGCGGTATTAGCCGGTGTAACGGTGCTGAATGGTCAACCAAGCCGCCACATGGTCGTGCTGGGTGATATTGGCGAATTAGGTGACCAAGCGGTGAATGAGCATGCCAAATTGGGTCACGATATCGCTGCGATTGGCGTGGATAAGCTATTTGCGGTCGGTGAATTGATGCACCACACCGTTGCTAGCGCCACCCAGCAAGGCATTGATGCCACACATTTTGCCGATAAAAATCGCTTAGCCGATGCGATTGCTGACACGCTTAACCAAAGTGATGAACCTTGGACGATTTTGTTTAAAGGTTCGCGCTTTATGGGCATGGAAACGGTACTCCAAGCTTTATTGGCTAAGTCAGCCACGCATTAATAAACATGAATGACCTAAAATATTTTACCCTGGCTAGCAGTGATAGGGCGCTATGACTGTTAGCCGCGACCACAAAAAGCTGATGATTTTTGAGTCGGTTTTTTTTACAATATCGCATTTTATAATGTGTTACCCGCCCTCCCTACAAACCCCCGCCTATAGAGTCAAAGGAGAACCCTGTGTTATTGTGGTTATTTGAATGGTTAAGCCAATTTTATTCACCGTTTTCGGCGGTTTCTTCCTTGACGTTACGAGTCCTGTTAGCCGTGGTCACTGCGCTCGGCATCAGTATGATGTTTGGTGAGCGTGTGATTGAACACTTACGCGCCCTGAAGTACGGTCAAGCGATTCGCACCGATGGTCCGCAAAGCCACCTAGCCAAAACCGGTACGCCAACGATGGGCGGTGTGTTGATTTTGGGCAGTATTTTGGTGACCACGTTACTTTGGGCAAAGCTGAGTAACCCGTATGTGTGGATTTTAATCGTGGTGTTGGTGATTTTTGGGGCAGTGGGTTGGGCGGATGACTGGCTAAAAATCAAATATAAAAACCCACAAGGTTTGATTGCACGCAAAAAGTACTTTTGGCTATCCGTCGGTGCGTTATTTGTGGGCGTGTCGCTTTATTTTATTGCTAGCCAACAACCCAATCCCGCCACGACCATGGCAATGCAGGACTTACTCATTCCCCTGTTTAAAAACGTGAGTATCCCATTCTCTGCGGTACCACTGGGGCTGGCGTTTATTATCTTTACCTACTTTGTGATTAACGGTACGTCAAATGCGGTCAATTTGACCGATGGCTTGGACGGCTTGGCAATTTTCCCAGTCGTGCTAGTCGCTGCGGGACTTGGTGTATTCGCGTATGTATCAGGTGATTTTCGATTTGCCGAGTACCTACACGTACCTTATATTAGCTACAACAGTGAAGTAACTGTGGTGTGTGCCGCGATGGTTGGCTCAGGCTTGGGCTTCCTGTGGTTTAATGCGCACCCTGCCCAAGTATTCATGGGTGACGTTGGGGCGTTGGCGTTGGGTGGTATGTTGGGTACGATTGCAGTGATGACGCGCCAAGAGATTGTGCTATTTATCATGGGTGGTCTATTTGTTGCGGAAGCCGTTTCGGTGATGCTACAAGTCGGCTCATACAAACTGCGTAAAAAACGTATTTTCCGTATGGCACCATTGCACCATCACTTCGAAGAAGGCGGTTGGAAAGAAACCCAAGTGGTTACCCGCTTTTGGATTGTGACGATTATCTTAGTCATCGTAGGCCTAATGACCTTAAAATTGCGTTAAAAATCTAATCTACTACGCAAAATCGCTATCCAATGGGTAGCGATTTTTTTATGGATATGTGGAAAAGTTCCCCTGATAGGTGATAGATGAATAAAACGTGCTTAAACTCGCCCTAAACTGGCGAAACATTATCGCGCAGATTATACTGTGACATTCTTTTTATTATTGAATCTTGTTATGTCAAACACGCCCCAAAATCCTGCTTTTATTTGTCCAATTTGTCAAAGTCCACTTGTCATCGGGGACAAAACCTGGCACTGTCAGCCGAACGTTCCGGTCAGTGACGGCTTAGAACCCGTTAAGGTAAAACAGCATAGCTTTGATGTGGCCAAACAAGGCTATATTAACTTGCTGCCTGTGCAGCAAAAGAAAAGCAAATCCCCGGGCGATAGCGAAGCATCGATTGCCGCGCGCCAACGCTTTTTAAGCGCAGGGCATTATGCGATTTTGCAGCAAGGGCTGATTGATTTTTGCCAAGCATTATTACCCAAGCCAATAGGCAATTGGTTGGATATTGGCTGTGGTGAGGGCTATTATAGCGAGCGCTTATTGAGCCTTGCCTCGCAGAGCTTTATTGCACTGGATATCAGTAAACCTGCGGTGATGACCACGGCTAAGCGCTTTAAAGCATTGATGGATAAGCCTGTAAGCTTTGCGATTGTCGCCTCTGCCTCACAAGCACCATTGATGAGTGGTTCGATCGATGTCATTAGCTCGATTTTTAGCCCGATTTTACCATCCGAATTTGACCGATTACTGTCAGATAAAGGGTTTGTGATTATTGCTAAGCCGGGCGTGAATCATCTGTTAGAGTTACGCGAAGCCTTGTTTGATAGCGTGCAGGCGCATGATTCGGACAAATTTATCGACACGTTAGCACCAAGCTTTAAACTGGTAAAAGAACAACAAGTTAACGGCACCATTCAAGTATCAGCCGCCGAACTCGCGGATTTATTGACCATGACCCCGTATTCGTACCGCGCCAAGCCAGAAAAACGCGAGGCGTTACTGGCAAAATGCGAGCAAGCCGGTACGCTTAGTTTAACCATTGAGTTTGTGATCTATGGCTTTGCCAAAGAACATACAAGCACCGCAGTAGTGGGTTAGGGCGTTGCCTTTATAGGTTAGCTAGTATAGCTTAACTAAGCTTGGGCAGCGTTGGCGGAGGAAAGCAGTTGAAGCGGGTTATTGACCTTGGCCATGGCAAGCGGATAGCCGCGTTGCTGTGCTAATGCTGTCGCTAAGTCATCAACCTGAGTGACATCAAGTCGTGGCCAGTGTGGCCGTTGGCTTTGTGATTTTGGTAATAAGTGATTACAGACCAATGCGGTAACCACGTTATCGGCCACATCTAGGGCAGAATTGGCTTTGACATTTTCAGCCACGGCGTAGTTTAACTCAGCGAAAACCTGCAAATCTGCCACACGGCGGCTAATATCGTCATCCGGTACTTGCTGGGCACCATATAAGGCTTTATCAATTGGTGTCGCATCAGCAAACGGTGGGATAAAGTCACTGACGTAATCAATCGCGCTTTGGGTGCGTTGTGCTAAGCGTTTAGTATCCCAACCTTGCTCGATATAGCGTAAATATTGCGGTAATACAGGCGGCTGACTACTGTCGTCATTGGCACGTGTTAAGCCATCTCTAAACAAAGTAATTTGGTCAGTCATCCCATGTAACTGAAAAACATGACCCGCATATGGGGTAAATTGTGCCATGCCATGGGGTGTACCGCGTTCCCCATGAAAAATCACTTCGGGTAACTGCCCTTGATAACCTTGCCATTGACATAGATAGGATGCCTTAAACTCCACCATACGGTCGACTTTCACCCCGACTTGGTCATCAATGATACCAGTCCGAAACTCTGAGGCATTCACAACAAAATCCGCGATTAAGGGGTTGGGTGTGGCATGCTGCTCAGTATTTGCCGTTTGGTAATGAATCTGCCATTGGGGGTGGGTATTACCACCTTGGCGCGTGAGGGTATTGACAGTGGTATTAAAATGCAGTTGTACATTGGGTAGTTGCTGTAGCTGCAACAATGCCGATGCCGCAAGGCGAAAAATATTCCAACCATATTCTTGCACTGCAATCACTGGCCACTGCACTTGGCTTAAATCGACCAATTTGGCAACTGGTATGAGCCATTCATCTATAAGCTGTGGTTTGGCGACATCGGACAATTGGGCTAAACGCTCCAAATCGGCTTTTTCGTAAAGACGGTAATAATCATCCGGCGCACCCAACACTTGGTTGCTTGGGTCGTGGGCAATCAGTTGACGGTAATACTCGGTAAGTATCTCAAGACGCGGTAGCAACTCGCGTGCCGTACCACTATCGCGAGTCGGCACCGTAATCACGGTCGGTCGTACATCGATACTATCGGGGTAGAGTTTGGCAATGTCGATGGATTGGCGCAGCAAGGTCTTGCAATCATCGATTGAGATATCACGATACAGGTTACCACCCGCGTGCAGATGACACATGGGTGGGGCGTTGATAGGGCTCGCATTTTTTTCAAACACATGCACGTTAAGTCCAGCGAGTGCTAGACGAATGGCGATGGTTGAGCCTGTAACACCACCACCGATAACGGCAACTGTGGCGGGCTTGTTAGTCAAAAATCTTGCCACGGTTCATGATGTTGTTCGGGTCAAATACCTGCTTCACGCCGCGTAAATAGGCGATTTCTTCTTCAGGACGCGTGTAGGTCAGGTACGGTTTTTTGGTCATACCTACGCCATGCTCGGCCGAGATAGAGCCGTTGTATTTTTGCACGGTTTCAAACACGTATTTATTGACCACTTGGCATTTTTCAAAGAATTCGTCTTTTGACAAGTTTTCTGGCTTTAGAATGTTCAAGTGCAAGTTGCCATCACCGATATGACCAAACCAGCAAATCTCAAAGTCGGGGTAGTTGTCGCTGACAATCTTGTCGATATCCGCGATAAAGGCAGGCACGTGGGTAATCAATACCGATACGTCGTTTTTGTAGGGGGTGAATACCGCAATCGTTTCAGAGATATACTCGCGTAGTTTCCACAGCTCTTGCGCTTGGTGGATTGACTGGCTCATTACGCCATCGAGTACCCAACCGTGTTCCATACATTCTTCAAAGGTCTGCATGGCAGTATCCATGACTTGCTCGTAGGGTGCTTCAAACTCTAGCAAGGCATAAAATGGCGCATCGGTTTCGAACGGTTTATGCACATGGCCGGTTGCCAATAATTTGCTCAACGCCACATCATCAAAGAATTCAAACGCGGTCAAGTCCAAATGACTTTGAAAAGCCGCCAAAATCTGCATGATGTTTTCAAATTCTGGTACACCCAATACCATGACAGTCAGGTTCTTGGGTTGACGTTCAAGCTTGATTTGCGCTTCGGTCACGATACCTAGTGTACCTTCCGCACCGACAAACAGATGACGGAAGTCATAGCCCGTGGCGTTTTTCATCATGCCTTTGTTTAGGTGCAAGATATCGCCTTTACCAGTGACCACGGTCAATCCCAATACCCAATTGCGCGTCATACCATAACGAATCACCTTGATACCGCCTGCATTGGTACCGATGTTACCACCGATTTGGCTTGAGCCCGCTGATGCGAAGTCAACCGGATAGTAAAGGCCTTGTTCTTCAGCAAAGTCTTGCAATGCCTTGGTTACCATACCCGCTTCCACATGTACCATACGGTCAGCCGGGTAGAAGTTTAACACCTTATGCATTTTATCCAGGCTAATCACGACTTCGCCATTGGCGGCAACTGCCCCTGCGGATAGCCCCGTCCGTCCACCGCTTGGGGTAATGACGATGTTAAGCTCATTACATAGCTTGACGATGGCTTGCACTTGCTGGGTGGATTTTGGGAAGACAAT
>CALJUC010000247.1 GCA_937975585.1 uncultured Moraxella sp. | reverse complement strand
GATTGCATCACTTGAACCAACGTTTGGTGGTATTAACTTAGAAGACATCAAAGCGCCCGAGTGTTTTTATATCGAAAAAGAATTGCGTAAACGCATGAATATTCCAGTATTCCATGATGACCAACATGGTACTGCGATTATCGTTGGCGCGGCCTTATTAAACGCCTTGATTATCACAGGCAAAAAAATTGAAGAAATCCAAGTTGTCTGTTCGGGTGCTGGTGCTGCGGCAATTTCTTGCTTGGACTTGATTTGCGCATTGGGCGTGGACAAAAAAAATATTTTTGTTGCTGACTCAAAAGGCATCATCTCAACTTCTCGCACCAATCTAGACGATTCAAAACAACGTTACGCGCGTGATACTGATGCCAAAACCTTATCAGACGTGATTGTCGGTGCTGATATGTTCTTAGGTCTGTCCGCTGCAGGCATGTTGACCCAAGATATGGTTCGCCAAATGGCCACTGATCCAATCATTTTTGCGCTAGCGAACCCAAATCCTGAAATTTTACCAGAAGATGCGAAAGCGGTTCGCCCAGACGCGATTATCGCAACCGGTCGTTCTGACTACCCAAACCAAGTTAACAATGCGTTGTGCTTTCCTTATATCTTCCGTGGTGCGCTAGACGTGGGTGCGACCACCGTGAACGAAGAGATGAAAATCGCTTGTGTTCGTGCAATCGCTGCTATGGCACATGTAGAAGCAACCCCATTAAGTGGTCAAAAAGCCGTTGATGAAAGCAAACGCTTTGGCCGTGAATACATCATCCCTGGCCCCCTAGAGCCAAACTTGATTATCGAAATCGCACCAGCCGTTGCCAAAGCCGCGATGGATTCTGGCGTTGCGACCTTACCAATCGAAGACATGCGCACTTACCGTCAAAAACTTTCTGAGTTCGTTTATAACTCTGCGTTCTTGATGAAACCTATCTTTGCCAAAGCACAACAAGCGCCAAAACGTATCGTTTACTGTGAAGGTGAAGACGAGAACGTATTGCGTGCGGTACAAGTGGTGGTGGATGAAGGTCTTGCCCGTCCTATCTTGGTCGGTCGTCCAGCGATCGTTGAAAGCCAGATTCAGCGCTTAGGTCTTCGTCTTGTACCAGGCGAACACTTTGAGATGGTGAATATCGAAAGTGACCCGCGCTACAAAGATTACTGGCAATACTATTATCAAGCTAACCAACGTCAGGGTGTAACCATTGAATTAGCCCGTCGTGATGTCCGTCGTAAGACCTCTTTGATTGGTTCATTGATGGTAGAGCGCGGTGATGCCGATGGTATGATTTGTGGTACGTTTGGTTCTTACCCATTACATTTGAATTATGTCCAACGCGTCATCAAGAAAAAAGACAACGTAAAAGACTTTTACGCCCTAAATGCACTGTTACTACAAGGTCGTAATCTGTTTATCGCGGATACCTATATTCATGAAGACCCAACTGCTGAGCAATTGGCTGAAATGACGGTGTTAGCAGCACAAGAAGTACGCCGTTTTGGTATTGAACCACGTGTTGCGCTATTGTCACATTCTAACTTTGGTTCATCTGATTCTGAAAGTGCACAAAAAATGCGTCGCGTTTACCAATTATTGGAAGAGATGAATGTAGACTTTGAGTTTGATGGCGAAATCCATGGGGATGCTGCGCTAGATGACCGTTTACGTACTACGTCATTCAATTTTAGTAAATTGACGGGTTCGGCTAACTTATTGATTATGCCTAACTTGGATGCTGCGAATATCGCATTTAACTTGCTAAAAACAGCGACAAGCAGTGTGACCGTAGGTCCATTGTTGTTAGGTGCATCAAAACCAGTACATATCTTGACCTCATCTGCTACTGCACGTCGTATCGTTAACATGACAGCGGTTGCTGTGACCCAAGCACAGGATATGGCTCGCTAAGCATTCCTACGTCTGATGTGAATGATAAAGGTGATTTCTAGCTAGAAATCACCTTTATTTTTGGCTACACTTCACCTAGTTAAAAAAATACGGAATATAACCATGCAAGTATATTTGGTGGGTGGTGCGGTACGTGACCAACTATTAGGACGTCCATTCAATGAACACGATTATGTGGTCGTGGGTGCTACGCCTGCTCAAATGCTTGAATTGGGTTTTAGCCAAGTTGGGGCAGATTTTCCAGTATTCTTACATCCCACTACCCACGATGAATATGCCCTCGCCCGCACTGAGCGCAAATCTGGCAATGGTTATTTGGGGTTTAATGTATATGCCGCACCCGATGTCACGCTTGAGCAGGACTTGCTCCGTCGTGACTTGACCATCAACGCGATGGCTATTGAGGTCAACGGATTATTTGATAGCCAGGTCAAAACTGGCGACATTATCGATCCTTATAATGGTCAACAAGACTTACAAGCACGTCAGCTACGTCATGTGTCACCATCCTTTGCTGAAGACCCTGTACGGGTATTACGTTTGGCGCGATTTGCTTCGCGCTATGCACCTTTGGGATTTAGGATTGCCGAAGAAACGCATGTCCTAGTTGATACCATGCTAAAAGCCGGTGAACTCAACCACCTAGTCGCTGAGCGCGTATGGACTGAAACCCAAAAATCACTGACCCAAGATTGGTCAGATGTGTATTTTACGGCACTGTACGAGCTAAATGCACTTGCTGTGGTCATGCCGACACTAGCGGCAAGTATTACCCATAATCCTGAACAATGGCAACAGACTGCCGCCAGCCTACGTCAAGCTGCGATGTTTGGCTTAGATACGGTGAGCCGTTTTGCATTACTAAGTACGTTATTTTTACCTTTTGACATCCATGAATCCGCATTTCATGAATTTTGCCAGTTATTGAAAACGCCAAAAGCCCATCAGCAGTTCGCACAATTTTTGCTTAGTCATTTTACCCAATTACAGCAATTCGATACCCTCGCGGCCACTGATAAACTTACCCTATTACAAGCGGCTCAAGCGCTAAAAGATACGGATAAACTAACCCAAGCCTTAAGCTGTCAGCATATCTATCATCTGAGTCAACAGCAGCGACAGCTACAATATCTGGTCGATACCTTAAAGCCAATTAGTGCCAAAGATGTTGACCCAAGTCTGAAAGGTAAAGCCATCGGTGATGCAATCGAGCAATTACGCTTAGACAAATTAACCCAATTACTCACTCACAATTTATAATAAGGGACGTTATGCGAAAACATATTTTAGTCATTAATGGCGCGAATTTAAATTTATTGGGCAAGCGTGAGCCAGAAATTTATGGCCATCAAACCTTAGCCGATATTGAGCAGCAACTGCAAACATTGGCCAATGACAACGGCGTACGCCTGACATTCTTCCAGTCAAACCAAGAATCTGCGCTAATCGATAAAATCCATCATCACGGTCTTTTGACCGAAAATCCTGATGAAAAAATCGATGCCGTGATTATCAACCCAGCCGGATTTACCCATACCTCAGTGGTGCTAAGAGATGCTTTACTTGGCATTGATAAGCCGTTTGTCGAAGTACACTTGTCTAATATTCACCAACGCGAACCGTTTCGTCATCACTCCTACTTTAGCGACAAAGCGGTGGCGGTAGTCTGTGGTATGGGTGCGTATGGTTATACGGCAGCATTACAATTTTTACAGCAACGTTTCGCCTAAATTTGGTGAAATTCAATTAATTTTGGCCAATTGGTAACATAATGACAATTTTCAGTGTACGTTCGTACACAAATATCATGGCCAAGCGCTATTTATTTATGAAAAATATTGTTACAATATGGCACATTATTGTTGTTGGCCTATGGTGTCGGTAGCCTCGGTCTTTTTTTAGCCTGATATTTTGTTGCAAAAGGTAATCATAGTATGGACATTCAACACATTAAAGAATTGATTGATTTAATGGAAGAACGCTCACTGGCACAGTTAGAAGTCGAAGCGGATAACGAAAAAGTTGCCATTACTCGTCATCTACCACAAGCTGCGAGTACGGTCGTTAGCGCTCCAATCGCTACACCAGTTGCAGCACCTGCGGCAAAACCTGCGGGCAAGAGTGAGAACTCACCGATGGTGGGCGTATTCTACGTTGCACCAAGTCCAAATGATCCACCTTTTGTGAAAGTTGGTCAGCAAGTACAAGCCGGTGATACCTTGGGTATTATCGAAGCGATGAAAATTATGAACCCACTTGAAGCGACCCAAAGTGGCGTCGTGGCTGAGATTTTGGTTGAAGATGGTGACGTGGTACAGTTTGGTCAGCCGATTATCCGCTACCAAGCTTAATCTATCGTTTCCCTGCCTTACCTTTATATTCAGGAAAGGCATGGGTAAACCAATGACCACCAAACTGTGTAACCTCAGGGATAAATCATGATAAAAAAATTGCTTATTGCCAATCGCGGCGAGATTGCACTGCGTATTGTACGTGCTTGTAAGCAGCTCGGCATCAAAACTGTTGGCGTATATTCGACAGCTGACGAAAACTTAATGCACTTACGTTTTGTCGATGAAGCGATTTGTATTGGTAAGCCCAATGCGAATCAAAGCTACCTTAATATTGATACCATCTTGACTGCGGCAGAAGTTTCTGGTGCAGATGCCATTCACCCAGGTTACGGTTTTTTATCGGAAAATGCGGAATTCTCACAACGCGTGGAAGAAGCCGGTCTTACCTTTGTTGGTCCAGAAGCAGAACACATTCGCTTAATGGGTAACAAAATCTCAGCAATTAATGCCATGAAAAAAGCCGGTGTACCGACTGTACCGGGCTCAGTCGGTAGTGTGACCCTCCATAATGCTGAAGAGCAAGCAAAACGCATCGGCTTTCCACTATTGATTAAAGCCGCTGCCGGTGGTGGTGGTCGTGGTATGCGTGTTGTTGAACGTATCGAACACTTATTGTCACAAGTACAAGCGGCAAAACAAGAAGCTGAATTGTGGTTTGGTGACGATAGCGTATACATGGAACGTTATCTGAAAAATCCTCGTCACGTTGAAGTTCAAGTCCTGGGGGATGGCCGCGGCAATGCAATTCACTTATTTGACCGTGACTGCTCATTGCAACGTCGTCACCAAAAGGTGCTTGAAGAGGCACCTGCACCGGATATCCCAGATGATGTCAAAGCCCCTATCCTAGAAGCTTGTGTACGTGCCTGTGAGCAAATTCGTTACCGTGGCGCAGGCACGTTTGAGTTCCTGTATGAAGATGAACAATTCTTCTTTATCGAGATGAATACGCGTGTACAGGTTGAACACCCTGTTACTGAAATGATTACCGGCATCGATATTGTGGTTGAACAGCTAAAAATCGCTTCAGGCTATGGTCTATCTTACCACCAAGATGAAATCGAAATTCGTGGCCATGCCATCGAGTGTCGTATCAATGCTGAAGACCCAGCGACCTTTATGCCATCACCGGGTACAATAACGCATCTATTTACACCAAATGGCTGTGGTGTGCGTTTTGACTCGCACCTCTACCCAAATTATGCGATTCCAACGTTTTATGATTCGTTGATTGGTAAACTAATCTGTCATGGTCAAACACGTCGTCAAGCGATTGCTAAATTACAACATGCGTTGGATGAGTTGATTATTATTGGCATCAAGACCAATGTACCACTACATCGCGATGTGATTTTGCAAGATGAAGCATTCTGTGAACAAGCACAAAATATCCACTATCTTGAAAAGCATCTACTCGTCAATGACAGTGAAAAGACTAAATAAAACATCTTGGCTATCATTACCCGATAGCCAAATTTTTTAGTGCCGTTTTTAATAGATTTTGTGTGGTCAGCGGTGCATCAATTGCCGCCTTGGCCATTTTAATCGCCGCTTGCGCTTCTTTATCACGATAGCCTAACGCAATCAGTCCTGCCTCTACCTCAGCAATTACCACCGCTTCATTACTGCTGTCTGACGATACATCAAGCATCAGATTATCGCTGACCATATTATCATCGCCCAAGTGTTTAAGTTTATCAGCTAACTCGACAATTAGACGCTGTGCGGTTTTTTTACCGACACCTGGAATGCGAGTAAGTGCTGCCTCATCGCCCTGCATAACATGGCGTTTTAACTCGGCCAAGGTTAGCGTTGACATCATCGCCAAGGCCATTTTTGCACCGACCCCATTTACTTTTAATAATTGACGAAACAGCTCACGATCGGCATGCTGTAAAAAGCCAAACAATAAGTGTGCATCCTCACGCACCACCAAATGCGTCCATAAGTTCACTGGCTGCTGTAACTGCAACTGACAAAACGCATTGAGTGGCAACTCTATTTCGTAGCCTACACCACTATTGGTCATCACAACGGCCATCGGCGCCAACAAATGATGCACCTGACCTTCAATTACCCCTATCATGCTATCCCCTTTTATCCTATAGCTATTCTTATCCTAAATGGAAAAGGTAGGTAAGCACATGCCTACCTACCTTTTCTTTATAACGTTACCCTTATTAAATTAGACATTAATAAGGTCATTATACTCAGCGATTAGTTATAAAAATCAACCATTTGCTCAAGGCTTAATGGGCGGATTTTGCTTGCATTACCTGCGGTACCAAATGCAGTATAGCGATCCACACAGATTGACTTCATAGCATCGATAGTTTTGGCAAAGTATTTACGTGGGTCAAATTCAGCAGGATTTTCCATTAAGAATTTACGCACCGCACCGGTTGAAGCCAAACGTAAGTCAGTATCAATATTTACTTTACGTACACCATGTTTAATCGCTTCAACGATTTGCTCAACTGGTACACCGTAAGTTTCGCCGATATTACCGCCATTTTCGTTAATGACTTTTAACCATTCTTGTGGCACGCTTGATGAGCCGTGCATTACTAAATGCGTGTCAGGAATACGAGCATGGATTTCTTTAATGCGCGCGATTGATAAGATATCATCGGTTGGTGGACGCGTAAATTTGTACGCACCGTGGCTAGTACCTACCGCAATCGCAAGTGCATCAACATTGGTATCTTTAACAAACTGCTCAGCTTCATCGGCACTGGTCAATAGTTGTGAATGGTCAAGCTTACCTTCAGCGCCCACACCGTCTTCTTCACCCGCCATCCCAGTTTCTAAGCTGCCTAATACGCCAATCTCGCCCTCAACCGAAACACCACATGCGTGTGAGAATTTTACCACCTCGCGAGTTACCGCAACGTTATAATCATAATCGGCCGGGGTTTTACCATCTGATTTTAAAGAACCATCCATCATCACTGATGAGAAACCTAACTGAATCGAACGTTGGCATACTGCTGGGCTAGTACCATGGTCTTGGTGCATAACCACAGGGATATGTGGCCATTCTTCAATCGCTGATAAAATCAAGTGACGCAAAAATGACGCACCTGCATATTTACGAGCGCCAGCACTGGCTTGGACAATCACTGGTGAATCAGTTTCATCAGCTGCCATCATAATAGCGCGCATTTGCTCTAAGTTATTAACGTTAAATGCTGGTACACCGTAGTTATTTTCAGCTGCATGATCAAGCAGTTGTCGTAAAGAAATTAAGGCCATAAGTTACTCTCTAAAATATGGGCGCGTTCGCCAGTTTGCTAAATAAAATTGTTCATATATGCTACGCTAAAATAGCGTCAGTATAGCAGAAAGCTATTTGCAATGAAAATGTTTAGCCGTGTAAACCATGCCCAAACTGTGCTTAAATTTTGATAAACGGGCAATAAAAAACCCCAAATATAAGATTTGGGGTTCCTAACAAACATCGACAAAAATTAGTATTTTTGTTTCTCTGGTACTTCAGCTTGGATATCCACTTTATTGTTAGCGGCATCTGCAGCAACTGCGTTAGCACCTTGTGCAACATTAGCAGCGCCAGTCGCAACTGCTGAAGCAACGTTTGCAGTCGCTTGGTTAGCCGCATTGCCCACTGCTTCAGCTGTATTGATAGCAGCGCCAGTCGCTACCGCTGCACCAGTTTGTACGGCACTTGCAGTTGCAGAAGCCGCATTTGCAGTTGCACTTGCTACATCTTGAGCAGCCGCAGAAGCCGCAGCTTCAGGCTTACCAGCCGCAGCTGCATCTTCAGTTTTTTTGCTACAACCAGTGATTGCCAATGCTGCTACTAAACCACCTAATAATAAGTTACGCTTTAACATTACAACTTCCTCTAAATAAATAACTGTAAAGTAGAATTAAACACCTGAAATTCATTCTAAGCAAATTTAAATAGACTGACAATCACTTTGCCGAAGTTTTTAGACAAATATTGCCTTTTTTAACAAAAATTAACTTAACATTACACACGGTTTTAAAACTTCGCACAGTTATAAAACTAGGATTGCCAGTTCAACGTTTGTGTAAGCCAGTAACCCAGTTTTAGTAAGAAAATGATTAGGCTTGTTGGGCCAAGGCGGCGACCGCTGGCAAGGTTTTACCTTCAACAAACTCTAAGAATGCGCCACCACCCGTTGAGGTATAGCTGACTTTATCGGTAATTTCATATTTATCAATTGCTGCTAAGGTGTCACCACCCCCTGCGATACTAAAACCTGCACTATCGGCAACCGCTTGAGAAATGATTTGGGTGCCTTGACCGAATTTATCGTCTTCAAATACCCCAACTGGGCCATTCCATAAGATAGTTTTAGCATTGGCAATGGCTTCTGCCATAACCTTGGCGCTGTTTGGGGCAATGTCCAAAATCATGTCATCATCATGAAGATTGTCGACTGATTTAATGGTGGCTTCAGCATTGGCTAATGAACCAATAAAGTCATCAAAGTTAATTTGTGATTTTTTGGCAACGACCACTTCGGTTGGTAATAAGACGTTGGTTTGTTGCATGATTTGTTTAGCCGTATCAACCATGTCTTTTTCACATAAGGATGCGCCAACATTGACACCGTTTGCCGCCAAGAAGGTATTAGCAATACCGCCACCCACGATAATTTGGTCACAGATTTTGGCCAATGAGGTCAATACATCAAGCTTGGTCGACACTTTTGAACCACCAACGATGGCTAGCATCGGTTTTTCTGGGTTGTGTAAGGCTTTGGCTAATGCGTCAAGTTCACCGGCTAATAATGGACCTGCGCAGGCTTTTTTTGCTTTGGCAATCACGCCCTCGGTTGAGGCTTCAGCACGGTGTGCGGTACCAAACGCGTCCATCACAAAAACATCACACAAATCAGCATATTGTTGTGATAATGCGGCATCATTTTTTTTCTCGCCTGCATTGAATCGTACATTTTCAAGGAGTACCACTTGACCTGGTTCAACCTGAACGCCACCGTCAAGATAATTAGTGACTAATTTAACAGGCTGACCTAACGCGGTGCTTAAATAGTCTGCTACAGGTTGTAATGAATACTTGTCTTCAGGGTTGGCAGGGTCTGGACGGCCTAAGTGTGAACATACAATGACCGCAGCGCCCTTATCTAAAGCAAGTTGAATGGTTGGCAAGCTTGCTTTTAAGCGTGCATCATTAGCCACTTGGCCATTTTTTACCGGTACGTTTAAGTCTTCACGAATCAAAACGGTCTTGCCAGCGACATCAAGCTCAGTCAAACGAGAAAATTGCATTATCACACCTCAAAGCAGTTTAATATTGAACGAATCTGTCAGATTGTACCGATAATTGCGCCCGGCACAAACGCCAGTGATGAAAAGAAATATCACTTAGTCAAACCTTAATAGTTTAGCATAGTTAGCCCAAATTGGGGCATGCTTGTTGAGCCGTTTTGTGCAAAATGGATAGTGCTTGCTATCTGCCTGCTTTTCTTGAATAATACTTTTAGTGAACTAAAAAAATTGACCGATTACTTGAGGAGATTGCAATGGTTGATGTAAAAAAAGCGGAAGCCCAATTATTGGCATTAAAAGAGGAATACGAGCAACGCATTGCGAAAATCGAATATCATTTTCAGCATCCTGAATCTGACATGATGGAAGACTGGGATGACCAAGCGGTAATTACCGATCAAAATGAAATGCGTAAGCGTTTATTGGTGGAAGCACGTCAAAATCTTGAACTGGTCAATAGTGCGTTACGTCGTATCGAAAATGGTACTTATGGTATTGACCTTGAAACCGGTGAAGAAATTGATCCAAAACGTCTAGAAGCAGTACCTTACGCGACTAAGAATATTCGTTAAATTAGCACAATCAGGTATTTGACCTGTTTTTAAAATACCGATACAAAAAAAGCAAGCGATTAAAACGCTTGCTTTTTTGTTGTCTAATCGTCTTACTTGATTAGGTAAAACGACGCATACTTAGGTTAGCAATGATATTTTCGGCATCTTGCCAACGGGTTTTTGAATCATCCGCGCCTAACAATACCACAATCGCAGGACGGTTGCCGACGCTAGTCTCAAACACTACACAGTTACCCGCCTCACGGATATAACCAGTTTTTGATAAGCCAAGACTGTATAGTCCGTCACGCACCATATAATTCGTACTACGCGCAGCAATATTACGGAAACCTGAGTTTAAGTTATTGACAGAGAATTGACGATTTGGCGTGGTGCTAAATTGGCTAACCAAATTGTGTTTATAAGCATAACGCGCCAAGTTTGCGATATCGCGTGGCGATGCAACGTTTCGCGCATCAAGACCTGACGGATCGTAAAACTGCGTACGCGTCATGCCAATTTCACGCGCTTTGGTATTCATACGTGAAATAAAAGCATCATAGCCCATCGGATCGGTACGCGCCAATGCTTTTGCAGCAGGGTTTTCTGATTTCATCAACATCATGAGTAGCATTTCGGCACGATTGAGCTGATCACCAACTTTCAAGCGGTCACTACCTGATTTTTTCGGGGTTTTAAAATCGAGTGTGTCAACAGTCAACATGTCGTTCATGTTAGCACCAGACTCTGCTACCACGACCGCTGTCATTAACTTACTTAATGAGGCAATCGGACGTGCCACATCCGCATTTTTTTCGTAAATAACTTGGCCGCTTAGCGCATCAACGACCAATGCACCTTTTGACTGGGCATAATATGACATCGCTGCTGTCGTACTACCCTTCGACCAGCTTGGATTGTAATAACCATCATCATCACTATAAGAAGAAGTAGTTGGTGCGCTGTACATCACAGCACGCGCTTTGGCTAAACTATCCGAACCACCCCAACTAACTTTACCCGCTGATTGTGTTAATTCGGTATGACCTTGAACACTGGCCAAAGCCATTGCTGCGGTTAATAGCGTGCTTTTTACGAATGCTTTCATTGAAACTGCTCTCTATCTTGTCATAAACCCTGTATCCCCAGTCGACATACTGACGAATTAGCAGGATTTACTGGTTTTTCACAAAGGGGCTTAACGATGCCGATATCATGGTTAACATATGCTGCTGGGTTAATCGACCTGACCTATGCTATCAAAAGAAGAAATTACAAACTTAATACTATCTAACATACTCGTAAATATTCAAGAATAACTTTTTTATTTACGGGTCAATAACATAAGTCGCCTTGTCAAAAAATACAAGTATTAAATAGTTACAAAAGTTAACATTGCTTCGTACACAAATTATTCTGTGGTTACTTAGCGTTACATTAAAATTTTAACACGAACTGTCAATAATGGCACAAAAAAATCAGTAAATTGATGCAGTTTCTACAAAAAAAATAACAATAGATACAAATAATTAAGATATCTTTTTTAAGTAAGCATCAATAAAAAAACCAATTATTACCAAGCCATTGAATGACTACAAGTAATAATTGGTTTAAATGCACGTTATATAAGTTCAATAAAGTGTTGCTTTATTATTGCTTATTTAAAGCCATCTTTTAAGCCAACAATACGGTTAAATACCGGTTTACCTTGGCTTTGGGCAGTAACAGGCGTATGGTCTTTGCTATCCGTCACAAAATAACCTTCACGCTCAAACTGGAAGCGCTCGCCTGCTGCTGCGGCTGCCAATGACGGCTCAACGACTGCCTCTACAACCGTTAATGAATTCGGATTGATTTCAGTCGCAAGATTGTCAATATCAATTTTGGCAGGGTCTTGTTGGATAAATAGTTGCTCATACAAGCGTACTTCAGCAGGCACGCCTAGACTTGCTGATACCCAGTGAATAACACCTTTGACCTTACGGCCTTCTGGGTTGTTGCCCAAGGTTTTTGGGTCGATGGTGGCTTTTAGCTCAACCACATTTCCTTCGGCATCCAAAACTGGTTCTTCCACTTTTAGGATATAGCTGTTACGTAGACGGATTTCTGGGTTTTGTGGTGATAAGCGTTTATAGCCTTCAGGTGGTGTTAACTCATAGTCCGCATGGTCAATAAAAATCGTTGGCGTAAATGGAATCTCGCGGCTACCCAAGTCTAAATGTGGATGCTTTGGTTGTACTAACCATAACGTACCATCGGCATCACGATGCGCATTAACCGTGGCTTTTTTTAAGGTTTCAAAGTCAGCAACGGCTTCGGCAAAGTTAGTAATCGTCACTTTTAGTGGATTTAATACTGCCATACCGCGACCGGCACTTTCTTCAAGCGATTGGCGAATACTAAATTCAAGCAGCTCAAAGGCAACCACGCCATCTGATTTGCTCACGCCCACACGGTCACAGAAATCACGTAAGCCCTCTGGGGTATAACCACGACGACGCATACCGGCAATGGTTGGCATACGTGGATCATCCCAACCTGTTACTAAATTGTCTTCGACCAATTTTTTGAGTTTACGTTTACTGGTTAAGATATGGTCAACGTTCAGACGCGCAAATTCGTACTGGTGTGGCGGTTTGTCAAAACCGACTTTTTCCACAACCCAATCATAAAAAGGACGATGGTCTTCGAACTCCAAGGTACAAATCGAATGGGTAATCCCCTCAATCGCATCTGATAATGGGTGCGCATAGTCGTACATTGGGTAGATTGGCCAATCATTGCCGGTTTGGTGATGTTCTTTGTGCATCACGCGGTAGAGGATTGGGTCACGCATGTTCATGTTTGGGCTCGCCATGTCGATTTTGGCGCGTAATACCGCTTCACCATTGCCATATTTTCCGGCTTTCATATCGGCAAAGCGCTGTAAGTTTTCCTCAACTGACGCATCGCGATAAGGCGAGTTTTTACCGACTTGGCCAAAGTTACCGCGATTTTCGCGGATTTCATCTGGGGTTTGTAGGTCAACATAGGCATCGCCTTGCTCAATCAATTTGACCGCCCACGCATAGAGTTGATCAAAATACGCTGACGCATAGCGCGTTTCGCCCGTCCATTCGAAACCTAACCATTTGACATCATCTTTGATATTGTCAACAAACTCTTGCTCTTCCGCTTCTGGGTTGGTATCGTCAAAACGTAAATTACATAAACCGCCAAACTCGCCTGCCAAGCCAAAGTTTAGGCAGATTGACTTAACATGACCTAAATGTAAATAACCGTTTGGCTCAGGTGGAAAACGGGTCACCATTTGGCTGTATTTTTGCTGGGCTAAATCATCGCGGATAATGGCGCGGATAAAGTCATTTTTTTCAACATCAGCAACCGGTTTGTTCGCGTCAGCCGTCATGTGTCACTCCTTACAATAGGGTAAAATTAGTAGGTAAAATAAATAGTTCACCTTAAGCCACACAGTATGTAGCATTCAGGTAATAATCGTTTATCGCTGTCAGAGATAACGAATCGTGTCGCCCATCTTTATATCGTTACGCTAAACCGCCTATTCTAGCAGTTTTTGGTCAAGCGATTGCATAAAAGTTAGCGAATAACGTGTTTTTGCCCATCAGCAAAACATTATGCTAAATCTTTTTCATTATTTATCTTAATCAAGCAAAATAATGCCAATTACGCAGTATTTACAGACTTTCTGGCGAAATTTAAGTAATATATAAGGCGTTTTAGATGTAATTCCACCTATTTTTTTGAAAATTTACTGGTTAAATCATTACACTATCCCTATATATAAACCCCTTGCCAGCGTTTGCTGTGCTTTTTTTATCACTGGAGAACATCATGGATATGCCACAAGTCGAATTACAAACCACCATGGGTAACATCGTTATCGAATTAAACGCTGAAAAAGCCCCAAAAACTGTTAAAAACTTCATAGACTATGTCAATGCCGGTTTTTATGACGGTACTGTGTTCCACCGTGTCATCGACGGCTTTATGATTCAAGGCGGCGGTATGGACGCTAACATGAACGAAAAAGCCACTAATGCACCAATCGAAAACGAAGCGGACAACGGTCTTAGCAACGACATCGGTACTATTGCAATGGCACGTACCAACGACCCACATTCAGCCAGTAGCCAATTCTTTATCAACGTAAAAGACAATGGCTTCCTAAACCATTCTGGCAAAAATCCAATGGGTTGGGGCTATGCGGTATTTGGTAAGGTAACCGAAGGTATGGACGTGGTTAACAAAATCAAAGGCGTACCAACCGGTAAATTTGGCTTCCACGGCGATGTACCAAAAACCCCAATCGTCATCACCCACGCTAAAGTCATCAGCCAATAATTTTTCGCTGAATTTACTGAATGCTCAGGTTTGCTGATGCGGATAAATCGCTAATAAGCCATGTGTTTATTAGCGATTTACATTTGGCCACGGATTGTGGCACAAATTCGCCTGCTATTGATGTTGCTGATGCGGCATTGTGGCAGGCTTTTTTATCGTTATTGGATGAACTCTCGACCCTACCCAATTTACAGCAATTGTATATCTTGGGGGATTGGTTCGAAGCGTGGATTGGTGATGATGCCGCCCTGTGTGAGCCGATCGTAAGTTGTCTTGCGCCAATGTTAGAGAAACTAAGGGCATTGCACCGACGTAATGTTGATATCTTGGTCATGCACGGTAATCGTGACTTTACCATTGGCCAAAAGTTTTGTAACCGTTTTGGCGGTCAACTGATTAAGGAGCCTTACAACCTTGATTTAAATGGTAAAAAAAT
>CALJUC010000246.1 GCA_937975585.1 uncultured Moraxella sp. | reverse complement strand
GCCCCTCATCATATGATGAGGGGCTTTTTTTGTGTATTAACTGAAAGCTTGGTAAATTAAGCTTAGTCAATCAATTCGATAGCAAGTGCAACCGCTTCACCACCACCGATACATAGGCTAGCGATACCTTTTTTACCGCCAGTACGTTTTAATGAGTTGATTAAGGTAACAACGATACGCGCACCTGACGCACCGATAGGGTGACCTAGGGCACAAGCGCCGCCTTCGATGTTAACTTTTTCATGGTCAAGTTCGTTAGCATTCATCGCTGCCATCGTAACCATTGCAAAGGCTTCGTTGATTTCCCATAGGTCAACGTCATCTTTGGTCCAGCCAGCGTTAGCCAATACTTTTTTCACACACTCGATTGGTGCGATAGTGAATTCGCTTGGGTGTTGTGAGTTAGTCGCTTGAGCAACGATACGTGCTAGTGGTTTTAGGCCTTTTTCTTTGGCTTTTTCTTCTGACATCAATACCACAGCAGCGGCACCGTCAGAGATAGAGCTTGAGTTAGCAGCGGTTACTGTACCTTCTTTAGAGAAGGCTGGTTTTAGGGTTGGGATTTTGTCGATGTTGGCTTTGGCAGGTTGTTCGTCAGTATCGATTACCACGTCGCCTTTGCGAGTTTTAACAGTTACTGGAACGATTTCGTCTTTGAAGTGACCTTCTTGGATAGCTTTGTTAGCACGCTCAAGTGAAGCGATTGCAAACTTGTCCATGTCTTCACGAGTAAGGCCTAGTTTGTCAGCCATTTCTTGTGCGAATACGCCCATTAATTTGCCAGTTTCGGCATCTTTTAGACCGTCAAGGAACATGGTGTCTTTGATTTCGCCATCACCCATACGGTAGCCGCCACGTGCTTTTGGCAATACGTATGGTGCGTTGGTCATTGACTCCATACCACCGGCAACGATAATGTCAAATTCGCCCGCTTTAATCGCGTTAGCGCCGTCCATGATGGCTTTCATACCTGAGCCACATAGTTTGTTTAGGTTAACCGCGCCTGTTGCATCAGGTACACCGGCTAAGCGCATTGCTTGACGTGCTGGGCTTTGGCCAACACCGGCGCTTAAGATATTACCCATGATCACTTCATCAACTTCTTCTGGTTTGATACCAGCACGGTCGATAGCTTCTTTGATGACAGTCGCGCCTAGTTGAGTTACTGGCACATCGGCAAGATCGCCTTGAAAGCCACCCATTGGCGTACGAGCGCCATTAACAATAACAATTGAGTTTTGCATAATTTGCTTCCTTCCTGGTTGTAGTTAACATACTCTTATTTATTAAGCAATCATATTGCTTGAACTTATCATACCGCATTTTTGTGAAGATTTTGCGACTATTGTTCAAAATATTCTTAAAATATATAAATTATTGATTAAGATAAATATTTTTTAAAGACACTGTGATTGTTTAATGTATTCAGTGTCTATAATCACTTAATCAGCTACAAGATTACTGCTTAACGGGCTAGTTCGTCAAGGCGAATACGTACGACACTATCCGTGACACTTTCTAAGGCTTCGATTTGGCTAATCGCGTCATTCATGTTGCGTTCAATGACAGGGTCAACCATGATAATCACCGTCGTGTCGTGTGGTAAGGTTCTATCCACCGTTTCATCATCCGGACGCTGTAAAATCGCTGCGATACTGATATGCGACTCGCTTAGGATTTGGGTGATTTGTGCCAATACACCTAAGTCGTCACGGACTTGTAAGCGTAAATAGTAGCCAGAGAAGAACTCATCACTGGTCAAGACACGTGTCGCTTGTAAGGCTTCTGGTAAGAATGCCAAATGCGGAACCTGATTGATATCCGCGCATTCAGGGTGAGCCAAGGCACGTGCCATATCAACCACATCGGCCATCACGGCTGAAGCGGTCGCACCGGCACCGGCACCACTACCATAATATAGGGTCTGTCCGACAGGTGAGGCATCGACCAACACGGCATTCTTGACGCCATTCACATTCGCAAGTAACGCATCATCTGGGATTAGCGTCGGGTGCACACGCAACTCAACGCCTTCTTCATCCGCTTTTAGCTGACGGCGTACCGCAAAGCCCAAGTGCTTGATACGATAACCCAAGTCTTCTGCATACTTAACATCTTGTGGGGTAATTTTGGTGATACCTTCACAGTATACTTTGTCAAATTGCAATGGGATACCAAAGGCAATGGACGCCAATAGGGTCAATTTGTGCGCAGCATCAATACCTTCGACATCAAAGGTAGGGTCGGCTTCAGCGTAACCCAGTGCTTGCGCTTCTTGAAGCACATCGTCAAAGGCGCGGCTTTTTTCTTTCATCTCGGTCATGATGAAGTTACCCGTACCATTAATGATACCGGCTAACCAGTTGACACGGTTGGCTGATAAACCTTCGCGTAAGGTTTTAATGATAGGAATGCCGCCCGCCACGGCTGCTTCATAGGCAACTTTTACACCCTTGGCATCGGCTTTGGCAAAAATTTCATTACCATGTTCAGCAAGCAGGGCTTTATTGGCCGTTACGACGTGTTTACCATGCTCAATCGCAGCTAAAATTACGTCTTTTGCGGTGGTGGTACCACCCATGACTTCAACGACGATATCAACATCGTCTGCTGCAACGATTGACAATAAATCGGCTGATTGTTTAATGTCTTGAGGAATATCATTGCGTTCGCGACGTGTGCCGACATGGGTAATTTTAATCTCTGTACCGGTACGACGCGTCATCTCGTCCAAATTTTCTTTAATCAATTGCACCACACCGGTGCCCACAGTGCCAAGTCCTAAAATCGCTAATTGTATCGGTCGATTACGCATAAGTTGGTTCATCTCAAATCTATCAAAAAACAGCGGCCAGCTATATTGACCGCATGAGGTGGTTCAAATATAACACGACAATTTGCCAATGATAAGCTGTATTTCAGCATTCAATCAAAAAAAGTCATAAAAATAGTGATAAAAAAATCCAGCTAACTTTGTCAAATTAACTGGATTTACGTAGGGTTATAACGAGGTAGGATTTTCTACTTAATTTTACCCTAATAATTAGATATTAAGTGCTTTTGCCAATTCCGCCGCTGGCAAGTAACCCCCTAATTGACGACCATTTTGGTCATAAATCGCAGGCGTGCCATTAATACCCATACTTAAGCCCAAGTCATGAATCTTACGCACAGGATTGGCGCATTGAGGGCTATTGACGGCCATACCTTGGGCAGCTTGGGTCATAGCGGCTTTACGGTCTGAGCTACACCAAATCGCTTCCATGATAGGGAAGGTTTGCTCACTACGCGGCCACGGTAGATAACGCACTTCAATACCTAGGGCATTAATCTGCTCAATCTCACTGTGAAGCTTACGGCAATATGGGCAGTCGGTATCGGTGAATACGTCAATCACGGCTTTGGTTTTTCCCTTGGCTGGGAAAATAATCATGTCTTTTTTATCAATGGTGGCAATCGCATCTTTGGCGTCTTTAGCAAGCAAGTCCTCACTGACACGAACCGGCTTAGCACTACCAACTTTGATAATATCACCTTGTACAATATATTGGCCGGTACTGTCAGTAAAAAATGCCGGTAATCCTTCGACTTTTACCCAGTACATATTTGGCATAGGTGTTGGGGTCACAGATAAGACTTTGGCCTCAATACCAGATTTGACTAGGTTGGCACTGAGCTTTTGCTTAAGCTGTGTGTCGTTCACCGCAGTCGTGACAGGCTGAGAAGCGATGTTCTTCGCTACGGTTGATGAGTTGGCATTGTCACAAGCTACAAGCCCAAAGGTCCCGCCTGCCAACAGCGTTATCCCAATAGCACGCGCAAGTTTGCCTTGTGCCAATGTCATCAGCTTAGCTAAGCGATGGGTATTTGCTAAAGAAGATAGCGTCATAATGTATTCCATAACAATAGATGTTTATCAACTTTTATTGTAGCACACTTTATATGACAGAAAAGCGGTGGAATGTTATGGGTCATTGCTACAAATTAAATCTTGAGTTTTATAAGGTTGTTTGTAAACTAACAACTAGCTTACCTGACGTGCGTAAGATTGCGGTGGCGGACGTTGATTTTTAGTAGTTTTGCTAATGAAAATTTGATTAAAAATAGGATAATAATATGGCACTGGCAAGTTTGTTGACGCTGATTGATGATATCAGCGTTATTTTGGATGATGTATCGGTAATGACCAAGGTGGCGGTAAAAAAGACCGCTGGTGTCTTGGGCGATGACTTGGCACTAAACGCAAATCAGGTATCTGGCGTCAAAGCAGATCGTGAATTGCCCGTGGTATTTAGTGTTGCCAAGGGTTCATTAATTAACAAAGTGATTTTGGTACCACTCGCGCTGATTATTAGTGCGATATCGCAAAGTCTTGTTACGGGACTGTTGATGTTGGGTGGCTTATATCTGTGTTTTGAAGGTGCGGAAAAGGTCATTCATAAGTTTTGGCCTTCGGTGGAACACGCAGATGCCGAGCAAAAAGAGCATATGCAAGCAAACGCTGCCAATGTCGATATGGTCGCCCATGAAAAAGAAAAAATTAAGGGCGCGATTCGCACGGATTTTATTTTGTCCGCAGAGATTATTGTAATTTCGCTGGGGACACTCGCAGCCACTGCAACATTAATGGATAAAGCGCTTGTCTTATCACTCATTTCATTGGTAATGACATTCGGTGTATATGGTCTAGTGGCTATGATTGTCAAGATGGATGATGCGGGCTTATATCTTGTGCAACAAAACTCAAGCGCGGCGCAAAGTCTGGGTCGTGGTTTACTAAGCTTTGCCCCAATTTTGATGAAGATTTTATCAGTGGCCGGTACGATTGCCATGTTCTTGGTCGGTGGTGGTATCTTGGCGCATGGGATTAGTAGTATTCACCACGGTATTGAACATTTGGGTGATTTATCGGGTGTGTTCAGTGGATTGACCACAAATCTATTAAATGCTTTGGTTGGTCTGGTTGCCGGTCTGATTGTGGTGGGTATTGTGACGATGGTGAGTAAAATGCGCGGTAAGTCAGCACACTAAATAATATAGATTGTGACGCTATCAAAATTTATTAAATAAAAAAACCGCCCAATTGATGAATTGGGCGGTTTTCTTTTGCCTGACTAAATGAATCAGTCTTGGCTATCGGTTGAGTTATCAACTGAGCTATCAGGCGTTACGGTTTCAGTTGATGCAGAAGTTGCCGATTTTTTGACAATGACCGCATTTTCGATTTTTTTGCTGGTACGCGTTTTTGGTTTGGCCGCTGGTTTATCCGTGGTTTTGGCTTTACGCGTACGCGCTTTGGGTGCTTTTGGCGTTGGTAAATTCAGCACACTACCCACTGAAGGCTTTAGCTGTTCTGCCACGCTTTCAATCATGTTTTTATAGCTGGCCGGTGTGGTTTTGCTTTTGTTTTGGCCATCATCTGCCATCTCATCAGCATCAACGCTAATGGCATCGATCGTCATGTCAGCGCTATGCGGCACTTCAATAAATCCCGCTGCAACCACGTCTTCAGGGATTCCGGCCTCAGTAGTCGCCGCTAATTGGCTATCCGCTGTTGTCGTTTCAACATCGACAGTGGCATCGGTACTAACATTAGTTGCATGGGCCAATAAATACGCGTTCACCAATTGGCCGGCATCAATCATTTGTTGGCCTTGTGCGCCTAAGCGGCTTACAATCCATGCACCCACGCTGCCAGTCGCGTAACTTGCGGCATGGGCAATTTCGCTAGGCACCGTATCAACGATAGTGTTGTCAGTGGCGGTATTGTCAGCGATGGTGCTATCAACAGGATTCACAGTGGCATCCGTTGACGCTACAGGTTTGGCATCTGCTGAGGTTGCTTCTACTTCCACGGCAACGACTTGACCACGTGGGTCATTGCTGGCGCGTTGAGTTACCGGGGCTGGTTCAGCTTGGGTTTTGCCTGCATTCACTTGGAACTGATTGGCAGGGGTAATCATCTGATGATACGCCTGTAAGTTTTGTGCCGTTAGATGCTGATAGCCATAGTTTTTAAAGAACTGGTCAAACTCAGGTAAGCTATCTGTGCTTGGTGCTTGAACCGTCGGTTGGCTAAACGCTTGGTTAAAATGCGCCACGGCTTTGATAAAGCTTGTGACAACGCTATCACCGTTATCCGTCGCATCGGCACCCAGTTGTGCCACGATAAATTGCTTAACGGTACCGGTGATTTTGCTCGCAGGGGCAGCGATAGGTGCAATGCTCGGTGTACCTTGTAGGCGTTCGCGATAGGCACGGTACACTTCACGTGGGTCATTTTTGGCACGGCCTTGCGTTGGTACAACGTTTAAGCTGACCGATGGTTGGGCAGAGGCTTCAACCGGTTGGCTTTCAGTCGTTTCAACGACGGCAGTTTCAGTGACGGCTGCTACTTGTTCTACTGGCGCCTGAGCGTTGGCAACGCCTGCGCTTGGTTCAGTCGTTGCTGTAACGACTGGCATAGAGGCTGCTTCGTTTTCGGCAGTTTTCGCTACAGTGCTAGGGTGGTTAGCGCGACTCGGTTTGCTATCGTCCAATGATAGATGAATCGTTGTGTCCGCGGTTGGCGCTTGGCTATCTACTTTATGCACTTGCATTTGTAGTTGTGACGGGTCAGCCGGTTTGTTGGCTTTAGCCTTATCATGGTCAGCACGGCCTTGACGTGGTTGGCGCTCTGATTTTTGACGTTTGTTCTCATCGCCTTTATTGTTTTGACGCTCTGGTACAGCGGTTGGCTCAGCAGTTTGCGCCACAACGTTAGTATGATTATCGACTGCATCAATGGTCAAAGCCGCTTGGCGTTGTTTTTCACCGCGTGGTTCACGACGGCTATTTGGCTCACGACGTGGCAATGCATCGGTTTCTGACTCTGCTTTGTTGTCACTGCGCTGACTATCTTCTGCTGCTTCAGTGCTGACATTGTCTGCGTCATAACGGCTTGATTTTTTGTTCTTTGGTTTACGTGATGGGCGTTTACCACGACGCTCATCGTCTTTATCGTTGTCTTTGTTATTGTTGGTTGGGGTAGCTGATGACTCGTTGCTTGTCTCGGCTACTGGCGCAGTAGTGACTGCGGTTGGGTACGCCAATTGACCTTGGATACCTAAACTTTTGGCACCGGTATTAACGATACTTTCAATCGCCGCTGCCGCATCTTGACTGCTCACGCTATGCGCGACTTGTGCTTGCTGTGTTGGGGCAAACAAGTTTGATAACCAAGCCACAGCAGAAGTTTGAGCGGGGGCTGGTTGTGCTTGTTGTGCGACTGGTTGGGCTACTGGAGCAGAGGCTTTTTGCGCGGTTTGTTGGTTGTTTTGGGCGTTTTTATTGCCTTTATTTGATACATTGGCGGTATCCGCAGCTGACCAGGCACTGGCCGCTGTGCCATTACGTAGGACACGAGGTTTTTCATTGGCGTCATCCGTGTGCCAATCGCTAGTATCATAGCCGCGGTCTTTGTTCTCTTGCTGTTGGCTCTCACTCACGCGCTCATAGCTAGATGGCGCAAAGCCTTCACGATTGTATGTGATAGCAAAATTCGGCGACTCCATGTGCGCGTGTGGCAAGATGGTGATACGGGTGCCACTTTCTTGCTCCAAGTACACAAGGCTATCGCGTTTTTCATTCAATAAGAAAGCGGCGATATCGGTCGGCACTTCGGCTTGGATTTCACCTTGACGTTCTTGCAGCGCTTTTTGCTCAATTTGACGCATGATTGATAACGCAAGCGAACGTAAATCACGAATCATACCCGTGCCATGACAGCGTGGGCATAAAAAGCCTGTTGCTTCTTCAAGTGACGGACGCAGGCGCTGACGGCTCATCTCAAGTAAGCCAAAACGTGAAATCTCAGCAAATTGTAAGCGTGCGCGGTCATTTTTGGTGGCGTCTTTTAGACGGGCTTCAACTTGTTTTTGGTGTTCATCGGTTGCCATGTCAATAAAGTCAATGACAATCAAGCCACCCATATCACGTAGACGCAACTGACGCGCGATTTCATCGGCCGCTTCAAGGTTGGTGTTAAAAGCAGTTTCGCTAACGTCTGCGCCTTTGGTCGCTTTTGATGAGTTAATATCAATCGACACCAAGGCTTCAGTTTGGTCGATAACGATTGAGCCACCTGATGGTAAGCGTACTTCACGCTGGTAAGCGGTTTCAATTTGTTTTTCGATACCAAAGCGGGCAAACATTGGCTCATAGTCAGCGTATTTACGTAATTTAGCAAGTTGCTGTGGCATTACCGCTTCAATAAAGTTCGCCGCTTCATTATAAGCATTTTCGTTATCGACCCAAATCTCTGCGATATCGTCGCGTAGGTAGTCACGCACGGCACGAGTCACCACACCCGCTTCTTGGTGGACAAGGCGAGGGGCAGGGTATTTTTGGTTTTGTTGTTGAATGCCTTTCCAAATGCTCAATAGATGGTCAAGGTCGTGTTGTAGGTCTTCTGTGGTTTTGCCAATACCTGCGGTACGAATAATCACACTCATGCCTTTTGGTAGGTTCAAATCCGCCAAGGCTTGTTTCATTTCTTCACGAACTTTGCCTGAGATTTGGCGTGAGATACCGCCACCACGTGGGTTATTTGGCATCAATACCAAGTAGCGACCCGCAAGTGAAATAAAGGTTGATAAAGCAGCGCCTTTGTTACCGCGTTCTTCTTTTTCGACTTGGACGATGAGCTCATCGCCTTCTTTGATTAACTGTTTGATGTTGTTGGTAGAGCGTGCCTCACCGGCAAGGTATTCACTAGCGATTTCACGAATTGGCAAGAAGCCTTGACGCATTGAGCCGTATTCAACGAAAACTGCTTCTAATGAGGGTTCGACGCGGGTCACACGACCTTTATAAATATTGGCTTTTTTTTGCTCGCGGGTACGATTTTCTAAGTCAAAATCGTAAAGGTGATTACCATTACAGAGGGCAACGCGAATTTCTTCGGCGTGGGTGGCATTAATTAAGATACGTTTCATGTGCAGTCTCCTTACACACAAAACATACAAGGGTAGAAAATACTGTTAACTCAACAATTTATCACAAATAGTGTTTAGCTTGGTGTTAGGCACACCAATACGTTACCAATCAAGGCTAAGCGCGATAAGCACTTAACCGGTCTGTCATGTACTCAGGTAGCTAAATGCCTAAAGCAACATGCATAACGCAAGCGCTTAAAGCAGGAATACCACACTGATTCTAGTTCATATTTGTTGCATGTATTGATGGTGATAACATCAATGGTTTTACAAAATCCTGTTTTTTAACGCGCATTGGGCTTATCGAGTGCCAATGTATCAGGTTATTTTACCATTGCCATATCGGTGGGTAGTTCAGGTGGGTTGTGGTTGTAAGGCACAGCCGACCGCCATCAAATCAAAAAGTTAAATTATGGTAATCTTGCCAATACTACTTAATAGCCGGTTGAACTGACAATTATCTTCTCTTACTTGTATGTGTTTGTGCAAAAATTGGGTTAAATAAACATTAAAATATCTTAAAACAATATTCAAAAATAGTTCAAAAATATGGTTTTAAGCAAACACGAAAATATTGGGTATTAGTGTGCCGCGTCCTATCACAGGGATACCAATATCGCTGTGACCAGCCGTCGATTTAACAGACCCCATGCGTCACCGTGTCGAATCATCAGTGTGATAGGCTGTACTACGTTAAATCACGTCCATATCGGTGCATCGCTCCGGGAATCGATAGCGATAGCCACACTAAACTGTTAAACTATAGCAAATTTTTTATCAAACGGCTATTAAAATATGACACGCGAACAACAAAAGCAGCGTCCGGCACGTCGCCCCAATGAGCAGCGCCAACGCTCATCCAATCCGCAAGACGGTAAAGGTGCAATGCCTAACCAAGCGCCCAATCGAACCCCGCGTGACAAATCAACAGCCGACTCAACGAATATCAAGGCAAAAACCCAGAATAAGACCAGTCACTCAAGCAAACAGCCGCAATCGGCCGATGACGAGATTTTAGATTTTTCTAAAGTCAACTATCTGACCGTGACACGCCAACAGCATGACCAGCGCGTTGATAACTTTTTATTATCACGTCTCAAGGGCTTGCCACGCTCGCACGTGTATAACATGATTCGCAGTGATGAAATCCGCGTGAATGGCAAGCGCTGTAAACCGCATGACAAACTTGAGCGTAACGACATTGTACGTATCGCACCCGTCAAACTCGCCACGCGTGAAAAACCGATTATCAGTGCTGAGTTTGCCCAAGGTTTACTTGAACGCGTTATTTATGAAGACGATGGTTTGCTGGTACTCAATAAACCGGCTGGCCTTGCTGTGCATGGTGGCAGTGGCGAATCGTTTGGCGTGATTGAAGCAATGCGAGAAGCCACGGGTAAAAAATACCTTGAGCTGGTACATCGCATTGACAAAGATACCTCTGGCTTACTGATGATTGCCAAAAAACGCTCAACGCTAAAAGCCTTGCAAGAACACCTACGCGAAAAGACGATGCAAAAAATTTATCTTGCCTTGGTAGATGGTTGGGTCGGTAAAGACAGTCAGGTCATTGATAAACCGTTATTAAAGTTTAACTTACCAAGTGGTGAGCGTCGGGTCAAAGTCCATGCCAAATCAGAAGACAGCAAACCAAGCCAAACCCAGGTCAAGGTTATCCAAAAACTTGACATTAACGGGCAAAAAGTGACGTTAATCGAAGCCAAGCCATTAACCGGACGCACGCACCAAATCCGTGTGCATATGGCAAGTATCGGCCATCCACTACTTGGTGATGACAAATACAACCCACAGGACAAATTAAACGTGCGCCGTTTATGCCTGCATGCACATCAGCTTGAGATTCCTGAATATGATGTGATTAGCGCACCATTACCAGACGATATGCAAAGCCTGATTGGTACAAAAACAGCGTAAGGGACATAATATGAACGACTTTTCCCATAAATCACTGATTATCTTTGATTGGGATGGTACTTTAATGGACTCAATTGGCTTAATCGTGGATGCCATGCACCATGCTGCCAATGCCAATGGCGTAAGTGTCACTTCTGAAGCCACAAAAGGTATTATCGGTATCGCCTTGGTTGAAGCGATTGCCATGTTGTTTCCTGATCATCCGGACAAGCACGACGCGATTTTGGCAGACTATGCCGACTATTACGTGCAGCATTGTGACAAAGACGAATTGTTTGACGGGATTTACGATTTGATTCACGCCTTACACCGCGCGGGCAAAACTTTGGCGGTTGCTACCGGTAAAAAACGTATCGGCTTGGAGCGTGTGTTTGAGGGGTCGGGGATTAAGCCGTTTTTTATCACCTCACGCTGTGCGGATGAAACCGCCGGTAAACCGAATCCATTGATGCTTGAGCAAATATTGGCGGAAACTGGCCATCAAGTCGAGCATGCGGTGATGGTGGGTGATAGTATCCATGACATTCGCATGGCGAATAATATGGGTATGCACAGCGTTGCAGTGAGTTATGGCTGTGAAGTGGCGGGCGTGTTGGTGCAAGAAAACCCGACTGCGTTAGCGGATTCGGTCAATGAGCTTTCTTGCTTATTATTATCCTGAGAGTGATGAGCGGGTATTAACCCATAGCCATGATAGGGGTTAGGCAAAAACTTTTACATTGGTCAAAATTAACGACTTCGAGTAGAATAGCGGTGACGAAAATTTTACAATAAGTAGTACAATATGACCGAAGAATTATTAATTAATATCAGTCCGACAGAAAGTCGTGTGGCGGTACTCGAAGAAGGTATCCTAACTGAGATTTTTATCGAACGGCATAGCAAACTCGGTTCGGTGGGTAATATTTATTTGGGTACCGTGGTGCGTGTACTGCCCGGTATGCAAGCCGCTTTTATTGATATTGGCCAGTCGCGTACCGCATTTTTGCATGTCAATGATATGCAGCCAATGCGACAAAAACTGCCGAAGCCGCTCCCTCCCAATTCTATCAATAGCGCTTTACCACTCAGTGATGATAGTGAGTCTATTGATAAGACGTTAAATCCTTTGGACAGTCTTGATAGTAATACGGCCACACTAGCGTTAACAACGCCCTCTTACCAACCGCCACCCCCTGAACTTATCGAAAACCGCTTACATGAAGGCCAACGGATTTTAGTCCAAGTGATTAAAGACCAATTAGGCAGTAAAGGCGCACGTTTAACCACCGATATTTCACTGCCATCACGCTATTTGGTATATCTGCCCTATGGTGAGCATATTGGGATCTCTCAGCGGATTGATGGCGAAGAGCGTGAACGCCTCAAAACAGAATTGGGCGAATTATTGCACCAAGTCAGACTACAAGGTGGCTTGATTGCGCGCACCGCTGCGGAAAATATCCCTCGTCATAAGCTAGAAGAAGATATTTACTACTTACTGCAACTGTGGCGTACCGTACAGGCGCGTTGCGATGTAACACCAAAAAATCGCCGTTTTGAGCTGATTTATCAAGATTTGTCACTACCACTACGTGCCATTCGCGATTTAATTGGAGAAGCCACAGAACGCGTCACCGTGGATAATCGCCATGTCTGCGAAAATATCCGCTTATTTGCGAAAGAATTTGTACCCCTGATTTATCCACGTATCCAACTGTATGAGGGTGAACAGGCATTGTTTGATGTGCATCGTGTTGAAGATGACCTGCGTGATGCGTTAAACCGCCGTGTTAATTTGAAGTCGGGTGGTTATCTCATCATTGACCAAACCGAGGCCATGACCACGATTGATGTCAATACGGGCTCATTTGTCGGTGGTCGTTCACTCGAAGATACTGTGTATAAGACCAACCTCGAAGCCACGCATGCGATTGCCCGTCAATTACGTCTACGCAACTTGGGCGGCATTATCATTCTGGACTTTATTGATATGCAAGAGCAAGAGCATCGTGACGATGTGCTTGCCAGCCTTCAAGAGCAGCTAAAACGTGACTACGCCAAGACCAATATCAGCCAAGTATCTAATCTTGGTCTGATTGAAATGACGCGTAAACGCACACGCGAAAGTCTACAGCAGCAACTGTGTGAGCCATGTCCGACTTGTGGCGGAAAAGGCTTTGTCAAAAGCCAAGAAACCGTATGTCTTGAGATTTTCCGCGAGTTGATGCGTTGTGCCCGTACCTATAATGCAGCGAAGAAATTTACCATTGTCGCCAGTAGTGTGATTGTGGATATGCTGTTATCGAGTGAAGCGGATACGGTGGCAGAATTTGAGTACGTACTCAGTCGTCCGATTGGGGTAGAGGTTGATAGCCGCTATAACCAAGAACAGTACGATATTTTATTAGACTAATTTAGCTTATATTTATGTTACGAAAGGTTAATAGCATGGGGTAATCAAACGTTACCCATGCTATTTTGTTTGAGTAGGAAACTTACCACGCGTGTCTCTGAATCAATTATTATTGCCTGTTGTTTATCTATTGACCTTAGTGATGTTTTGCTGGCTTGGAAAACGTATTCCTAGACTTAATCGCGTCATCACGAATCAAATTGACCCTGTGGTATTGTCACGCCAATCACCGATTGATGGCTTACGCGGTATATTGGCAACCTCTGTGTTTGCTTACCATTTCTATATTACCTATGGGTTTGCCAATACCGGTAAGTGGATATCACCGACTATCCCATTGTTAAATAACATGGGCGCGGTACCCGTATCGTTATTTTTTATGATTACGGGTTATTTGTTTTTTAACAAGCTCAAACAAGCGCAAACCGATTGGATAAAGCTCTATTCAGGACGCGCCAAACGTATTTATCCGTTATATCTGTCATTGGCTATATTGTGTGCGGTGATTTTTATTGGGCAGAATGGGGTAGCGATTGATTGGGCAGGGTTATTGTTGTGGCTCGGGAAATGGCTTGGGTTTAATGTGCCACCATTGCCGCATTTTTATGCCAAGCCGTTAATCGCTGGGGCAGTGTGGACACTGATTTATGAATGGGCGTTTTATTCTATTTTACCCTTATTAGCGTTTTTGTTGCATAGACAGCCCAAACTGACAGTTAAGTATAGCCTGTTTGTGTTAGCAACCACGGCAGTGGCGATATATTTATTTATGCACAGTATTCCACAGTTGTATCTGCTATTTATACTCGCTATGATCCCTGTATATTTTGCGCCACGGTTTAAGGCATTACAGCAACGATTTACGCCATTGATGCATGGGCTAGTACCATTATTAGCGTTGGGGATTATGATATACACTAAGCCATATTCACTGACCCAAATGCTATGTATCACCCTTTTGTTTAGTGTAATTGCCAGTGGTTATGATTTTTTTAATGCCTTACAAAACAAAGTGTTAATATTTTTAGGGGAAATCAGCTATAGCATTTATTTGATGCACGGGCTGGTGATTTACTTGGCATTGTTAGTCGTGCCGAGCTTTAACTTTGCTTGGCCGATGGGCGTGTATTATGTGTATCTACCGTTGGTGTTTTTGTTGACGGTCATATTGTCTGTTCTAACGCATAACTATATCGAAAAACCTTTTTATCAATCTAAAAACAAACGACAAAATCACTTGCAAAGCCCGCAAAAATCTGTATAATACAGCCCACTTAACTTATTGCAGGGCGATAGCAAATAGTGCTATCAAATACGCTAAATAGCGAGCCCTTTGATACAGTCGCTCCATCGATTGCGACACTAAAACAAAACCACAGTTTCACTAACTGACCACTTTATTAACATCTGTGTTAATAAAGCAACAGTTGAAGTGGGACTGGAATTTTTTTTGTTTTAAAAAATGCAACTAAGTGCTAACTCAATAACAGCTTAACACCCAACGCAGAACTTAACCCTATCTATAAACCATATTAGGAGCTTACTGGCATGGCTAACCAGAAAATCCGTATCAGACTTAAATCT